>NZ_JBIBKW010000003.1:0-82702 GCF_042959465.1 Streptomyces sp. NPDC007901 | reverse complement strand
GCGGTCCCGGGGCGCGGGGGGGGGCGCCCGGGGGGGGGGGGGGGGGTGCGCCGGGGGGGGGGGGGGGGGGGGGGGTTTTTTTCCCCACAACCCCCCCCCCCCCCCACCCTCGTTCAGATCTCGAGCTTGAAGCCCACGTGCGAAGCCGTGAAGCCGAGCCGCTCGTAGAAGCGGTGGGCGTCGGTCCGGGACTGGTCCGACGTCAGCTGCACCAACTGGCAACCCTCACGGCGGGATTCGTCGATCGCCCACTCGATGAACCGGGTGCCCAGTCCGCCACCACGCTCGTCGGCGTGAATGCGCACGGCTTCGATGATCGACCGGGTGGCGCCGCGCCTCGACAGCCCCGGGATGATCGTGAGCTGGAGCGTGCCGACGACCCGGCTCTCGCGCACGGCGACGACCAGCCGCTGGTGGGGATCGGCGCTGAGCCGCTCCAGAGCGCTCAGATAGGGCGCCAGGTCGTCCGGTGACTCGCGCCGGGCACCCAGCGGGTCGTCGGCGAGCATGCCGACGATGGCGGGGATGTCGTCGGCGACCGCGGGGCGTATTTCAAGATCTCCCATGCTCGCAGCCTATGCGGGCACGTTCAGCGATTCCACGACCCGGACCAGGGGAGCCAGCTCGGGGTTCCTGGCCGCCTCGTCCAGGGCCTCGCGCAGCGCGAGGTCATTGGTCGGGCGAGCCTCTTCCAACAGTCGCAGTCCCGCCTCGGTGACGTTCGTGTAGATGCCGCGTCGGTCGGTCGGGCAGAGGTAGCGCTCCAGGAGGCCGCGGTCCTCGAGGCGCGTCACCAGCCGGGTGGTGGCGCTCTGGCTGAGGACGACCGCGTCGGCGACCTGCTTCATCTGCAGATGGCCCCCTTCGTCGTCGTGCTGCCGGCTGAGGACGTCGAGCAGGGAGTACTCGCGCACGCTCAGATCGTGCTGCGCCTGCAGGGCGCGCTCGATGTGCGCCTCGATCCTCCCGTGCAGCAGGGAGAGGGCGCACCAGCCCTGAGCGAGAGCGGTGAGCGCGGGGTCCGTCGCTGTCATTGGCGTGTTCCTCCGTCCAGGAGCGGCTGAATCAAGGATAGAACAGGTTCGCAATATCCCTCGCTTGCACATAGCCCGCGTCTGCAACTATTGTGAGCGAAGGCAAAGCGCACCTGCAATCGTCTGGGAAGGTTTCCCCCATGCCTCTCGCGCTTCTGGCCCTCGCGATCGGGGCCTTCGGAATCGGAACGACCGAGTTCGTGATCATGGGCCTGCTGCCCGAGGTCGCGGGCGACTTCGGGGTCTCCATCCCCACGGCCGGCCTGCTGGTGTCCGGCTACGCACTCGGCGTGGTGATCGGTGCTCCGCTGATGACCGTCCTGGGGACCAAGATCCCGCGCAAGCGGATGCTGATGCTGCTGATGGGCCTGTTCATCGCGGGCAATCTGCTGTCCGCCGTGGCGCCCTCCTTCACCGTCATGCTGATCGGCCGGGTGGTCGCCTCCCTCGCCCATGGCGCGTTCTTCGGCATCGGCTCGGTCGTGGCCGCCGAGCTCGTCGCCCCGAGCAAGAAGGCCGGGGCCATCGCGATGATGTTCACCGGCCTCACTGTGGCGAACGTGATCGGTGTCCCGCTCGGAACCCTGGTCGGACAGCATGTCGGCTGGCGCGTCACCTTCGCCGTCGTCGCCGCCCTCGGTGTCGTCGGCCTGGCCGGGATCGCCAAGCTGGTCCCCGAGCTGCCCAAGCAGGAAGGCGTGCACCTGCGGCACGAACTGGCGGCGTTCAAGAACACCCAGGTCCTGCTCGCCATGGCGATGACCGTCCTCGGCTTCGGCGGGGTCTTCGCCGCCATCACCTACATCGCGCCGATGATGACCCATGTCTCCGGCTTCGCCGACGGCTCTGTCACCTGGCTGCTGGTCCTCTTCGGCCTCGGCATGGTCGGCGGCAACCTCATCGGCGGGAAGTTCGCCGACCGCGCCCTGATGCCCATGCTGTACGTGTCCCTGGGCGCCCTGGCCGTGGTCCTCGTCCTCTTCACGCTCACCGCGCACAGCAAGATCGCGGCCGCCGTGACCATCACCCTGATCGGTGCCCTGGGCTTCGCGACCGTCCCGCCGCTTCAGAAGCGCGTCCTTGACCAGGCGCATGGCGCCCCCACCCTGGCCTCGGCCGTGAACATCGGCGCCTTCAACCTCGGCAACGCCCTGTCCGCCTGGCTCGGCGGCATCGTGATCGCGGCCGGCTTCGGCTACACCTCCCCCAACTGGGTCGGTGCCGCCCTCGCCGCGTCGGCCCTCCTCCTCGCCTTCCTGTCGGCCGCGCTGGAGCGCCGGGACAGCGCCCCGAGCGCCGTGGCCACCGGCGGCATGCCCGCCGGACAGCGGACGCCGGTCCACGACTGAACCCTCCGTGTTTCCCACCGCACGTCAGCACCACCCAAGGAGAGCCATGAGCACCACCGCCGTCGCCCCCCTGACCATCCAGGACGCCGAGCTCCTGATCACCGAGGCCCGCCGTGCCGCCGAGGCCGCCGGGGTCACCGTCAGCGTCACCGTCCTGGACGCCGGAGGCCATCTGCTGGCCTTCCGGAGGGACGACCGCGCCGTGCTGATCTCCGGCGAGACCAGCACCCGCAAGGCCTACACGGCGCTCCAGCTGAACACCCCCACCGCGGACCTCGTCGACGCCGTCCAGCCCGGCGGTCTCTTCCACACCCTGCCCACGGCGCTCGACCGGCCGCTGCTGTTCATCGCGGGCGGTGTCCCCGTCCAGCGCGACGGCCGGCTGATCGGGGCCATCGGCGTCGGCGGCGGCGCGCCCGACCAGGATCACGGCTTCGCCACCACCGCCGTCCAGGCACTGGTCTGACCGCATCCCGCTCAGCGCGGAACGCCGGCTCCCCCAGGGGAGCCGGCGTTGGCCGCGCCGCAGAAGCCTCAGCCCGCCGCCACCGTCAGCGGTGCGAAGCGCCGGGTCCAGTCTCCCGGCGGCTCCGTGATGCCGTAGGTCATGACGGTGTTCATGGCGACGGAAGCCAGCCCGCGTTCCTTCGCCCAGGTCCGCAGTGGTTCGTGCCGGACGTCGATGTCGGTACGGAGCGGCCGGTCGGTGTGGGCGGCGAGCGAGGCGATGAGGGACTTCGCCGTCTCCGTGTCGTCGGCGACCAGCGGGCCGACGACATGGGTGGCCATGTTGGGCCAGGCAGCCGCGTACCCCACGATCCGGCCGTCGTGCACGGCGACGCGCAACTGGTCCGAGAAGGCGGGCAGCCGCGTGATGAGCGGGGTGCGGTCCGCGCCGAACACCTCCTCGTCCAGCCGGAGGATGGCACCGAGGTCCTCCGCGGTGGCCGCCCGTGTCGCCACCCGCGGTTCGGACCCGCCCGCTGTGAAGAGCCCGGACAGCATCTCCGAGCGTCCCGTGGTCTTGAACCCCAGCTCTTCGTAGAGCGGATGGCCGTACGGCGTCGCGTACAGGGTCAGGGGAGTCGTCCCCGCCGCCGAGACGATGTGCCGCATCAGCCGGCGCCCGACGCCCTGCCGGGAATGCCGCTCGGCGACCAGGACCATGCCGACCGCGCCGAGTTCAGGGCGTTCCCTCGGGCCGTACTCCGTGATCACGCAGGCGGCGACCAGGCCCCCGGCGGGGTCGTCGATGCCGTAGCCCTTCCCGGCGGTGAGGAGCAGGCGCCACTTGTGTTCCTCGCGCGGCCACCCCCGGTCCTCGGACAAGTCGGCGCAGGCGGTGAGATCGCGCGGCGTGAGTCGGCGAATGGGCAGAGCAGCGACGGAAGGAGTTGGCACGCAGGTCAGGCTTGCCGACCCGCACCCTCGTCGTCCACCTTTTTCAAGGTAGACGCACGCGCTTTTGGCCATGCCGTAGCCGGCAGCACAGGCCCTGGACAGCCGAGGGACGTTTCACGTGAAACATGGCCCTCAAGCCGCCGTACACCTGCCCGTGACCGCCTGCCCGCGCCCACCCTGGGGAGGCGTGATCGCTCCCCACTAGCCTCGGGTCCATGGCGAGACTTCATCTCTTCGATCTTGACGGCACGTTGTTGCACGGCACTTCCGCGCCCGTCGAGATCTCCCGTCAACTCGGCCTGGAAGCCGAGACGGTGGATCTTGACCGGGCGATCACCGCGGGACGGATAACTCCGCCGGAGTATGCGGATCGGGTGTACGGCCTGTGGGCGGAGCTGACTGACGCACAGGTGACCACGGCATTCGACGGCGCGCCCTGGCTGGCCCGGATCCGGGAGGTCTGGGCCGAGATCAGGGAAGCGGGTGACTACTGCGCGGTGGTCTCGCTCTCGCCCTCGTTCTTCGTGGAGCGACTGCTGGGCTGGGGAGCCCATGCCGCCTTCGGGTCGCGCTTCCCGGCGGTGCCGTTCGTGGAGCCGCTGGATCCGGCGGGAATCCTCACGGCCGCGGCCAAGGTGACCATCGCGGACCGACTGTGCGAGCGCTTCGGGGTGGGGCGGGCGGACTGTGTCGCCTACGGCGACTCGATGTCGGACCGGGATCTGTTCGCCGCGATCCCGGTGTCCGTGGCGGTCAACGCGGACGGACATCTCGCCGGTCTGGCGACGTACTCCTACACGGGCCGGGATCTATGGGATGCCTATGAAATGGCTTGTGCCGCCCAGTAATTGAGGGAATCGATGCTTCGCCCGTTGCCGGATCGGCGGCGGGGGCAGGGGGGACTTGTGTGCGGGGCGACGGCCGGTAGGGTCGACTCCGGTTCATGTCCGGGGCGAGCCGCTCCGGGGGAGCGACTGCGGCCCTTGTCACACTCTCGCCTTACTTGTCCGTACGTGAGGGAAGCACGGGTTCAATGTGGCCGTGTCGGCCGCGGGCCCGACCGGGAAGAACTAGCCGTCAACGGGGGCAAGCAGGCACCTTCCGAGCGAGGAGGTGCGCAGACCGACCGAAAGATGTTCGAGGCGAGGCACACCATGGACGCTCCGACCACCACGTCGGCGGGCAACGAGGGGGCCGGCGGGGGCAGCTGGTTCACGTCGGCCCCCACCAGGCCCCCGGGCGAGCCCTCCGCCGAGCCGCCGGTCGCGCAGGGTGGTCAGCAGGAGACGTCCCAGGGCCCGCGTCCCGCGCCCGCGGAGCCCCCGGGGCGAATACCGCCGACACAGGAGCCGTCCCGCCGCCAGGAAGCCGCCCAGATGCCGCCGACCGGCCAGCACGCGGCGCCCCATCCCTACGTACCCCCGGCCGAGCAGTCCGCGCCCGACCCCTTCGACCGACGCGTCCCCCCTCAGCGCAGCGCGCAGCCGCCCCCCGGCGCCTCTCCGGACGCGCTCCGGATCCGCGGGACGATGGCCGAGGTCGGTCCGATAGCCGACAAGGTCACCTCGTACTTCTACGCGTTGCTCTTCGTCCGCCACCCCGAGCTGCGTTCGCTGTTCCCGGCCGCCATGGACACCCAGCGGGACCGGCTGCTGAAGGCGCTGCTCACCGCGGCCGAGCACATCGACAACACGCCGGTCCTGGTCGAGTACCTCCAGAACCTGGGCCGCGGCCACCGCAAGTACGGCACTCACGCCGGGCACTACCCGGCCGTCGGCGAGTGCCTCATCGGCGCCCTGAGCAAGTACGCCTCGGCCATCTGGGACCCGGAGACGGAGGCGGCCTGGGTGCGGGCGTACACCACGATGTCCCAGGTGATGATCGACGCGGCTGCCGCGGACGAGCTCCGCGCCCCGGCCTGGTGGCACGCGGAGGTCGTCACCCACGACCTCAGGACTGCGGACGTCGCGGTTGTCACGGTCCGCCCGAACCAGCCGTACCCCTTCCTCGCCGGGCAGTACACGAGCCTGGAGACACCGTGGTGGCCACGGGTCTGGCGGCACTACTCCTTCGCCTCCGCGCCCCGTTCGGACGGGCTGCTGACGTTCCATGTGAAGGCCGTCCCGGCGGGCTGGGTCTCCAACGCGCTGGTGCACCGCGCCCGCCCCGGTGACGTCATCCGGCTCGGCCCGGCCGCCGGCTCGATGACCGTCGACCACACGAAGGACAACGGACTGCTCTGCCTGGGCGGCGGCACCGGCATCGCCCCCATCAGGGCGCTGGTCGAGGACATCGCCGACCGCGGCTCCCGCCGCCCGGTCGAGGTGTTCTACGGCGCCCGGACCGACCACGACCTGTACGACATCGACACGCTCCTCCGGCTCCAGCAGAGCCATCCCTGGCTCACGGTCCGCGCGATCGTCGACCAGCAGGCGCACCTCCAGCTCCCGGACGCCATCCGTGCCTACGGCCCGTGGAGCGAGTACGACGCCTATCTCTCCGGTCCGCCCGGCATGATCCGCAACGGAGTGCACGCACTGCGGGACGTCGGTATCCCCGCGCACCGCATACGGCACGACTCGGTCGAGGAACTGGTCGTCGTCGGCGACTGACCCGTCACCCCAGGTCCGGGGCGTGCATGGCCCGTACGCCTTCGATGTTGCCGTCCAGATAGTGCCGCAGGGACAGCGGGACCAGGTGCACGGAGGCGATGCCGACGCGGGTGAAGGGGACGCGCACGATCTCGTACTCGCCGGTGGGCTCGTCGACTTCGGGGCCGTGCCGCAGGGCCGGGTCCATGGACTCCAGCCGGCAGACGAAGAAGTGCTGCACCTTCACACCGGTCGCGCTGCCGTTGTCGCCGATGTGCTCCACCGTGTCCACGAAGCAGGGCACGACATCGGTGATCTTGGCGCCGAGCTCCTCGTGCACCTCGCGGTGCAGGGCGTCGACGACGGTGGTGTCCTCCGGCTCGACCCCGCCACCGGGCGTGACCCAGTAGGGATCGACACCGGGCTTGGTGCGCTTGATCAGGATGAGGTCGTCGCCGTCGAGAAGAACGGCGCGGGCGGTGCGCTTGACCACGGGTCGGACGGTCATGGGAGAAATGTGGCCCAGCTGGTTCCACGTGAAACATCGCGAAGCGCCACCGTGCCGCCGCACCGGGTGAACTCGGACATCCGTGCTCAGCCCCAGTCCACGGCCGCGTGCTGGAGCCACTCGTGCGCCCGGGCCACATGCGGCATGGCGAGCGTGCCGGTGCGCACCACCAGGAAGTACGTCCGCAGTGGCGGCACCGCGGGATCGTGCAGTGCCACGACCTCGCCGCGCTCCAGGGCGGTGGCGCACAGATAGCGGGGCAGCACGGCGAGGCCGGCACCGGCGACCGCACAGGCGAGGACCGCACGCAGATCGGGCACCACGACCGTGCCGGAGGCGGCCGGACGCGCGTCGAAGACGGAGCCCCAGTAGCGCGAGACGAAGGGCAGCGACTCATGGACCTCGACGACCGGCAGGTTGTCCAGGGCGGACGAGCCCTTCTCGCGCGCCGTCGCGGTACCGATCTCCTCGGCCCAGCGCGGAGCGGCGACCAGCACATGCTCCTCGTCGCAGAGCGCGGTGGCGGTGAGCAGGGCGCCGCGCGGCCGGGCCGTACTGATGGCGAGGTCGTGGTGCCCGGCGGACAGCCCCTCCAGGGTCTCCTCGGCGTTCCCGAAGGAGGCGCGCAGCGCGAAGCCCTGGCCGTCGTCGCCGGCCAGCTCCGACAGGGCGGGCAGGGCGCGTTCGGCGGTGAACTCGGGCGGTCCGGCGAGGTGCAGGGTGCGTACCGAGGAGTCGTCGTCGAGGCCGCGTTCCGCTATCTCCACGAGGGCGTCGAGATGCGGGGCGGCCTTGTGGGCGAGTTCGTCGCCGATCGTCGTGGGGGTCACCCCGCGGGCCTGCCGCAGAAAGAGGGGGCGGCCCAGCTGCTTCTCCAGAGTCCGGATCTGGGAGGTCACGGCCGGCTGCGAGAGGCCGAGAAGCGCGGCGGCGCGGGTGAAGGAGCCGGCCCGGTGCACGGTCACGAAGGTGCGCAGCAAGGCCAGATCCATCGCACGCCCTCCCGTTCGGCCTGCCCTTTTCCGGCCCCCGGGCAGGCCTTCAACTATAAATAAGTCGATAGGTCTCTGTCGCTACAGTGATTGGACACTGACGCAGAGTCAACTAGCCTTGGTCGCGCGGTTCTTGGCGCGCGAGAACCGGGACGGTCCGAGCCACGAGGGGGGAGGCTCGGACCGTCCGTTATGCGTAGCGGGGCCCGCGAGGACGTCCGTAATCCGGTCATCGATCCGACTCGTCGAGCGCGCGGAGCACATCGGCCACCAGGTCTTCGGGGTCCTCGGCCCCGACCGACAGGCGGATGAAGCCCTCCGGCACGTCGTCCCCGCCCCAGCGCCGCCGCCGCTCGGCCGTGGAGCGCACCCCGCCGAAGCTCGTCGCGTCGTCGACCAGCCGCAACGACTCGAGAAAACGCTCGGCACGCGCGCGCGAGGGCAGCGTGAAGGAGATCACCGAGCCATAGCGGCGCATCTGCTGCGAGGCGATCTTGTGGGCGGGGTCGTCGGGCAGCCCCGGGTGACGCAGCCCGGTCACCTCGGGTCGCTCGCGCAGCGCCTCCGCGAGCAGCAGAGCGGTCGCGTTCTGCCGGTCCACGCGCAGTTGGAGGGTGGCGAGGGAACGGTGGGCCAGCCAGGCCTCCATGGGCCCGGAGATCGCGCCGACGATCTTGCGCCAACGGCGTACGGCGGCCATGGCCTCCGCGTTCCGCCCGGCGACGTACCCCAGCAGCACGTCCCCGTGACCGGTGAGCTGCTTGGTCCCGCTGGCCATGGAGAAGTCGGCGCCCAGCGCCAGTGGCCGCTGGCCGAGCGGGGTGGCGAGGGTGTTGTCGACCGCGACGAGCGCGCCCCGCGCGTGTGCCGCCTCGGCGAGGCGCCGGATGTCGCACACATCGAGCCCGGGGTTGCACGGCGACTCGATCAGCAGCAGCTTCGCCCCGTCCAGGACGTCGAGCTGGGCGTCGCCGGCGGTCGGCGCGGTGCGCACCTCGATGCCGTACGTCTCCAGCTGGGCGCGGACCAGGGGCAGTACCTGGTAGCCGTCGGAGGGCAGGACGACCGCGTCCCCGGCGCGCAGCTGGGAGAAGAGCACCGCGGAGATGGCGGCCACACCGGAGGCGAACACCAGCGTCTCGACGTCCTGGGCGCCGGGTGCCTCCAACTCGCCGATGGCCCGCTCCAGATGGGTCCAGGTCGGGTTCTCGTCGCGCCCGTAGGCGTACGGGCCGCTCACCTCGCCGGGCAGATGGAAGTGCGCGGCGAACACCGGCCCGGGCAGGGTCGGCTCGTTCTTGACCGGCTCGGGCAGCCCCGCGCGTACCGCGCGCGTGCCCTCCCCCTGCGACGCGTCGCTCATACGGTTGTTCCCTCCACGTCGTCCCGTACCGCGGCGAGCAGGCCCTCGCTCGCCGCCTCCACCATCTCAAGACACTCCTCGAAGCCGTCCAGACCGCCGTAGTACGGATCCGGTACGTCGAGGTCGTCGCCCGCGGCCGGGTCGTACGAGCGCAGCAGCCGCACCTTGCGGGCGTCCTCCTCGGTGGGGGCGAGGCGGCGCAGGGACTTGAGGTGGCCGGAGTCGAGGGCGATCACCAGGTCGAGGCGGGCGAACCAGGACGCCTGGAACTGGCGTGCGGTGTGCTCGCCGTCGTAGCCGTGCTCCGTCAGGACGCGGACGGTCCGCGGATCGGCGCCGTCGCCCTCGTGCCAGCCGCCGGTGCCGGCGCTGTCGGCCTCGACGCGGTCGTCGAGGCCGGCCTCGGCCACGCGGGCCCGGAAGACTGATTCGGCCATCGGGGAACGGCAGATGTTGCCGGTGCAGACGAAGCAGACGCGGTAGGTCATCGGGCGCTCAGTCGCTGTCGGGAAGGATCATGTTCAGGGCCCAGGACACGATCGAGATGATCAGACCGCCCAGGACGGCCGTCCAGAACCCGTCCACGTGGAAGCTCAGGTCCAGCTTGTCGCACACCCACGACGTCAGCAGCAGCATCAGCGCGTTGACCACCAGGGTGATCAGGCCGAGGGTGAGGATGAACAGCGGGAAGGTCAGGACCTTCACGATCGGCTTGACCAGGAAGTTCACCAGACCGAAGACCAGGGCGACCAGGATCAGCGTCCAGACCTTCTTGGGCGTGCTGTCGCCGGTCAGGGTGATCTTGTCGAGCAGCCACACGGCGACCGCCAGGGCGCCCGCGTTGGCGATCGTCTTGACTACGAAATTCTTCATGTGTCTGATCGTGACAGAAGAGATCGGATGCAAATAGTGAGGCGAGGGCGACAACTGAGATGAAGGCATTCCGGCTGGACGAACTGGAGGCGGAGCGCGCCGCCAACGACGGTGCCTACCTGCAGTTCCTGCGGGAGCGGAACATGTCGGTCGGCCTCTACGCCCTCGACGCGGGCTCGCACGACCCGCAGCAGCCGCACAACCAGGACGAGGTGTACTTCGTCGTCAGCGGCCGTGCCGCGATCACCGTCGGGATGGAGACGACGCAGGTGGCGCGCGGCAGCGTGGTGTACGTGCCCGCCGGGGTGGCCCACAAGTTCCATCACATCAGCGAGGATCTGAGGGTTCTGGTCGTCTTCTCTCCGCCCGAGGCCTGACCCCGGCCCTCGGGGTTCCCTAGGGGAAGGGTCAGGGGAGGACAAGGGATCCGAGGCCTCCGGACGACCCCCTCGCGGCTCTAGCATCGAGTGCAGGACATCGCATCGTGCGGGACGCACGAGACCGTACGTGCCGGAGCGCACGAGAAAGCTGAGGGGACAGGGCAATGCGAGAGATCTTCACGGGACTGCCGTGGTGGGTGAAGTGGATCGCGGTGCCGGTCATCGCCCTCGTCGTCTTCGGCGGTCTGATCACGGCCGTGATCAGCTGGGTGGTGTTCCTGCTCTTCAAGTTGCTGATCTTCGTGGCGCTGGTCGGCGGTCTGATCTACATCGTGCGGAAGTTCATGTCGAACTCCTCGTCGAAGAGCGACTGGTGAGGACCGTGGGAATCGGCGGCCGGTAACAGGAATCGCCGGTTCCCTCGGGGGAGGGAAGTTTCCCGCACGCGCCGACCCGGAGCGGCGGCGGACGGTTAGAGTCGCTGACCCCCTCGCGCTCCGGGAGTGACCCTTGGCCACGCTTGACGCCACCTCCGCACCAACGGAACATCCCTCACCCCCCACCCAACGCCGTTCCAGCACACCGCCCGTGCAGCGGCCGGCCGTCCCGGCCGACCCCGCGCAGCCGCACTCGGCCACCCTCATCGGTTCCGTGCAGCGTGCGATGCGGCTGCTGGAGTGCGTCGCCGGACACGAACACGGCGCCCCGGCCAAACAGCTGGCCCGCGAGACCGGCCTCGCGCTGCCCACCGCCTACCACCTGCTGCGGACCCTGGTCCACGAGGGCTATCTGCACCGCGACAAGGGGCTGTTCTTCCTCGGCGAAGCGGCGGAACGGCTGAGCAGCAGCGGGGCGCAGCAGAAACGTCGCAGCACGGTTGCCGACACCCTCGCCCACTGGCGCGATTCGATCGGTGTGCCGGTGTACTACGCGATGTACCGGGACGGCGAGATCGACGTCATGTGCGTCTCCGACTCCCCGGGCTGTCCCGCGGTCGAGGAGTGGGCCGACTTCCGCGAGACCGGGCACGCGCACGCCATCGGCCAGTGCCTGCTCTCCCAGTTGGACGAGGACGCCCGCCGCGACCATCTCGGCCGCTACCCCACCCAGGCCCTCACCCCGTACACGGTCCGTGACAGCCATGCGCTGCTGCGACGCCTGGAGCGGACGCGGCGGATGGAGCCGGTGGTGGAACGTCAGGAGTACGCGCTGGGGACGGTGTGCGCGGCCATCCCCATCACCGTCGGCACCACGGCCGCCACGATGGCCATCTCTCTCCCCCTGCACCAGTCCGACCGGCTGCTGCCGGCCGCACGGCTGCTCCAGGCCGAGGTGGGGCGGCATCTGGGATCACTGGCGATCTCTATCAGTATCTGAAAACTCACTCCTTGTGATCTCCCGTGTACGTTCAGCAAGATTTGACTACCATTAAAGGGGTAAATCCCGGCCAGTCGGTGTCATATGACGGGGTAGGCGATGCGCGAGTCCGTACAAGCTGAAGTCATGATGAGCTTTCTCGTTTCGGAGGAGCTCTCCTTCCGCATCCCCGTGGAGTTGCGCTACGAGACGTGTGATCCGTATGCCGTGCGGCTCACCTTTCATCTGCCCGGGGACGCGCCGGTGACCTGGGCCTTCGGCCGGGAGCTGCTGATCGACGGGGTGGGCCGGCCGTGCGGGGAGGGCGACGTGCATATCGCGCCCGCCGATTCCGAGGTCCTGGGCGAGGTGCTGATCCGGCTTCAGGTCGGTGGCGACCAGGCCGTGTTCCGTTCCTCCGCGCCACCCCTGGTGGCCTTCCTCGACCGTACGGACAAGCTGGTGCCGCTCGGCCAGGAAGGCGCGCTGGCCGACTTCGACGCCCACCTGGACGAGGCCCTGGACCGCATCCTGGCCGAGGAACAGAGCGCCGGCTGAGGCGTTACGGCAGGGGGCGGGAACCGCTCCGCCGAGCCGTGTGAGGGGGAGCAGGAACGCTTCTCCGCGCCCTCCGGCAGGCGCCGTGACCCCGCTCCTCGCACGGCCCGTTCTCCAGGACCGCGCGCGGGGCTCTCACCGCTTCCGGCGCCGCCCCCGCCCGCGGCGCCCCGGGGCCTCCACGGCCGCGACCGCCTCCTTGCCGGGCCGGTCGGCCGACACCACCAGGGCCGCGAGCAGCGTGGTGACGGGCACCGAGGCGACCAGGCCGATCGAGCCCACCAGGGTGCGCACGATCTCCTCGGCCACCAGTTCGCTGTTGGCGACCGTGGCCACGCTGCTCTGCGCGATCGAGAAGAGCAGCAGCAGCGGCAGCGCGGCGCCCGCGTAGGCCAGGACGAGGGTGTTGACGACGGAGGCGATGTGGTCGCGGCCGATGCGGATGCCCGCCCGGTACAGCCCGCGCCAGCCCATCGTCGGGTTGGCCTCGTGCAGCTCCCAGACGGCCGAGGTCTGGGTCACCGTCACATCGTCCAGGACACCCAGCGAACCGATGATGACACCGGCCAGCAGCAGACCGCTCATGTCGATCGACGGGTACAGGCCGTGGATCAGGCCGGTGTTGTCGTCGGTGTTGCCGGTGAGCGCGGCCCAGTCGATGAACTCCGAACCGAGGACCCCGATCAGGCACAGCGAGACCAGGGTGCCGAGTACCGCCACCGAGGTCCGGGCCGACAGCCCATGGCAGATGTACAGGGCGATCAGCATGATGGCGCTCGACCCGACCACCGCCATCAGCAGCGGATTCGAGCCCTGCAGGATCCCCGGCAGGATGAACATCGTCAGCACCAGGAAGCTGACCGCCAGCGCGACCAGCGCCATCACACCGCGCAGCCGGCCCACCACCACGACGGCGAGCGCGAAGATCCCGGCGAGCAGTGCCATCGGGAACTTCCGGTTGACGTCGGTGACCGAGTACTGCAGGTCCTTGGGTGCGGAAGGCTCGTAAGCGGCCACGACCTTCTCGCCCTCGTGCAACTGCCGGGACTGGTCGGGCTGCACGATCTCGGTGAAGGTGCGGCCCTGGTCCTTGCCGGTGTCGACCCGGACCGTGGCCTTCTTGCAGGTGCCGTCCTCCTCCTGCTTCGAGGAACCGCCCTCGGCGGTGGAGGTGTCGCCGGTCGAGCCGCCCCCGGAGGCGTTGACCGACTTGCAGCTGACCGAGACGACCTTGGTGACCGTCGCCTGCTGCGTCTGGCGGTCGAAGCCGACGCCGGTGCGCTCGTGCGACGGGGCGCCGCCGGGCCACAGCACCACCAGGCCGGCCACGACCGCGGCGGTGAAGGGGATCAGGATCGCCGCGATGACCTTGCGCAGATGCTTGGAGACGGGCGCGGCGGGTCCGTGACTGTGGCTGTGCGAGTGGCCGTGCCCGCCACCGGCTCCGGAGCTGCCCCGGCCGGGGGCCTCTCCGGGCGGGTGGGCGTGGGCGTTGTCGTGGCTGTGCTCGTGGCCGGCCTGTTGGCCCTGTCCATGCGCGTGACCGGCCTGTTGGCCCTGTCCATGCGCGTGGCCCTGGTCGTACTGCCGGCTCTGCCCGTGGCTGTGTCCGTCACCGGCACCATGGCCCCCGTGGCCGGTACCGCCGCCCTGCGGGGCGCCGTTGCCGCGCCTCGGCTCGGGGGGCGGATGAGGGTGCTGCTGAGTCGAGGTCACCACCCGATCATCGCAAGAACGGCAGGGGCCCCCTGTTCACCGCGCCCGAATTGACGCTAGCGTGGAGGCACCTTTGCACACGCGGGAGCTCGGAGCACCGGGCTGAGAGGGCGCTGACCTCCGTATTCGCGATGTTTCACGTGGAACGAGTGATGTTTCACAGGGAACGCCGCCCGACGGAAGCCGCTGCGTCGACCGCCGAACCTGTTACCGGGTAATGCCGGCGTAGGGAGTAGGTCTCATGACCCATGAGGACGCACGCACGCCTGCCTTCAGCCAGGACGAACAGCCCATTGCGGGCGAACCGTCCCTGGAGGCCGGGAAGTCCATCGGCTGGCACAAGGGGTATGTCGAGGGTTCGCGCCCCGACCTTCGGGTGCCGGTCCGTCAGGTGCATCTCACCAACGGGCAGTCGGTGACGCTCTACGACACCTCGGGCCCGTACACCGATCCGTTCGTCGAGACCGACGTCCGCAGGGGTCTGCCGCCGCTGCGGGAGAACTGGATCATCGCCCGTGGCGACACCGCCGAGTACACGGGCCGGCCCGTCCGTCCCGAGGACGACGGGATCAAGCACACCTCGCCGCGCGGCGGTCTGCGCAACCTGGACGCGGTCTTCCCGGGCCGCCCGCGCCAGCCCCGCCGCGGCCGGGACGGCGAGGCGGTCACGCAGCTCGCGTACGCCCGCCGGGGCGAGATCACCCCGGAGATGGAGTACGTGGCCATCCGCGAGAACGTCGCTCCCGAGGTGGTCCGCGAGGAGATCGCGGCGGGCCGTGCCGTGCTGCCGGCCAACGTCAACCACCCGGAGATCGAGCCGATGATCATCGGCAAGCGGTTCCTGGTGAAGGTCAACGCCAACATCGGCAACTCGGCGGTGACCTCCTCGATCGAGGAGGAGGTCGAGAAGATGACCTGGGCGACCCGGTGGGGCGCCGACACGGTCATGGACCTCTCCACCGGCCGCAACATCCACACCACCCGCGAGTGGGTGCTGCGCAACTCCCCCGTTCCCATCGGCACGGTGCCGCTCTACCAGGCCCTGGAGAAGGTCGACGGCAGGGCCGAGGAGCTGACCTGGGAGATCTACAAGGACACGGTCATCGAGCAGGCCGAGCAGGGCGTGGACTACATGACCGTCCACGCGGGCGTGCGGCTGCCGTTCGTCCCGCTGACCGCCAACCGCAAGACCGGCATCGTCTCGCGCGGCGGCTCGATCATGGCGGCCTGGTGCCTGGCGCACCACAAGGAATCGTTCCTGTACGAGAACTTCGAGGAACTCTGCGAGATCCTCGCCGCCTACGACGTCACGTACTCACTGGGTGACGGCCTGCGCCCCGGCTCCATCGCGGACGCCAACGACGAGGCGCAGTTCGCGGAGTTGCGCACGCTCGGGGAACTCAACCGGATCGCCAGGCGTTTCCATGTACAGACGATGATCGAGGGCCCGGGCCATGTCCCGATGCACAAGATCAAGGAGAACATCGACCTTCAGCAGGAGATCTGCGATGAAGCTCCGTTCTATACGCTCGGCCCGCTGACCACGGACGTCGCGCCGGCGTACGACCACATCACCTCCGGTATCGGCGCCGCGATGATCGCCTGGTGGGGTACGGCGATGCTCTGCTACGTCACGCCCAAGGAGCACCTGGGCCTGCCCAACCGGGACGACGTCAAGACCGGCGTCATCACCTACAAGATCGCCGCCCACGCGGCCGACCTCGCCAAGGGCCACCCGGGCGCCCAGGAGTGGGACGACGCACTGTCCGACGCCCGCTTCGAGTTCCGGTGGGAGGACCAGTTCAACCTCGCCCTGGACCCGGACACCGCCCGCGAGTTCCATGACGAGACGCTCCCGGCGGAGCCGGCCAAGACGGCGCACTTCTGCTCGATGTGCGGGCCGAAGTTCTGCTCGATGAAGATCAGCCAGAGCATCAACGAGCGCTTCGGCGGTGCGCAGGCCGAGGGAGCGTCACCCGAGGAGATCGCGGAGGGGATGCTCCAGAAGTCGAAGGAGTTCGCGGCGAGCGGCAACCGGGTCTATCTGCCGCTGGCGGACTGAGCCGCTCCCCTGCTGCCGGTCCGGGGCGTCCAGCACCCCGGACCGGCACCCTCGCCCCCCCTCGGAGGGTCCGCGAGGCGTCTGTCACGGCACGAGGACGAGCTTTCCCGAGGTGCGTCCGGTCTCGATCGCGCGGTGCGCCTCGGCGGCCGCGGAGAGCGGGTAGGTGTCCTGGACGAGCACCCGCAGCCGGTCGGCCTCGATGCGCTCGGTGATGCGGTCCAGGACCGCGCCGGAGGGAGCGGCGGTGACCCACGCGTAGCGCAGCCCGCGCTCGGCGGCCCGGTGCTCGTCCATGCCCGGGTCGATCGAGGCGCCGACGAGCAGTCCGCCCGGGCGCAGCACCTCGAGGGAGCGCGGCCCGTAGGAGCCGCCGACCAGGTCCAGCACCGTGTCCACCGGGGACACGGCCGATTCGAAGGCGGTGGCCGTGTGGTCGATCAGCTCGTCGGCACCCAGCTCGCGCAGCAGATCGTGGCGGGCCGGCCGCGCGGTGCCGATGACATACGCCCCCAGTTCCTTGGCCAGCTGCACCGCGACATGGCCGACGCCACCGGCGGCCGCGTGGATCAGCACCCGGTCACCGGGCCGGACCCGGGCCAGTACGGTCAGCGCCTGCCAGGCGGTCAGGGCGACCAGGGGAACGGCCCCCGCGTGCGCCAGGTCCAGGTTCTTGGGAGCGAGGGCCAGCGCCTCGGCCGGCGCGGCGGTGAACTCGGCGTACGCGCCACGGCGAGAGACCGGCAGCATGCCGTACACCGGGTCCCCCGGCGCGAACCCGGTCACGCCCTCGCCGAGCCGCTCGACGACACCGGCGACATCGTTGCCCGGCGTCCACGGCAGCTCGACCAGCTCCGGCACCCGGCCGGAGCGGAGCACCGCGTCGCCGGGGTTGACCCCGGCCCCGGCGACCCGCAGCAGCACCTCCCCGGGGCCCGGCTCCGGTATGCCGGTCTCGGCGTACCCCAGTGTCTCGGGACCGCCGAACACGGACTGGACGACGGCGTGCATACGGGCGGCGGACATCAGGACTCCTCGACGGCGAGTGCGGCGGGCGCGGCGGGTGCGGCGAGCTCCATGATCGGCCCACGCAACGGCCCCGCGGAAGAAGGCACTTGTCTGATATCGAGGTACCTCATGGATACCGGCTTCGACCTCAGAGAACACGGCGGCGTGGATGTCTTCCTGCGCGACTGCCCCACCCGTGCCGTACTGGACGTGATCGCCGGCAAGTGGACCATGCTGGTGCTGGTGGCCCTCGAGGACGGGCGGCCCATGCGGTTCGCGGAGCTGCGCAGGCGGCTGGACGGCGTGACGCCGAAGGTGCTGACCCAGACCCTGCGCGCACTGGAGCGGGAAGGACTGCTGACCCGCACGGTGTATCCGACGGTGCCGCCGTGTGTGGAGTACCGGCTGACCGGGCTCGGCCGGGAGGTCGGCGGGCTCGTGCAGCGCATCACCGACTGGTCGCAGACGAACATCGCCGCCATCCGGGCGGCGCGGGAGGAGTACGACGGGCGTGCGGCCCGTCAGCTCCCCGGTGACGCCTCCTAGACCGGGTGTCCGGCCTGCGCCCCCGGGCCGGGGGCGCAAGCCGGGTCATTCCGGCTGGTGTTCCGGGCCTCCGAAGTCCGGGCTGGTGTAGTCCGGGCTGGTGAAGCTCGGGCGGGGGGCGGGGGCGGCGCCGTCGTCGGTGCTGAAGCCGGGACGGTCGTAGCCGAGGCGTGGCATCCGGCCCGCCGGGCTCGACGGGGCCGTACGGCGCAGTCCGGCCGTGCCGGGTTCGGTGGCCAGCGCCTCCCGGAGGAAGGGCAGGATGCCGCGCTCCAGCAGGGCGTCCCGCCAGGCCTCCCGGGCCTTGGCCACCTCCCCGCCGGGTTCGCCGTAGGGTCCTGCCTCCAGCGAGGGGCTGTTGCGCAGTGCGGTGAGCAGCAGTCCCGCGCCGGCCATGAGGATGGCGGCCGCGGTCACGACGCCGAACACCCAGCCCGCGGTGAGCATGGTCTGGGCGAACGCCGGGGCCGGGTCCAGCATCTTCAGGACGTAGCCGACGAGCAGGAAGATCGCGGCGGCGGTGCCGGCGAGCACGGGCGCCAGGACCAGGGCGAGGGCGAAGCCTCCGGCGCCGGTGGTCTCGGCGGCCTCGCCGAGGGTGGTGGCGAGCCCCATCGCACCGCCGGCGCCCGGCTCCGTGGAGCCGGTCTCCTGGACGGTGGCCGGGGTGGACCGCGCAGGGTTGCGCAGTTCCTCGCGGACCTTCACGTAGTGCTGGTACTCGGTCGCCGCGGCCGCCGTGATCAGTGCGGTGGCGTTGAGCGCCATGGTGCGCAGCTGTTCGGTGTTCAAACGCTGGCCTATACCGGCCAGTTCGGGACGGTAAGGGGCGGAGCGCAGCGCCTCATCGAGGATCCGCTCGTATTCCTGGCGGTCCTCGCTGTGCAGGTGCTGCGGAACGCTGTTCATGTGCATCCCCCGATGCTCCGTAGGGCTGGGGGCTCGCACGCCGGCGAGCCGTCGGGCAGAAACGGAGGGGAGCCTGCTACGGATAAACCGATGGTAGAGCCGTTACGGCACGCGGTGACAGGGGGTTGCCGGAAATTGGGGGTGGTCCGCGTGCGAAGCCGGAGGGACAGAACAGCGCATCGAACCCTCAGGCGTCCAGTGGAAGTTGCCTCACCAGCAGCTTTCCGGCCATGGTCACTCCGCCGTCCATGGCGATGGCCAGACCGTCGGCGTAGACGTGCGGTCCTTCCACAACGGGGCCGGTCCCCTCTTCGCCCTCCTCGGAGCCGACTTCCCCCAGCAGATAGGGAATCGGGCTGTGTCCGTGAACGATCCGGGTGCCGCCGTACGTATCGAGAAGGGAACGGACGGCGTCTGCACCCCCTTCGTCACGGAAGGAGAAGCGCTTGGTGAACTTGCGGAAGAGATCCCAGACCTCGTCCGCGTCATTACGGGTGATGGTCTCGCGGACGGTGTCGTTGACCGCCTCGATCGAGTCGCCGTAGTCGAGGTAGGCGGTGGTGTCGGAGTGCACCAACAGGTATCCGTCGACCTCCTCGACCGCGTCCAGGCGGGCCATCCACTGGAGGTGGTGGTCCTGGAGCCGGTCCATGTCGGTCTTCTGGCCGCCGTTGAGCAGCCAGGCCGCCTGGAAGGTGGCGGTGCCCGCGCCGGAGTTGACGGGGGTGTCGCCGAACCGCTTGGCGCCGAGCAGCAGCAGCTCGTGGTTGCCCATGAGGGCCTTGCAGTAGCCGCCGGCCGCGGCCGCCTCGGCGGACAGCCGCATCACCAGGTCGATGACGCCGATGCCGTCCGGACCCCGGTCGGTGAAGTCGCCGAGGAACCACAGCCGGGCGGTGCCGCCACACCAGTTGCCGTCGGCGTCGATCAGGCCCTGCTCCCGCAGCGCGTCGAGCAGCTCGTCGAAGTAGCCGTGCACGTCGCCGACGACGTACAGCGGCCCGGGACCGTCCGCGAGCTGCGCGGCCGGGGCGGTGGCCGGATCGACCGGCAGCTGGATCGTGTCGCCGCGGTTGATGACGGGCAGGTCGCGCTGGGTGGGCGTGTACCCGTCCGGATATCCGTCGGGCCCCTCGGGGTACGCCTCGTCGAGCGGCGGGGCGACGTCGCCGGGGTGGGTGCCGTGGGCGTACGGACCGGTCTCGTTGACGTACGCCGGCACCCGGAAGTCGCGCAACGTCGCCGTC
This sequence comes from Streptomyces sp. NPDC007901, assembly GCF_042959465.1. Classification (NCBI taxonomy): domain Bacteria; kingdom Bacillati; phylum Actinomycetota; class Actinomycetes; order Kitasatosporales; family Streptomycetaceae; genus Streptomyces; species Streptomyces sp. NPDC007901. Next base: position 62,809 of record NZ_JBIBKW010000003.1, on the reverse strand, counting down.
CGCTCCGTCTCGGGTCCCTGACCGGCCCCCTGAGTCATCAGACCCCTCCACCATCGCGCCGCATCTGCACCGCTTCGGACTGCCTGGTCGCAGCGGCCCCGCGGTGTCGTGGGCCCATCATAGGAATGCGCGTAGCTCCGTGTGATGACCCAGGGGTGGTGAATCGGGGCAGGAGTCCAGTTCAGCGCGGCTTTCGCCCCGGTTGGGCAGGGGTTCGGACCTCTGCCGTTCACCTGCCGGTCGCCGTCCGACGGGACCGGGCAGGTCGGCCGCCCGCCTTCCGGTTGCGTCCGGCGGGTGGGCCGGACGCCTCTCCGGGTGGCCGTGCTACTCCTCCTCCGGAGCCCGCGGCGGGCTGACCGTGGTGCGTGGCGCCCGTCGCTGGGAGGAGGTACGCACGATCAGTTCGGTCGGTATCACCTGCTCGACCGGCTGGTCCGACTCGACCCCCTCGATCGCGTCGATGAGCAGCTGCACCACCGCCGTGCCGATCCGGCGCGGTTTGAGCGAGAGCGTGGTGATGGGCGGCTCGGTGTTGGCGTACACGGTCGACTCGCTGCAGCACACGAGTAGCAGGTCGTCGGGGACCCGCAGTCCGTAGCGGCGGGCGGCGGCGAGCAGATCGGTGCCATTGGGGTCGAACAGGCCGTAGACGGCGTCCGGGCGGTCCGGGCGGGCCAGCAGCCGGTCGGCCGCGACGGCGCCCGCGCACGGGTCGTGCGCCGGGTAGGCCTCGTAGACCGGGTCCTGGCCGACGCGTTCGCACCAGCGCAGGTAGGCGGTGGTCGACAGATGGGTGTACGTGTCCGTCGTGGTGCCCGTGAGCAGGCCGATCCGGCGGGCGCCGGCGGCGGCCAGATGGTCGAGGATGCCGAGGACGGCGGCCTCGTGGTCGTTGTCCACCCAGGCCGTGACCGGCAGCGCGCCGGCCGGGCGGCCGTCGGAGACCACCGGCAGGCCCTGCCGGACCAGCTCGCTGACCACCGGGTCCTGGTCGGAGGGGTCGATGACGACCGTGCCGTCCAGGGCGACGTTCGACCACACGTCGTGGCGCGAGGTCGCGGGCAGGATCACCAGGGCGTAGCCGCGGGCGAGTGCCGCCGAGGTCGCGGCCCGCGCCATCTCGGCGAAGTACGCGAACTCGGTGAAGGTGAAAGGTTCATCCCCGTACGTCGTCACGGTCAGGCCGATCAGGCCGGACTTGCCGGTACGGAGGGTTCGGGCGGCGGCCGAGGGGCGGTATCCGAGCCGGTCGGCGACCTCACGGACATGGCGCCGGGTGGCATCCGGGAGCCGGCCCTTACCGTTCAGGGCGTCGGACACGGTCGTGATGGAGACTCCGGCGGCGGCGGCCACGTCTCTGATGCCCGCCCGGCCCGGCCGGCTGCCTCGCCGAGAGGTTTCCGCGCGGCTCACCTGGTGCTTCCCTGCTGCTGTCATGGCGAGCCGATAGTAGGGCTCATGCGGTGGGGTAGTGCGGACGCATATGCACGCGTTGACAGGCACGTTTCTGCAAGGTCAAACATGGTCAACTACCTTAGAAAGAAAGTCAGTTGAACGATCCAATAGGGAGACGTGACTTGTCGGCACCCATGGGCCTGCCAAGTGCCCGATGTTTCGAAGAGGTCTCAACTCACCTTCACGGGTGATGCGCGCCACGGCGCGAGCCACCGGCGCATAGATATATGTAGGGCGCGCCCCCAATAAATGCGCCTTCGTACGGTGATGCCCGTGATGCCGGTGGGGCGGATGAGGTTCGCCGGTCCCGGCTGTCCGCTTGCTCCGCCGCTGTACGCACGGGCGCCGAATCCTCATAAGGTGAGGAGTATTGGATGTCGGCGGCGCGGACGGTCCGCCGGTGGTCGCGAGGAGGACTGCGGTGAGCGAGACGAGCCCCAAGCTGCGCGCCGAGCTGGAGGGTATCCCCACCTACAAGCCGGGCAAGCCGGCCGCGGCCGGCGGTCCGGTCGCGTACAAGCTCTCCTCCAACGAGAACCCGTATCCCCCGCTGCCCGGCGTGATGGAGTCCGTCACCGCGGCCGCCTCCGCCTTCAACCGCTACCCGGACATGGCCTGCACCGGGCTGATGGACGAGCTGTCGGACCGCTTCGGCGTCCCGCTCGGCCACCTGGCGACCGGTACCGGCTCGGTCGGTGTGGCCCAGCAGCTGATCCAGGCCACCAGCGGTCCCGGCGACGAGGTGATGTACGCCTGGCGGTCCTTCGAGGCGTACCCGATCATCACGCAGATCAGCGGCGCCCGCTCGGTCCAGGTGCCGCTCACGCCGGGCGAGGTGCACGACCTGGATGCGATGGCGGACGCGATCACCGACCGCACCCGCCTGATCTTCGTCTGCAACCCCAACAACCCGACCGGTACGGTCGTGCGGCGGGCCGAGCTGGAGCGGTTCCTGGACCGGGTGCCGAGTGATGTGCTGGTGGTCCTCGACGAGGCCTACCGGGAGTTCATCCGCGACCCCGAGGTGCCGGACGGCATCGAGATCTACCGTGAGCGGCCGAACGTCTGCGTCCTGCGGACCTTCTCCAAGGCCTACGGCCTCGCCGGGCTGCGGGTCGGCTTCGCGGTCGCCCACGAGCCGGTGGCGGCGGCGCTGCGCAAGACGGCGGTGCCGTTCGGGGTGAGCCAGATCGCCCAGGAAGCGGCGATCGCCTCGCTGCGGGCCGAGGACGAGTTGCTCGGCCGGGTGGGCTCGCTGGTGTGCGAGCGGCAGCGTGTGGTCGAGGCGCTGCGCGCCCAGGGCTGGACGGTGCCCGAGACCCAGGCCAACTTCGTGTGGCTGCGGCTGGGGGAGCGTACGGCGGCCTTCGCGGGGGCCTGCGAGGAGCACGGTGTGGTCGTCCGGCCGTTCCCGGGCGAGGGCGTGCGGGTCACGGTCGGCGAGACCGAGGCGAACGACATCTTCGTGAAGGTGACGGAGGCGTTCCGCAAGGAGCTCTAGCCCCGACAGGTCCCTGTGTACGGGGTCGCACGGCCGGTGTTCCACGGCCGGGCGGCCCCGTACGTCTGTGTCGGGAGAGTGCCGAACGGCTCAAGTCGGACCCCCCTTCCACCCCCGATAATCAGTGCGTCATAATGGCTTGTGAATGTGAATGCATTCACAAGCGCATCCCATTTGCTCCGTGATGTACGTGACAAAAGGGGCAAAGTGCCGCTGTAGTACGGCGACGTAAGGAGACTGACGACGTGTACCTGGCTCTGGCGCCGGAGACACTGGCGCGCTGGCAGTTCGGCATCACCACCGTCTACCACTTCCTGTTCGTCCCGCTGACGATCTCGCTGGCCGCCCTCACGGCCGGTCTGCAGACCGCCTGGGTGCGCACGGAGAAGGAGAAGTACCTCAGGGCGACCAAGTTCTGGGGCAAGCTCTTCCTGATCAACATCGCGATGGGGGTGGTCACCGGCATCGTGCAGGAGTTCCAGTTCGGCATGAACTGGTCGGACTACTCGCGGTTCGTCGGCGACATCTTCGGCGCTCCGCTCGCCTTCGAGGCGCTGATCGCGTTCTTCTTCGAGTCCACCTTCATCGGGCTGTGGATCTTCGGCTGGGACAAGCTGCCCAAGAGGATCCATCTGGCCTGCATCTGGATGGTCTCCATCGGCACGATCCTGTCCGCGTACTTCATCCTCGCGGCCAACTCGTGGATGCAGCACCCCGTCGGCTACAAGATCGACAAGGTGAAGGGGCGCGCCGAGCTCACCGACTTCTGGGCGGTCCTCACCCAGAACACCGCGCTGGCCCAGGCCTTCCACACGCTCTCCGCGTCCTTCCTGACCGGCGGCGCGTTCATGGTCGGCATCGCCGCCTTCCACCTCTTCCGCAAGAAGCACATCACCGTGATGAAGACCTCGCTGCGGCTCGGTCTGGTCACCGTGGTCATCGGCGGCCTGCTCACCTCGATCAGCGGCGACACCCTCGGCAAGGTCATGTTCAAGCAGCAGCCGATGAAGATGGCCGCGGCCGAGGCCCTGTGGGACGGCCAGAACTCGGCGCCGTTCTCGGTCTTCGCCTACGGCGACGTGAGCAAGGGCCACAACACCGTCGAGCTGTCGGTCCCCGGCATACTGTCGTTCCTCGCCGACGACGACTTCGGCTCGTACGTCCCCGGCATCAACGACACCAACAAGGCCGAACAGCAGAAGTACGGCGCCGGCGACTACCGGCCCATCATCCCGGTCACCTTCTGGGCGTTCCGGTGGATGATCGGCTTCGGCATGGCGTCCTTCGCCATCGGCATCGTCGGACTCTGGCTGACCCGAAAGAAGTTCATGCTGCCCCAGCACCTGCGGGTCGGTGAGGACGAGGTGCCGAACCTGGTCCTCTTCAGGAACAAGGCCCTCAGCCCCAAGCTCGGCAGGCTGTACTGGCTGGTGGCGATCTGGACGCTCGGCTTCCCGCTGATCGCCAACTCCTGGGGCTGGATCTTCACCGAGATGGGGCGCCAGCCGTGGGTCGTCTACGGCGTCCTGCAGACCCGGGACGCGGTCTCTCCCGGGGTCTCCCAGACCGAGATCCTCATCTCGATGATCACCTTCACCGCGCTGTACGCCGTCCTCGCCGTCGTCGAGGTCAAGCTGCTCGTGAAGTACGTGAAGGCCGGCCCGCCGGAGCTCACCGAGGACGACCTCAACCCGCCCACGAAGATCGGCGGCGAGGCCCGTGACGCCGACAAGCCGATGGCCTTCTCGTACTAGGCCGAGGGAGACGCAGTCATGGAACTTCACGACGTCTGGTTCGTGCTGATCGCCGTCCTGTGGACCGGCTACTTCTTCCTGGAGGGCTTCGACTTCGGGGTCGGCATCCTCACCAAGCTGCTGGCCCGCGACCGGCTGGAGAAGCGGGTGCTGATCAACACGATCGGCCCCGTCTGGGACGGCAACGAGGTGTGGCTGCTCACGGCGGGCGGCGCCACCTTCGCCGCCTTCCCCGAGTGGTACGCCACCCTCTTCTCCGGCTTCTATCTGCCCCTGCTCGTCATCCTGGTCTGCCTGATCGTCCGCGGTGTCGCCTTCGAGTACCGGGCGAAGCGGCCCGAGGAGAACTGGCAGCGCAACTGGGAGACGGCGATCTTCTGGACCTCGCTGATCCCGGCGTTCCTGTGGGGTGTGGCCTTCGGGAACATCGTGCACGGCGTGAAGATCGACAGGAACTTCGAGTACGTCGGCACCGTCTGGAACCTGCTCAACCCGTACGCCCTGCTCGGCGGACTGGTGACGCTGACCCTGTTCACCTTCCACGGCACGGTGTTCACCGCACTCAAGACGGTCGGCGACATCCGGGTACGGGCGCGGAAGCTGGCGACCAAGGTCGGTCTGCTCACCGCCGTACTGGCGCTGGCCTTCCTGCTGTGGACCCAGGCCGACAGTGGTGACGGCAAGAGCCTGGTCGCCCTGGTGGTGGCCGTCGTGGCGCTGGTCGCCGCGCTCGGAGCGAACCTGCGAGGCCGCGAGGGCTGGGCGTTCGCCCTGTCCGGGGTGACCATCGTGGCCGCCGTGGCGATGCTCTTCCTGTCACTCTTCCCGAACGTCATGCCGTCCTCGCTCAACGCGGACTGGAGCCTCACGGTCACCAACGCCTCGTCGAGCCCGTACACCCTGAAGATCATGACCTGGCTCGCGGCGATCGCCACGCCGCTGGTCCTGCTCTACCAGGGGTGGACGTACTGGGTGTTCCGCAAGCGGATCGGCACGCAGCACATCGCCGAAGCCGCGCACTGAGTCCGGCGGGAGGGTGATTCACGATGATGCGCACTGTTTCACGTGAAACACCCTCCCTGGGCCGAAGGGCATGTTTCACGTGAAACCAATCGATCCCCGTCTGCTGCGGTACGCCCGCGCCACCCGCCTCTTCCTGGTGGCCGTCGTCGGTCTCGGTGCCGTCGGCGCCGGGCTGGTCATCGCCCAGGCCATGCTCATCGCCGAGGTGGTGGTCGGTGCCTTCCAGCGCGGCCACTCGGTCTCCGAACTCCGCACCCCCCTGCTGCTGTTGGCGGCCGTCGCCGCCGGCCGGGCGCTGGTCTCCTGGCTGACGGAGCTCGCCGCGCACCGGGCCAGCGCGGTGGTCAAGTCCGAGTTGCGAGGGCGGCTCCTCGACCGGGCGGTGGCGCTCGGTCCCGGCTGGCTGAGCGGACAGCGGACCGGGTCGCTGGTCACCCTCGCCACGCGCGGTGTCGACGCCCTCGATGACTACTTCTCGCGCTATCTGCCGCAGTTGGGGCTCGCGGTGGTCGTGCCGGTCGCGGTGCTGGCGCGCATCGTCACGGAGGACTGGGTGTCCGCGGCGATCATCGTGGGAACCCTGCCGCTCATCCCGCTCTTCATGGTGCTGATCGGCTGGGCCACCCAGTCCCGGACGGACCGTCAGTGGCGCTTGCTGTCCCGGCTGTCCGGCCACTTCCTGGACGTGGTCGCCGGGTTGCCCACGCTGAAGGTGTTCGGCCGGGCCAAGGCGCAGGCCGAGTCCATCCGCCGGATCACCGGCGAGTACCGGCAGGCGACGATGCGGACCCTGCGGATCGCCTTCCTCTCCTCCTTCGCGCTGGAACTGCTGGCCACGCTGTCGGTGGCGCTGGTCGCCGTGACCATCGGCATGCGGCTCGTCCACGGCGACATGGACCTGTACATCGGGCTGGTCATCCTGGTGCTGGCGCCCGAGGCGTATCTGCCACTGCGCCAGGTGGGCGCCCAGTTCCACGCGGCCGCGGAGGGGCTTGCGGCGGCCGAGGAGATCTTCGCGGTGCTGGAGACACCGGTGCCGGTGTCCGGCGCGGACGAGGTGCCCTCGGGGGCGGCTCTGGCTTTCGACGGGGTGACGGTCCGCTATCCGGGCCGGTCGGCTGACGCGGTCACCGACGTCTCGTTCACCGTCGAACCCGGTGAGACCGTCGCCCTGGTCGGCCCCAGCGGGGTGGGCAAGTCGACGCTGCTGAACGTGTTGCTGGGGTTCGTACGGCCCGCGGAGGGGCGGGTACGGATCGGGGGAGCCGACCTCGGCGAGGTGGACCTGGAGACCTGGCGGTCGCGGATCGCGTGGGTGCCTCAGCGGCCGCACCTGTACGCCGGGACGATCGCCGAGAACGTACGGCTCGCGCGTCCCGACGCGGACGACGACGCGGTACGGCGGGCGCTGAAGGACGCGGGGGCGCTGGAGTTCGTGGACGCGCTGCCCGAGAGGGCGGAGACGGTTCTCGGCGAGGACGGGGCCGGACTCTCCGCCGGGCAGCGGCAGCGGCTGGCGCTGGCGCGGGCGTTCCTCGCGGACCGGCCGGTGCTGTTGCTGGACGAGCCGACGGCCGCGTTGGACGGGGCGACCGAGGCGGAGGTCGTGGCGGCGGTACGGCGGCTCGCCGAGGGGCGGACCGTGGTGCTGGTCGTGCACCGGCCGGCGTTGCTGTCGGTGGCGGACCGGGTGGTGCGGGTCTCCGGGGGCGAGGTCACCAGGGGGCTCCGCCCCCTGGACCCCCCGGACCTTCGCCCACCGACCACCCGGCTCGGTTCGTTGGAAAGTGAGGTTGCCGAGCCGCTCGGGCAGTTGGAAAGCGGCCCGGTGGAAGGCTGCCTGGGGGAAGGCGGCTTGGTGGAAGGCGGACGCCTGGAGTCGGCGGGGGGACGTTCGAGGAGCGTGCTCGCCCGGGTCCGTGCCGCCTCCGGTGCCCGGCGGGGGCGGCTGCTGCTCGCTCTGCTGCTCGGGGCTCTCGCGCTTGGCAGTGCCGTGGGGCTGATGGCGACCTCCGGATGGCTGATCTCGCGGGCCTCGCAACAGCCGCCGGTGTTGTATCTGATGGTCGCCGTGACGGCCACACGGGCGTTCGGGATCGGGCGGGCCGTGTTCCGGTACAGCGAGCGGCTGGTGTCGCACGACGCCGTGCTGCGGATGCTCGCGGACACGCGGGTGGCGGTGTACCGGCGCCTCGAACGGCTGGCGCCCGCCGGGCTGCGGGCCACCCGGCGGGGCGATCTGCTCAGCCGGCTGGTCGCCGACGTGGACACCCTGCAGGACTACTGGCTGCGGTGGCTGCTGCCCGCCGGGGTCGCGGTGGCCGTGTCCGCCGGGGCCGTGGGGTTCACGGCCTGGCTGCTGCCCGAGGCCGGGGCCGCCCTCGCGGTGGGACTGCTGGCGGCCGGTGTCGGTGTTCCGCTGGTCACCTCCGCCGTGGCCCGTCGCGCCGAGCAGCGGCTGGCGCCCGCCCGCGGGCTCCTCGCGACCCGGGTGACCGACCTGCTCACCGGTACCGCCGAGCTGACGGTCGCCGGAGCCCTGCCCGCCCGCAGGGCCGAGGCCCGGCAGGCCGACGGCACGCTCACCCGGATCGCCTCGCGGGCCGCCACGGCCACCGCGCTCGGCGACGGGCTGACCGCACTGCTGACGGGCCTGACCGTCGCCGCGACCGCGCTGCTGGGCGCCCAGGGTGTCGCCGACGGCCGGCTCGGCGGAGTGGCGATGGCGGTCGTCGTCCTCACCCCGCTGGCCGCCTTCGAGGCCGTGCTGGGGCTGCCGCTCGCCGTGCGGCACCGGCAGCGGGTGCGCAGGAGCGCCGAGCGCATCTACGAGGTGCTGGACGCGCCGGAGCCGGTACGGGAGCCGGAGCGGCCGCGCCAGGCGCCCCCCACGCCGTTCCCCCTCGTACTGAAGGGCCTGTCCGCCCGCTACGAGGGCCAACGGCGGGACGCGCTCGCCGCGGTCGACCTCACGCTCCCCGAGGGGCGCAGGGTTGCTGTGGTCGGTCCCTCCGGCTCCGGCAAGACGACCCTCGCCCAGGTCCTGCTGCGGTTCCTCGACCCGGACGCGGGCTCCTACACCCTCGCCGGCGTGGACGCCCACGGCATGGACGGCGACGACGTACGGCGGCTCGTCGGGCTCTGCGCCCAGGACGCGCACCTCTTCGACAGCTCCGTGCGCGAGAACCTGCTGCTCGCCCGGAAGGACGCGACCGAGGAGGACCTGCGGGACGCACTGGGCCGGGCCCGGCTGCTCGACTGGGTGGACGGGCTGCCCGACGGCCTGGACACCCTCGTGGGCGAGCACGGGGCCCGGCTGTCCGGCGGGCAGCGGCAGCGGCTGGCGCTCGCCCGGGCGCTGCTCGCGGACTTCCCGGTGCTCGTCCTGGACGAGCCCGCCGAGCATCTGGACCTGCCCACGGCGGACGCGCTCACCGCGGATCTGCTGGCCGCCACCGAGGGCCGCACGACCCTGCTCATCACCCACCGGCTGGCGGGCCTGGAGGCCGTGGACGAGGTGCTCGTGCTCGACGAGGGCCGCGTGGTGCAGCGCGGCCCGTACGCGGAGCTGGCCGCCGAGGCGGGGCCGCTGCGCACAATGGCGGAACGGGAGTCGGCGGCGGAGTCACTGGTGGGGGCGGCGACCCCTTAGCCCCCTTGGACGACCAGGACCCGTCGGCTGTGCCGGTGGCGTCAGTCGCGGGCGACCAGCAGCTGCTCGATCACGACCGCCACCCCGTCCTCGTTGTTGGCGACCGTGCGGCCGGAGGCGGCGGCGATGACGGCGGGGTGGGCGTTGCCCATCGCGTACGAACGGCCGGCCCAGGTCAGCATCTCGACATCGTTGGGCATGTCGCCGAAGGCCACGACCTCCTCGGGCGAGATGCCGCGCTCGGCGCACTCCAGGGCGAGCGTGCTGGCCTTGGAGACACCCGGGCCGCTGATTTCCAGCAGGGCGCTCGGGCTGGAGCGGGTGACGGTGGCGCGGTCGCCGATGGCGAGCCGGGCGAGGGTGAGGAAGGCGTCGGGGTCCATATCGGGGTGGTAGGCGAGGATCTTGAGCACGGGCTCACCGCCGCTCGGACCGCCGGCCGCGAGGATCTCCTCGGCGGGCAGCAGATGGTCTGGTATCTCCATGTGCATCTTGGGATAGGCCGGCTCCTGGTGGAAGCCGTACGTCTGCTCGATCGCGTACACCGTGCCGGGCGCGGCGTCGCGCAGCAGCCGTACGGCGTCCAGCGCGTTCTCCGTGGCCAGCTCGCGCACCTTCACGAAGCGGTGGGCGCCGCGGCCGCCGTGCAGGTCGACCACGGCGGCGCCGTTGCCGCAGATCGCCAGGCCGTGGCCGTGGACGTGGTCGCTGACCACGTCCATCCAGCGGGCCGGGCGGCCGGTGACGAAGAAGACCGCGACACCTGCCTCCTCGGCGGCGGCCAGCGCGGCCACCGTCCGCGGGGAGACCGACTTGTCGTCGCGCAGCAGGGTGCCGTCGAGATCGGTGGCGATCAGCCGGGGCGGGGTCGCGAAGGCAGGGGTCTCGGGCTGTCGGGTCGCTGAGGTCACCGGGCCATTCTCGCGCATATGCCCGCACGCCAGTGCGGCACTGTGCACAGATGAGACACAGACGACTCCGAAGTGTCCTGAAGGGCGCCTCAGCCCAGCTGGGCCGGGGCCTCCATGGCGATCTGCTCGAAGACCTTCTGCTCGGCCGCGAAGTCCGAGTCGGGGATGGGCCAGTGGATCACCAGCTCGGTGAAGCCCAGCTCCTGGTGGCGGCCGGCGAAGTCCACGAAGGCGTCCAGGGACTCCAGCGGCCGAGCCCGGTCCGGGGTGAACCCGGTGAGCAGGACCTTCTCCAGCTCCGAGGCGTCCCGGCCGGTCGCCGCGCAGGCCTCGCCGAGCCTGCCCAGCTGGCCGCGGAGCGCCTCGACCGACTGCTCGGGCGTGCCGTTCTCGTAGAGCTTCGGGTCGCCGGTGGTCACCCACGCCTGGCCGTGCCGTGCGGCCAGCTTCAGCCCGCGCGGGCCGGTGGCCGCGATGGCGAAGGGCAGCCGGGGCCGCTGCACACAGCCGGGGATGTCGCGCGCCTCGTGGGCCGAGTAGAACGCGCCCTCGTAGGTCACGGAGTCCTCGGTGAGCAGCCGGTCGAGCAGCGGCACGAACTCGGCGAACCGGTCGGCGCGCTCGCGCGCGGTCCACGGCTCCTGTCCCAGCGCGGTGGCGTCGAAGCCGGTGCCGCCGGCGCCGATGCCCAGCGTCACCCGGCCACCGGAGATGTCGTCGAGGGAGATCAGCTCCTTGGCGAGCGTCACCGGATGCCGGAAGTTCGGCGAGGTGACGAGCGTGCCCAGGCGCAGCCGGTCGGTGACGGTCGCGGCGGCGGTCAGCGTCGGGATCGCACCGAACCACGGGCCGTCCCGGAAGGTGCGCCAGGACAGGTGGTCGTAGGTGTAAGCGGTGTGGAAGCCGAGCTCCTCGGCCCGCGTCCAGGCGGCACGGCCGCCCTCGCTCCAGCGGCGGTACGGCAGGATCACGGTGCTCAGACGCAGACTCATGCGTCCGAGACTAAGGGGACCCGTCGACAGCGGACGAAACGGTCACCGTATGCGGCCGCTCAGCCACGGCGTGAGCAGGTTCGCGGAGAGGTGCTCCTTGTACGTGCGGTCCCCGGGCAGCGGCACGACCAGCGAGGCCGTGGGCGGGAAGCGGCGGGCGCGGACGTGGGCCAGGCCACCGAAGACCGACCGGAGGAACGCGGGCACGTCGTCGCGCGGGATGTCGTGGAACTCGACGCCCTCGACCGTGATCAGCGCGTCGTCCTCCGGGTAGAGCCGCACCCGCACCCGGGGCACCCCGCCGAACTCGGCGTACGCCTCGTGCGGCAGCGAGCCGTCCGGGTCGGCGGTGACGCCGAAGCCCGCCGCGCTGCGGCGCGAGGTCTGGTCGGCGCGGATGTCGTGCGTCACCTCGATCTCGCGGCCGTACTCGACGGCGATCGCGTGGAGAGCGGTGACGGCGGCCTCGGTCGTGGGGAGGTGCTCGGCGTACTCCGAATGGTCCATACCAGTCATGATGCCGGGGTCAGTGCCCGTCGGGGAAGCGCAGGTATTCCGGCGGTACGGCCTTGGTCAGCCAGACCCCGTTCGCGCTGACGTGGAAGACATGGCCGTCCCGCTGCATCGCGCCCGCGTCGACCGACAGCACGACCGGACGGCCGCGCCGGGCGCCGACCCGGGTCGCGGTCTCGCGGTCCGCCGACAGATGTACGTCGTGCCGGTTCATGGGCCTGAGGCCGGCGGCCCGGATCGCGTCCAGGTTCCGTGCGACGGTCCCGTGGTAGAGGTACGGCGGCGGGGTCGCCGGGGGCAGTCCGAGTTCGACCTCGATGCTGTGGCCCTGGCTGGCGCGGATCCGGGTGCCGTCGATCGCGAACCGCTGCTTGTCGTTGCCGGCGACGACGTGGTCGAGTTCCTCGCGGGTGACCGGGAAGCCGTGTGCGGCCACCGCAGCGAGCAGCGTGTCGATCTCCACCCAGCCGGCTTCGTCGAGCGCGAGGCCGATGCGCTCGGGCTGGTGGCGCAGGTGCTTCGAGAGGTACTTCGACACCTTCACGGTGCGCCGCTCGTCCCACGTCTTGTCGTTCTGTCCGATGTTCGGCTTGTCATTCTGTCTGTCGTTCCGTCTGGGGCTCTTCTTGTCGTTCACCTCACCAGCGTGCCGGGAGAGACGGGGATCACGCAGTTATTTTTCGCCGGAGGTTTGATCCACAACCAAGTGCGGTTATCCACAGGGGAATTGGCAGCACTGTGGACAACCGCTGGGCGATTCACGGTGTTTCGTCAAGATCGTTAACAGGGTGGTGATGTGTGGCCAGCTCGTCCAAGTGCCGGGCCCGGACCTCGCGTTCGGCGGCCAGTGCGATGAACTCGGCGGTGCGGTCGGTCCCAACAAGACGTCGTACGGCCTGAATCGTCTCGGCGGGTAGAGACACGGTACGCGACTCCTCCCGGCTGATGGGCTGCTCCCCCGCACCCAGCTGCCGGCGCACCTCACGAGTCGCGAACAGACGCATGGCACGGGCGAGTTCGGCGTCCACCGTCTGCTGCGCGAGAGGGCGCAGACGTCGTACCAGCGAGGCCGCCTCGGCCGCTTTCGCGTCGGTGCGGTGGTCCGGGTCGTCGAGGTAGCGGGCGAAGACGTGCTCGGTGGTGAACTCCAGGAAACGGGCGGCTATGTGCTCCACCTGGACCCTCAACTCCCGCAGGTGCTCGGAGATCGCGAGGAGAGGCACCCCGGCCGCGTGCAACTCGGCGGCCACCGCGAGCTCTTGGGGGCTCGGTACGAGGAACGCGTCGGGGTCGCCGTCCGCCGGCTCCAGGATGCCGAGCTCCACGGCCTCCGCCACAGCCAGGTCGTCGGGGGTGCCCCCGAAGCGGGCGTCCAGCTCGGCGCGGGACAGCCGGACCGGTTCCTCGTCCGTCCAGGGCCCCTCCGCCTCGGTCACCAGACCGAGGACGCCCGCCAGGCCACGCCCGGTGTCCCAGGCGTCGAGCAACTCCTTGATGGAGGCCAGGGTGTAGCCGCGGGCGAGGAGGTCGGCGATCTGGTGCAGGCGGGTGAGATGCGCGTCGGAGTAGAGATTGGCCCGCCCTCGGCGCTCCGGGCGGGGGAGCAGCCCCTTGTCCTGGTAGGCGCGGATGGTCCGGACGCTGGACCGGCTGCGATGGGCCAGGTCCTCGATGCGGTAGGCGGGGGTGGCCGGGGGGCCGGTCATGTGAGGTTCCTTGGCTGGTGCGGCTGGGTGGGGGCTGAGGGCTGGAGACGCTTACCGTCGGAGAAGCTGCTGGGCAGCGCCCCGTCAGGGGCGCTGGGGGAGGAACTGCGCGACCAGCCCCCACCCACCCGCAGCCGAACACCGGCCGCCGCCGACGCCACCGTCACAACTTCGGCTCCACCCGCGCGATCCGCCGCAACACCCCCGGCGCCACCCGCGACAGCACCCGGGCCCCCCGCGCCTCCGGCGTCACCGGCACCACTGCCCTGTTCTTCTCCACCGCCTCCAGGATCGCCGAAGCCACCTTCTCCGGCGGGTAGTTCCGCATCCCGTACAACCGCGCGGAGCGCTGCTGCCTCCGCCGTTCCTCCGCCTCGTCGACCCCGGCGAAACGCGCCGTCGACGTGATGTTGGTGTTGACGATGCCGGGACAGATCGCTGTTACGCCGATGCGCCGGGGGGCCAGTTCGGCGCGCAGGCACTCGGAGAGCATGAGCACCGCCGCCTTGGAGGTGCTGTAGGCGGGCAGGGCGCGGGAGGGCTGGTAGGCCGCCGCCGACGCGACGTTGACGATGTGGCCGCCTTGGCCGCGCTCCGCCATCCGGGCCCCGAAGAGCCGGCAGCCGTGGACCACGCCCATGAGGTTGACGTCCAGGACCTTGCGCCAGTCGTCCGTGGTCGTCGCGAAGAAGGACCCCGACAGGCCGATGCCCGCGTTGTTGACCAGTACGTCCAGGACGCCGTACTCGCGGTGGACCTTCTCCGCGAGCTTCTCCATCGCCTGCTCGTCGGAGACGTCGGCCGTCTCCGCCCAGGCGTCCGCCGCGCCGACCAGCCGGGACAGCTCGGCCGTGCGGGCGGCGGCCTCCGCGTCCCGGTCCACGGCCACCACCCGCGCGCCCGCCTCGGCGAACGCGAACGCCGTCGCCCGGCCGATGCCGCTGCCCGCGCCGGTGACCAGGACCAACTGCCCGCCGAACCGCTGGGCATGGCGGTCGGCACGCTTGGGCTCCGCGCCCCGCCCGTCCTCCACCGACGTCACGAACTCCTCGATCCAGGCCGCCACCTGGTCCGGCCGGGTGCGCGGGATCCAGTGCTTGTCGGGCAGGGTGCGCCGGGTCAGCTGCGGCGCCCAGCGCTCCAGGTCGTCGTAGAGCCGCTCGGAGAGGAACGCGTCGCCGAGGGGCGTGATGAGCTGCACGGGCGCGTGCGCGTACGCGTCCTCGCGCGGGCGGCGCAGGCGGGACCGGACGTTGTCGCGGTACAGCCAGGCGCCGTGTGCCGCGTCCGAGGGCAGGGTGGCGGTGGGGTAGTCGCCGGAGGCGGGGAGCCGCTCGACCCGCTGGAGGATCTTCGGCCACTGCTTGCCGAGCGGGCCGCGCCAGGCCAGTTCGGGCAGGGCGGGGGTGTGCAGCAGGTACACGTACCAGGATTTGGCGCCCTGGCCGAGGAGCTGGCCCACCCGGCGGGGTGTCGGGCGCTTCACGCGCGCGTTGATCCAATGCCCGAAGTGGTCCAGGGACGGCCCGGACATCGAGGTGAAGGAGGCGATCCGGCCCTCCGTGCGGCCCACCGTGGCGAACTCCCAGGACTGCACCGAGCCCCAGTCGTGGCCGACGAGGTGGACCGGGCGGTCCGGGCTGACCGCGTCCACGACGGCCAGGAAGTCGTCGGTCAGCTTGGCCAGGGTGAAGCCGCCGCGCAGCGGCTGCGGGGCCGTGGAGCGGCCGTGGCCCCGGACGTCGTACAGGACGACGTGGAAGCGGCCGGCCAGGCGGGTCGCGACCTCGGACCAGACCTCCTTGCTGTCCGGGTAGCCGTGGACGAGGACGACCGTCGGGGCCGACGGGTCGCCCAGTTCCGCCACGCACAGGTCGACGCCGCCCGTGTGTACCCGGCGCTCGCGCGCGCCTTCCAGTGCCGTCACTTGTCCTCCGCCCAGCGCCGCACGTGCGGCAGATCGTCGTCCAGCCAGAAGGCGCTCTGTTCGGGGTCCCGGGAGTCGGTGACGACCAGGATCTCCTCGAACTTGGCGCCCGTACCCCGGAATCCGAGGTGCGGTTCGACCGCCCACAGGCCCGGCCGGGGCGGGTGGTCGGAGAAGCGGTACGGCGACCACAGGGGCGACCAGCCCTCGCGGTGGCCGTGCAGCGCGTCGGCGGCGAGGCCCTTGAGGGACTGGGTGCCGAACCCGAAGAGATGCGGTGACCAGCGCCGCTGTCTCACCCGGTCCACCTTGTGGGCGATCACGCCGAACGGGTACGCGCGGTGCCGGTTGGCGTAGCCCTGGCGGACCATCAGCCGGTCCACGTCCTCGTAGATCTCGCGCAGCGACCGCCGCTCGCGCACCTCGCGCAGGAGCAGCTCCCGGTGCGCCTCCAGGTCGGCCGTCAGCCGGTCCTGCACGGGGTTGGCCCCGAGGGAGCCCGAGTAGCCGATGTCGGCCGTGTAGCCCTCGTACACCGGGGCCATGTCCAGGATGAAGGGCATCCCGGGCTCGAGCCGACGGTCGGTGGGGAAGAACTGCAGCGGTATACGGAAGTTCACGAACGCCGTGCGGTCGCCGAACCAGGCGAAGGGGAGGTGGAACCAGTCCCGCACGCCCCGCTCGCGCAGCCACTCGCGCTGCATCCGGGCCGCCTCGCGCTCGGTGATCCCCGGCTCCAGCCGGGCCGCGACCGCCTCGGCGCACTCGTACGCGAGCCGCTGCACCCGCCGGAAACCTTCGAGTTCCGTGGAACGTTCTTCCTTCACTGCCGTCGTCATCCGCCCCGTCCCCGTCGACTGCGGTACGTGCCCGTAACTTGACACTGGTGAATGTGACAGTTGTTAGAGGCGGCGTCAATAGGAGGGGACAGGGCCTGTGGACAACTCTGCGTAGCTCTCAAGCAGGGGATCCCCTAGGGCCCCGTAATACTCGAGAGTGATGCGAAGACGGCTCTCGGGTCTGACGACCGGCCGTGGTCCAGGTCACTACCTTCGACGATGTGACTGTGATCGCGACCGAAAGCCTGAGCAAGCGGTTCCCCCGGGTGACCGCGCTCGACCGGCTGTCCGTGGACATCGGACCCGGTGTGACCGGACTCGTCGGAGCCAACGGCGCCGGCAAGTCCACCCTGATCAAGATCCTGCTGGGTCTGTCCCCCGCGACCGAGGGCCGTGCCGAGGTGCTCGGCCTCGACGTCGCGACCAAGGGCGCCGCCATCCGCGAGCGCGTGGGCTACATGCCGGAGCACGACTGCCTGCCGCCCGACGTCTCGGCCACCGAGTTCGTCGTGCACATGGCCCGGATGTCCGGCCTGCCGCCCGCCGCCGCGCGCGAGCGCACCGCCGACACCCTGCGCCATGTCGGGCTCTACGAGGAGCGGTACCGCCCCATCGGCGGCTACTCGACCGGCATGAAGCAGCGCGTGAAGCTCGCCCAGGCCCTGGTGCACGACCCGCAGCTGGTCTTCCTCGACGAGCCGACCAACGGCCTCGACCCGGTCGGCCGCGACGAGATGCTCGGCCTGATCCGCCGGATCCACACGGACTTCGGCATCTCGGTCCTGGTCACCTCGCACCTGCTCGGCGAACTGGAACGCACTTGCGACCACGTGGTCGTCGTCGACGGCGGCAAGCTGCTGCGCTCCAGCTCCACCACGGACTTCACGCAGAGCACCACCACCCTCGCGATCGAGGTCACCGACAGCGACACGCACCCCGACGGCACCCGCGCGCTACGCGACGCGCTGCACGCGCGCGGGGTGGAGACGGACAACGAGGGCGGCGGCCTCCCCGGCGCCGGCCACATCCTGCTGCTCACCGCCCAGGGCGAGGAGACGTACGACCTGATCCGTGACGTGGTCGCCGACCTCGGCCTCGGCCTGGTGCGCATGGAACAGCGCCGCCACCACATCTCCGAGGTGTTCACCAGCAGCGACGACGAGCAGCGGAAGGAGGCGGCCGTCCATGGCGGTTGAGCAGCCCCTGGCCACCCCCGCGGGTGACCAGTCCCGGATCCACGACATCGGCTACCGCGGCTACGACGGCCCGCGCCTGGGCCGCGCCTACGCCCGCCTGTCCCTCTACTCGCAGACCCTGCGCGGCTCCTACGGCCTCGGCCGCTCGGTGAAGTCCAAGGTGCTGCCCATGCTGCTGTTCGCGGTGATGTGCGTGCCCGCGGCCATCATGGTCGCCGTCGCCGTCGCCACCAAGGCGCACGACCTGCCGGTGTCCTACACGCGGTACGCGATCATCATGCAGGCCGTCATCAGCCTGTACGTCGCCTCGCAGGCACCCCAGGCCGTCTCCCGCGACCTGCGCTTCAAGACCATCCCGCTGTACTTCTCGCGGCCCATCGAGACCGCCGACTACGTCCAGGCCAAGTTCGCCGCCCTGGCCTCCGCGATGTTCATCCTCACCGGCGCCCCGCTGGTCGTGCTCTACGTGGGCGCCCTGCTCTCCAAGATGGACTTCACCCACCAGACCAAGGGGTTCGGCCAGGGACTGCTCTCGGTGGCCCTGCTGTCCCTCCTCTTCGCCGGCATCGGCCTGGTCATCGCCTCGATCACCCCGCGCCGCGGCTTCGGCATCGCCGCCGTGATCGCCGTACTGACCATCTCCTACGGCGCGGTCTCCACCCTCCAGGCCATCGCCGACTCCCAGGGCAGCACCGGCGCCATCCCGTGGATCGGCCTGTTCTCGCCGGTCACCCTGATCGGCGGCCTGAGCTCCGCCCTCCTCGGCGGCACCAACACCTTCCCCGGCGGCGACGGACCCTCCCACGCCCAGGGCGCGGTGTACCTGCTCGTCGTCCTCGGCCTCATCGCCGCGAGCTACGGCCTTCTGCTGCGCCGCTACAAGAAGGTGGGACTGTGACCACGCTCTCCATCGACCACGTCTCCCGCTGGTTCGGCAACGTGGTCGCCGTCAACGACATCACCATGACCATCGGCCCCGGAGTCACCGGCCTCCTCGGCCCCAACGGTGCCGGGAAGTCCACCCTCATCAACATGATGGGCGGCTTCCTCGCCCCCTCCACCGGCACGGTCACCCTCGACGGGCAGCCGACCTGGCGCAACGAGGCCATCTACAAGCACATCGGCATCGTCCCCGAACGCGAGGCGATGTACGACTTCCTCACCGGCCGCGAATTCGTCGTCGCCAACGCCGAACTGCACGGCCTCGGCGCCAAGGCGGCCCAGAAGGCGCTCGCCACGGTCGAGATGGAGTACGCACAGGACCGCAAGATCCAGACGTACTCCAAGGGCATGCGCCAGCGCGTGAAGATGGCGTCCGCCCTGGTCCACGACCCCTCGCTGCTCCTCCTCGACGAGCCCTTCAACGGCATGGACCCCCGCCAGCGCATGCAGCTGATGGACCTGCTGCGCAGGATGGGCGACGAGGGCCGCACGGTCCTGTTCTCCTCCCACATCCTCGAAGAGGTCGAGCAACTCGCCTGGCACATCGAGGTCGTGGTCGCCGGACGGCACGCGGCCAGCGGCGACTTCCGCAAGATCCGCCGCCTGATGACCGACCGCCCGCACCGCTACCTGGTCCGCTCCAGCGACGACCGCGCCCTCGCGGCCGCCCTCATCGCCGACCCCTCCACCTCGGGCATCGAAGTGGACGTCACCGAGGGCGCGTTGCGCATCCAGGCCGTCGACTTCGGCCGCTTCACCGCCCTGCTGCCCAAGGTCGCCCGTGACCAGGGCATCCGGCTGCTCACGGTCTCGCCGTCCGACGAGTCCCTCGAATCCGTGTTCTCGTACCTGGTCGCGGCGTAGGAGGCCGAAGATGTACGACCCCACAGTCGCCCGCCTCACCTACCGAGCCCTGCTCGGCCGTCGCCGGGCCCTCATCCTGGGCGCCCTGCCCCTGCTGCTCATCGCGATCTCCGTCGTCGTCCGCGGCCTCGCCGGTGCCGACGACCAGACGGCCGCGGACCTGCTCGGCGGCCTCGGGCTCGCCACGATGGTGCCGATCATCGGCGTCATCGCCGGCACCGGCGCGATCGGTCCGGAGATCGACGACGGCTCGGTGGTGTACCTGCTGTCCAAGCCGATCAAACGGCCGACGATCATCTTCACCAAGCTGATCGTGGCGATCGCCGTGACGATGGTGTTCTCGGCCCTGCCGATGCTCGTCGCGGGCTTCGTCCTCAACGGCAACGGCCAGCAGATCGCCGTCGCCTACACGGTCGCGGCCCTGGTCGCCTCCATCGCCTACGCCGCGCTCTTCCTGCTGCTGGGCACGGTGTCGCGGCACGCGGTGGTCTTCGGGCTCGTCTACGCCCTGGTCTGGGAGGCCCTGTTCGGCTCCCTGGTGTCCGGCGCGCGCACGCTGAGCGTTCAGCAGTGGGCCCTGGCGGTCGCCCACAAGGTGACCGGCGGCGAACTGGTCACGTCCGACGTGTCGCTGACGACGGCCACGGTGCTCCTGATCGCGGTCACCGTCCTGGCGACCTGGTACGCGGGCCAGAAGCTGCGCTCGCTGACGCTGGCGGGCGAGGAGTAGACGCCCGCCTTGTTGACGGGGGCTTCACCTCTGTCCGGGCAGACTGGGCAAAGGGGCGTTCTGTGGAGAGGAACGGGGATGGCAGAGGACTGGGACGGCATCGTTCTGAACGAGGACTTCATACGGTCGGCCGAGACCTCGGAGCCGTCCGCGCGGGCGCGGATGCTGGCGGCGCGGTGGAAGGCCGAGCAGCCGGAGCCGCAGCCGTGGCGTTCCGATGAGCCGCCGGCGGGGTGGTTCTTCAGCAGGGGGCGGCGGAAGTGGTGGCGCCGTTGAGGTCGGGGGGTGACTGCGGGCCGGTGGGGGCTGGTCGCGCAGTTCCTCCCCCAGCCTTCGGCCGGGGGTGCCCCCAGCGCCCCTTTGGGGCGCGCTCACTGCACGTAAATTGAGTGGCACCCAACTCGGCTTACAGGCACAGTTGTTGTGTCAGCCCATGAGCCGGGAGAGGAGCCGGACGATGTCCATGTACGACAGTACGTCCCGCTCCCACCAGGGCAGCCTTCGGCGGATCGCCGTGTAGCTGCCCGGGGCGGCCGCTTCGAGCACGCGATGGTCGCTCTCGCGTGGGCCGCCCACCCGGAGGATTGGCCGAGTGGTAAGGCACTGGCTTGCTAAGCCATGGTCGGGTCTGAAAAGCCCGCGCACGTTCGATTCGTGCATCCTCCGCAGAACTTGTCAGCGTGCGTGAGCGGCCCCACCTCAGCCCAGCAGACGCTCCACGACCACCGCGATCCCGTCCTCCTCATTCGAAGACGTCACCTCGTCGGCCACCGCCTTGAGCTCCTCATGGGCGTTGGCCATGGCCACCCCCCGAGCCGCCCAGGCGAACATCGGGATGTCGTTCGGCATGTCGCCGAAGGCGATCGTGTCGGCGGACTTGAGGCCCAGCCGACGCGCGGCCAGCGAGAGACCGGTCGCCTTCGACAGTCCCAGAGGCAGCAGCTCCACGATGCCCTCGCCCGCCATGGCCACCGTGACGAAGCCCCCGGCCGCCGTGCGCGCCGCTTCCGCCAGCTCGTCGTCGGACAGCTCGGGGTGCTGTATGTAGATCTTGTTCAGCGGCGCCGCCCAGAGGTCCGCCACGTCCGTGAACGGGGTCGACGGGAGATGTCCCGTCACCGCGTACCCCGGCCCCACCAGCACGTCGCCGTCGAGGCCGTCGCGGCTCGCCGCGAGATACAGCGGGCCGACCTCCGCCTCGATCTTCGCGAGGGCGACGCCGGCCAGCTGGCGGTCCAGCGTCACCGACGTCAGCAGGCGGTGCGAGCCGGCGTCGTACACCTGCGCGCCCTGGCCGCAGACGGCGAGGCCGTCGTAGCCGAGGTCGTCGAGGATGTGCCGGGTCCAGGGGACCGCGCGGCCGGTGACGACGATGTGCGCGGCGCCCGCCGCGGTGGCCGCGGCGAGCGCTTCACGGGTGCGCGGGGAGATCGACTCGTCGGAGCGCAGCAGCGTCCCGTCGAGGTCGGTGGCGATGAGCCCGTAGGGGAAGCTCACCGGGACAGCGGCTCCAGGACCTCCCGGCCGCCCAGGTACGGGCGCAGCACCTCGGGCACGCGCACCGAGCCGTCGGCCAGCTGGTGGTTCTCCAGGATCGCCACGATCGTGCGCGGTACGGCGCAGAGCGTGCCGTTGAGCGTCGAGAGCGGCTGCACCTTCTTGCCGTCGCGCATCCGGACCGAGAGCCGGCGGGCCTGGAAGCTGTCGCAGTTGGAGGCCGACGTCAGCTCGCGGTATTTGCCCTGGGTCGGGATCCACGCCTCGCAGTCGTACTTGCGGGACGCCGACGAGCCGAGGTCGCCCGAGGCCACGTCGATGACCTGGAAGGGCAGCTCGAGGCCGGTCAGCCACTGCTTCTCCCAGTCCAGGAGCCGCTTGTGCTCGTTCTCCGCGTCCTCGGGAGCGACGTAGGAGAACATCTCGACCTTGTCGAACTGGTGCACGCGGAAGATGCCGCGGGTGTCCTTGCCGTAGGTGCCCGCCTCGCGGCGGAAGCAGGGCGAGAAGCCCGCGTAGCGCAGCGGCAGCTGGTCCGCGTCGAGGATCTCGTCCATGTGGTACGCGGCGAGGGGGACCTCGGAGGTGCCGACCAGGTAATAGTCGTCCTTGTCCAGGTGGTACACGTTCTCGGCGGCCTGGCCGAGGAAGCCGGTGCCCTCCATGGCGCGCGGGCGGACCAGCGCGGGGGTCAGCATCGGGATGAACCCGGCCTCGGTGGCCTGCGCGATCGCCGCGTTGACCAGCGCCAGCTCGAGGAGCGCGCCGACGCCCGTCAGGTAGTAGAAACGCGAGCCGGACACCTTGGCGCCGCGCTCGACGTCGATGGCGCCCAGCGCCTCGCCGAGCTCCAGGTGGTCCTTGGGCTCGAAGCCCTCGGCGCCGAAGTCGCGGATGGTGCCGTGCGTCTCCAGGACGACGAAGTCCTCCTCGCCGCCGACCGGGACGTCGGGGTGCACGAGGTTGCCGAGCTGCAGCGCGAGGCGCTTGGTCTCCTCGTCGGCCTCGTGCTGCTCGGCGTCGGCGGCCTTGACGTCGGCGGCGAGCTGGCCGGCCTGCTTCAGCAGCTCGGCCTTCTCGTCGCCGGAGGCCTTGGGGATGAGCTTGCCGAGCGACTTCTGTTCGTTGCGCAGCTCGTCGAAGCGGACGCCGGAGGACCTGCGCCGCTCGTCGGCGGAGAGCAGGGCGTCGACGAGCGCGACGTCCTCTCCACGGGCGCGCTGGGACGCGCGCACACGGTCGGGGTCCTCACGGAGCAGGCGAAGGTCAATCACGGAGCCAAGGCTACCGGGGTGGGGTGGCCGCTCACGAATCACTATTCGTATGTGTTCCGAATCGCGGCTTACGTTCCGTTATGGGGGAATTGCCGAGCGTGTCAATAAAAAGTGTCTCACTCCCCGGGACGGGGCAAGCGCGCGGCCGGTGGTTGACTCGATTCCCTTGTGAAGAGCGGGACTTGGGGGCGCGGTTGTCCACAGGGGTCCACACCCTCGCGAGAGTTATCCACAGGGTGTGTGGATGGGGTGTGGACTTCGGAATTGATCACTCCGCAAGCGTCCCGTGAAGAGAGGAATTCCCGGTTCAAACCGGGGCAATACCCACTTTCGAGTGGAAAGGCGTCGCTCCAAAAGATGAACCATGGGAAACGAGTGGACGAAGGGTGATGCGAGTGATCACGACCCCATCGGGGGCCTGTAGGCCGATTTGTCGACAGACTCATGCGTCGCTGTCGACTTGTCCCCAGGTCGAGAAGGGCACCTGTGGATAACTCCTGTGGATAACGAAGATATGAACGTATGGCTGGTTAGAAACGGCCGTCCTGGCAGCGCGCCACCCAGTCCGAGGCGGCCACGAACTCCTCGTCCGACGTCCCCGGGCGCAGCGGCCCGACGGTCTCGCCCGGCTTGATGTCGGCCCGGGGGTACGAGCCCAGGAACCGCACCTGGCGGCAGATCCGCTTCAGCCCCATCAGGGCCTCCGCCACCCGCCGGTCGGAGATATGGCCCTCGGCGTCGATACAGAAGCAGTAGTTGCCGATGCCGGCGCCGGTCGGCCGGGACTGCAGGAGCATCAGGTTGATGCCCCGGGTGGCGAACTCGCCGAGCAGATCGCGCAGCCCGCCGGGGTGGTCGTCGTTCTGCCAGAGCACGACCGAGGTCTTGTCGGCGCCGGTCGGGGCGGCGGGCCGGGCCGGGCGGCCCACCAGGACGAACCGGGTCTGCGCGTTCTCCGCGTCGTGGATCCCGGTCTCCAGGGCCTCCAGGCCGTAGCGCTCGGCCGCGAACTCACCGGCGAACGCGGCGTCGTAGCGGCCCTCCTGGACCAGGCGGGCGCCGTCCGCGTTCGAGGCGGCGGACTCCCAGAGCGCCTCCGGGAGATTGGCCCGCAGCCAGTTGCGGACCTGCGGCTGGGCGACCGGATGGGCGGTCACCGTCTTGATCTCGGAGAGCTTGGTGCCCGGGCGGACCAGCAGCGCGAAGGTGATCGACAGCAGCACCTCGCGGTAGATCATCAGCGGCTCGCCCGCGACCAGCTCGTCGAGGGTCGTGGTCACCCCGCCCTCGACGGAGTTCTCGATCGGCACGAACGCGGCCTCGGCCTCGCCGCCCCGCACCGCGTCCAGCGCGGACTGCACGGAAACGTAGGGGATCAGCTCCCGGGTGGCGGCCTCCGGAAGCGTGCGCAGGGCGACTTCGGTGAAGGTGCCTTCGGGACCGAGATACGCATAGCTCGCTGGCATGTCCCTCACCCTAATGGGCGCAGGGAAGCCCGGCTCACTTGTCTCGTCGGAACCACTCGACCGGGTGGTTTGAAATGCGGAATCGCACCAATAGTGATCAGAAACCACTGCGGTAACCGCAGATCACCCTTGATCACCCTTCGAGCAGCCGCTGTCCCACATACTCCCCGTCGCCCGCCCCGCCCGGCACCGCGAACAGCCCGCTCGCCTCGTGCCGGATGTACGGGGACAGCGCGTCCCCGCGGTCCAGCTTCCGCTGCAGCGGAACGAACCCGCGCAGCGGATCCGCCTGCCAGCAGACGAAGAGCAGCCCCGCGTCCGGCGTCCCGTCGGCGTCGATGCCGTCGTGGTACGAGAACGGGCGCCGCAGAATGGCCGCGCCCCCGTTCTGGTCGGGCCGGGTGATCCGGGCATGGGCGTTGATCGGGACGGCGTACTCGCCGTCGGCCTTGGCCTTCTCCAGATCCATCGCCGTCGTCTCGGTGCCCCCGGACAGCGGGGCCCCGTTCGCCTTCTTCCGCCCGATCACGTTCTCCTGGGCGGCGAGCGACAGCTTCTCCCAGTCGTCGAGGAGCATGCGGATCCGGCGTACGACGGCGTAGGAGCCGTTCGCCATCCAGGCGGGCTCGCCCGACGACGGCACGAAGATTCGCTGGTCGAAGTCGGAGTCCGCCAGTTTCGGATTCCGGGTCCCGTCCAGCTGGCCCATGAGGTTGCGGGCCGTCATGGGGTGGGCGGTCGCGCCCGGGGTGCGGTTGAAGCCGTTCATCTGCCAGCGCACCTTGGCCGCGCTGCCCGCGTCCTTCTGGATGGCGCGCAGGGCGTGGAAGGCGACCAGGGCGTCGTCGGCGCCGATCTGCACCCACAGGTCGCCGTTGCTGCGCGTCCTGTCGAGGTGGTCGGAGGAGAAGTCGGGCAGCGGGTCCAGGGCGGACGGGCGCTGCTTCTCCAGACCGGTGCGGGTGAAGAAGCTGTTGCCGAAGCCGAAGGTGATCGTCAGCGACGAGGGACCCGCGTCCCGGGCCACATCCGTGTCGTCCTGCGTCATCGGCTCGCCCGCCATCAGCCGCCCGGCCGTCGTCGACCAGCGGCGCAGCAGTGCGGCGGCCTCCGTGCGGCCGGCGCCCGCCGCCAGGTCGAAGGCGACGAGATGGCCGCGCGCCTGGAGGCCCTCGGTGATGCCCGGCTGATGTTTCCCGTGAAACATCGCCCGGCCGGAGCCCACCGAACTGAGCGGGGTGGCCCCGGCGGGCGCGGCCGCGTAGCCGACGCCCGCGCCCGCGGCGCCGAGGACGAGCCCGGTGGCCCCGGCGGTGCCGAGCAGCGCGCGCCGGCTGACGCCCCCGGCCGGGGGAGCCGCGGGACTCTCCTCGCCGGCGGACGGACGGAGGGACGAGGACGGTTCAGCCATGGTGCGGTTCAGCCGATCTGCGCGTTCTTGGAGACGGTCACCTGGTCGATGTCGGAGGTCCGCACGGTCACGGAGACCTTCCAGTCGCCGGCCATGGGGATCTGCACCCCGTTGGCGGCCCAGTGCCCGGTGGTGACGTGGTCGGGGGCCACCGGAAGCGGCCCGAGGTTCTTGGCGGCGAGGGTGAAGGCGACCTTCACCTCGGGGATGTCGAAGGCGCGCCCGTTGGGCCGCTGGACGTAGACGTGCATCTCGTTGCTGCCCACGGCCGCGGGGTCGAGGTCGACACGGACCACGCCCTTGCCGTCCTTGCCGCCGGTGTCGAAGGACATGTCGAGGGTCAGTGCGCCCGAGGAGGAGTCCGACGCCGAGGAGGACGACGAGGAAGCCGCGGTGGCGGCCTTGGCCTCCTGCTCGGTACGGCCTGGCTCGGTCTGCGTCAGCACGGTCGTGACGGCGAGCAGGGCGACGGCGACCCCGGCCTCCGCGAGCACCGAGCGGCGCAGCCCGAAGCGGGTGGGGTCGGCGTCCCGGACGCGCTTCTGCCGGGCGCTGTCCACGGCGGCCTGCTGCCGGGCCAGTTGGGCGGCGCGCTCGGGGCTGTCGTCATCGGCGGAGGAGGACCGACCGGCCGACCCGCCCTTGCCGGAGACCTTGCCGGAGACCTTGGCGCCGGACTTGACGGCGGCCTCCTTCGTGGCGGCGGACGCCTTGACCTTCTCCTTCTCCTCGGCCTCGGCAGTCTCCTCTTCCTCGGTCACGGCTTCCGTCACGGCCGGGTCGGTCAGCCGCCCCGTCCACCGCCGCGAGATGGACGCGATGCCGACGAGCAGCGCCACGAGCCCGATCTTGACCAGAAGCAACTGCCCGTACGTCGTGTCGGTGAAGGCCGACCAGGAGCCGAGCTGACGCCAGGACTGGTAGATGCCGGTGGCGACCAGGGCGAGCACGGACCCGAAGGCGACGCGGGAGAAGCGGTGTACGGCGGCGGCGTCGACGGGGGTGTCGGCGGGCGCCCGGTACAGGGCGACCAGCAGGGCCGTGAGGCCGCCCAGCCAGGTGGCGACCGCGAGCAGATGGAGGACGTCGACCGGCATCGCGATGCCTGGCTGGAGCCCGGTGGAGGCGTGCTCTGCCATGGCCCAGCTCGCCGCGAGCCCGGCGGCCACCACGGTCCCGCCGATGGCGAGCCCGAAGGTCAGGTCGCGCTTCTCCTCTTCCTCCTCGCGCTTGTCGTAGGCGCCGAAGAGGACGGCGATGAACAGCGCGGCCGCCGCGAGCAGCAGCAGCCGGGAGACCAGGGCCGCGCCGGGCTTGGTCTGCAGGACCTGGCCGAGCAGGTTCAGGTCGAAGATGTCGCCGACGCTGCCGGAGGTCGTGTAGGAGCCGCGCAGGAGCAGCAGCCAGAGGGTGGCCGCGGTGAGTGTCAGCCAGCCGCCGACGACCAGGCGCTGCATGGCCCGCACCCCGGAGCCGCGCTGCCAGCAGGCGAGCACGAAGGCGGCGCCGCCGACGAGCACGATGTACCCGGCGTACGACATGTACCGCCCGAAGCCGTAGAGCCAGCCGACGACCCCGCCGCCCGCGTCCTGGTCCCCGACCGAGGCGACGGTCCTGGAGGGCGCTCCGACGGAGAAGGTGTAGGCGCCGGCGACGGGGTGGCTGTCGGCCGAGACGACCTGGTAGGCGACGGTGTAGGTGCCCTTGCCGAGCCCGCTCTTGAGCTGCACGCCGTAGGTGGTGCCGCTCAGGTTGCTCGGCTTGCCCTTGTCGACGCGCTTGCCCTGGGGGTCGAGGACCCGCAGCGAGTTGTCGTTCATCGACACGTTCTCGGAGAACGTGAGCGAGACCTGGTCGGGCGCCTTCGGGACCACCACCCCCTGGGAGGGGTCGCTGCCGGTCAGCGCGGCGTGCGCGGAGGCAGGCCCGGCGCCGGCCAGCAGCGCGCCGGTGACGGCGAGGAACAGCAGCACCAGCGTGCGCAGGCGGGGGGTGATGGTCCGCGTCAAGGTCGGTCCCTCCCTCAGTGTCCGGTCGACGGGTTGTACGTGGCGGACTTCACCGGCATCTCGACGGTGAGCGGACCGGATTCGGCGAACTTGAGTTTCACAGTGATCGTGTCGCCCTGCTCCGGGCGGCGCTTCAGCTTCTCGAACATCAGATGGTTGCCACCGCTTTTGAACACGAGTTGACCGTGTGCGGGCACCTCGAAGGAATGGACCTCCTCCATCGCTCCGCCGTTGGTCTCGTGCATGGTGATCTCACCGGCCGAGTCGCTGGTGACGGAGGTCAGCTCGTCCTTCGTGCCGCCCTTGTTGGTGATCGTCAGGAATCCGGCGGCCATGTCGGCGGAGACGGGCTGCGGCATGTAGGAGGCGGCGACGGACAGCTCGGCCGCCGAGGAGCCGGAACCGGAGCCGGAGCCGCCGCAGCCCGCGAGGGCGAGGGCCCCCGTGATCGCTATCCCGGTCAGGGCGAGGTGCTTGCCGGGCTTCACGGGTTCTCCCCCTTGATCAGCTTGGGGAGGTCCTTGGTGTAGTCGTCGACGGTGGCGTCCTCGCCGTAGAGGACGTAACCGCCGTCGGTCTTCGGCGAGAACGCGATGACCTGGGTGCCGTGCACCGAGACGACCTTGCCGGTCTTCTTGTCCTTGTGGGTCGGCTCGATGGAGATGCCGAGGGTGCGGGCGCCGGCCTGGATGGTGGCGAAGTCGCCGGTCAGTCCGACGAAGCTGGGGTCGATGCCCTTGAGCCACTTGCCGAGCTCGGAGGGGGTGTCACGGGCCGGGTCGGTGGTGACGAACACGACCCGCAGCTTCGCCTGCTCGGCCTTGGACAGCGCCTTCTTGGCGACCGCGAGGTTGTTCATGGTGAGCGGGCAGACGTCGGGGCAGTGCGTGTAGCCGAAGTAGATCAGCGTGGGCCGGCCCTTGGTCTCGGCACGCAGGTCGTACTTCTTGCCCTGGGTGTCGGTGAGGACCAGGTCCGGCTTCTCGAAGGGCGTGTCGAGGATGGTCGCGGCCTTGTTCGAGGTGTCCCCGGCGACCACCGTGACCGGTGACTTGGAGTCGTCGCCGCTGCCGCAGGCGGAGAGGGTCAGGGTGGCGGCGGCGAGCAGCGCGGCCGCGGCGAACGTCTTCTTGCGCATAGGAAAATGTCCCAGATGTGAGAGATCCGGCGCGCACCGGGGTCGTACGGCGGCCGTCGGCGGTGACGGTCCGCGCGACCCCGGTGTGCGCTACGGACGTGGGGCTCAGGCTTCGGAGCCGGTGGTGGACCGGCGACGGCCGGCGAGGACGCCGTAGGCGACCCCGGCGGCGCCGACGACGATGCCGACGACACCGAGGACGCGGGCGGTGGTGTCACTGCCGCCGGACGAGCCGGTGTCGTCGGAGGCGGTGGTCTCCGTCCTGGCCGCGGTGTCCTCGGCCGAGGCGTCCTCGGCCGTACCGGTCCCGTGGTGGTCGTCGGTGGCGGCGGACAGCGTGAGGACCGGGGCCGGGTTCTCCGGCTCCTCCTGGCCCTTCTGCTGCACCTCGATCCAGCGGACGACCTCCTTGTTGGAGTACGTCTGGACCGCCTTGAAGACCAGTTCGTCGGTGTCCTCGGGCAGGGCGCCCACGGAGAGCGGGAACTTCTGGAAGTAGCCCGCCTGGATGCCCTTGCCGTCGGTGGCGGTCCAGGTGACCTTGGTGACCGCCTCGCCGATCTTCTCGCCGTGCATCTCCAGTGGCTTGGCCAGCTTGGACTTGGTGACCTCGATCTTCCAGCCGGCCATCGGCTGCGGCATCACGGAGGCCAGCGGGTGGTCGGTGGGGAAGTTGACCTCGACCTTGGTGGTCGAGGCGTTGTCGCGCTCGTTGGGAACCTTGAAGTCGATGACCGCGTAACCGCCCTTGGCGGCGGTGCCCTCGGGCTGGACGCTGACGTGCGCGAACGCGGGCGAGGAGACGGCCAGCACGGCCGTACCCGCGACGGCGGCGACGGCGGCGATACGAGAAGCCTTCATGGCAGGGAGCACTCCACTCTGAGTGAGTTCTGTCGTTGAGGGGGCGTGCGGGCAGCGGAATGCGCACGCACGCGCGCGTGCCGCACGACGGCGGCCGGCCCCTCCGGATCGGACAGATCCCGGTGAGTGCGCTGGTCGCGTCGTGTCAGGCGGCGAGAGCGAGAACGGCGGCGGACCTCGGCGGGCCGCGCCGGATCACGGAGTGCTGGAGCGTGACGGCGCACGGGGCGGGCGGTTCCCCCCAGGCGCTACGGCGGTCACGCGCGGGCGCCTCAGGGACCGCCACGAGCCCGGCGCACAGGGCGCACGCCAGCGCGAGCGCCCCCCGCAGGGAACGGACGAGCGCCGCTTCCCCGACCCCGCGCGCAGACTCGGCGGACAGCTCGATCAGCCGCAGCAGCGCCAGATCGCCCCGGCGCAGCAGCCACCCGGCCACGACGGCCGCGAGCACGTGCCCGAGCAGCATCGGCACGGAGGGCAGCAGCGAGCCGAAGGACCCGGTGCCCGCCGTCTCGCCCATCCCGCTCATGCCCGTGCTCATGCCCGTGGCGGAGGAGGTGGTGAGATGCGCGTCCGCGAGGATCCTGTACGCGTGGGCGGGGCTGAGCTGCGCCGCGCCGGCCCCGCACAGCAGCCGTGCGGCCCGCTCGACCGCCGAGGCGTCGCCCGCGGACCCGGACGACATCGACGACATCGTCATCGAGCCGCCGGACAGCGCGGTGGCCCCGTGCTGGCCGAGGCCGAACAGCGTGTGCAGGACGGTCTGCAGGACCACGAGCAGCGCCACGATCCCCGGCAGGGTGCGGGCCCGCCCGGTCAGCGGGGCGACGAGTGCCAGGGTGCCCAGGAAGCCCGCGCCGAGCGTCCACAGCGGAACGGTCGCGCAGGAGGCCAGAGCGTGCCCCGCCGCGGCCAGCACGACGCAGAGCGCGGCGAACACCACGGCCCGCAGGAGCCGCAGTCCGCTTCCGGTGCGCGCCGTGCGCGGGCGGGGGGCAGTCATGGCGCGCTCATCATCGCACTGGACCCGCACCCGCTTTACGTCAGGTCCGGAAGATTCCGTTACCTGCGGAAAGGGGGAGTGGGAAGGGTGGTGGGCGGCATACGAAAGGTGATCTAGGGAAAGAACCGAAAGATCATTCTTGTGCCGAACCACCCGCTCATACACCGAAACCTCCCACGGCGCATCCCCCGGATGGGCGTTCTCACATGAACGGAGTGCTTACACCCGCGCACGGGTGGCAATAGGTATCGGTATGTCGAGCCGCGGCCAGGAGGCTGGAGCATGAGCATCTGGTGGTCACTCCATCTGAGGCGCGAGGCCGCGAGCGTGCCGCTCGCCCGGCGGCTGCTGATCGGCACGATGGAGACGGCGGGCGTCGACCCCGACATCTCCTACGACCTCTCCGTCGCCCTCAGTGAGGCCTGCGCGAACGCCGTCGAGCACGGCGGGGCCGGCCGCCCCTCGGAGGCGTACCGGGTCACCGCCTACCTGGACGGCGAGAAGTGCCGTATCGAGGTGGCCGATTCGGGTCCGGGGCTCGGTCCGGGGTTCGCCCGCACCCAGGACCTCAGACCCGCCCGTCCCGATGCCGAGAACGGCAGAGGGCTCTGTCTCATCAGAGAACTCGCCGATCACGTCCACATCGGCAACAAACCCGGTCGCGGCGGCACCGTGGTCAGCTTCGACAAGATCCTCAAGTGGAAGAAAGATCCTTCCCTGCTTTCGGCATGAAGCTCGCTCTCGCATAACACCCGCGCTAGGGTGCGCGCATGATTCTCAGAAAGATTAAAGAAAGTGTGCTCAGGCCCGGTGTGATATTGCGTCCGATTGCCGTGGGCGACGCGAAAGCGCTGTGCGCCGCATACGTCGGCAACCGAAGCCATCTCGAACCCTGGGAACCGGTCAGACCCGAGTCCTTCTTCACCGTCGAGGGCCAGACCGAACGCATCGATGGCCTGCTGGGACAGGCCGCCGACGGGCTCATGGCGCCCTGGATCATGGAGTCGGCCGAGGACGGCAGGATCGTCGGCGCGATCACCCTTTCCGGAATTTCCCTGGGTCCTTTCTGCAGTTCCTACGTCGGCTATTGGGTGGCCGGCGATCAGCAGGGCCGCGGTCTGGCCACCGCCGCTCTGGAGCGGGTCTGCGAGATCGCCCGGGATGTCGTGGGACTGCACCGGATCGAGGCGTCCACCCTGATCGAGAACACGACGTCCCAGCGGGTGCTGAAGAAATGCGGATTCGAGACGATCGGTGATGCGCCGCAGTATCTGCACATCAATGGAGAATGGCGGGACAGTCGGCTGTTCCAGCGGGTCCTGCACGACCATGCCCCGGCCCTGTGATGCCGTCGCCCCGATGCTGTGACTGCCTCGACCCGCCGCTGTGACCAGCGTCTTCGCGTCGGCTTCAGCTTCCTGGGTGTTCACAGCTCGTTGCCAGCTCGTGCCCATGCCCCTGACAAACGGCGTTTCTAGCTTCGTCGACCATGACGGGAAACCACAAGAACACGTCGATCACCCGGCGTCGGGCCCTCGCGGTGTCCGGCGGCACGGTGGCGGCCGGCGGCCTCGCGGTCGCCGGCTTCCAGTCGGCCTTCGCCGACACGACCGACAGCACCGACGCGGACGCCCCGGCTTCCGCCGACTCCACCAGCAGTGAGTGCATGACGCTGATGACCAGCGTCACGGAAGGCCCGTACTACCTCGATGGTGCCTTGGTGCGCAAGGACATCACCGAGGGCAAGGCCGGCGTTCCGCTGACCCTCCGCCTGACCGTCGTGGACGCCACCGACGGCTGCACCCCGGTCAAGGGCGCCGCGGTCGAGATCTGGCACTGCGACGCCTGGGGCTACTACTCCGGCTACACCACCGCCAACCCCGGCGGCTCCGCCCCCGCGGAGAGCGAGGAGGGCGACTCCGCCAACGACCAGACCTACCTGCGCGGCTACCAGATCGCCAACGCCAACGGGGTCGTCAAGTTCGAGACGATCTTCCCCGGCTGGTACACCCCGCGCACCTGCCACATCCACGTGAAGGTGCACACGGGCGGCGAGAAGGAGGACGGCACCTACGAGGGCGGCATCGTCAACTACACCGGGCAGCTGTTCTTCGACGACGACATCGCCGAGGAGATCTTCACGCTCGAGCCCTACTCGAAGCACACCGGCAGCTACACCGTCCTCGCCGACGACATGGTGTACGACGGGGGCGGCGCCTCCAGCGGTCTGCTGACCCTGAAGGCCGTGCACAAGAAGGACCCCTCGAAGGGCTACAAGGGCTCCCTGACCCTGGGCATCGACCCGGACGCCGAGAGCACGGGCGCCGGCAGCGGTGGCGGCAGCACCCCGCCGAGCGACGCTCCGACGGGCACCCCGCCGAGCGACGCCCCCAGCGACAGCGCCTCCCCCTCGGCCTCCGCCTCCTCGTAAGGTAACGGACATGACAAGCTGCGAGGACGACGCGCTGGCGGTGGCCGCGGTCACCGCGCTCACCGGTCAGCTGGCGCTGGCCCCGAAGCCGGGGCTGCCCGACCCGCGTGACCTGGACGCCCGCAGTACGCGTCGGGAGCACGACAGTCTGCGCTGGTCGGCCAAGGCGCTCGCGCCCGGCCTCGCGGCGATGGCCGCCTCCGCCCGCCGCACCGGCGAACCCTCGCCGGCGCTGCGGGCGGAACTGGGCGCGATCGGCCGGTGCACCGAGCACTCGATCGGTCTGGCCGGCGGCGGCCACAAGGGCGCCCTGTGGGCCCTCGGCCTCCTGGTCGCCGCGGCCGCCCTGGACCCCCGGGCCAAGGCCCGCGACATCGCCTCGAACGCGCGCAAGATCGCCGCGTTCAACGACAAGGGCGCCCCCAAGCGCCCCTCCCGGGGTTCGTCGATCTCCGCGAAGTACGGCGCGGCCGGCGCCCGGGGCGAGGCCCGCGCCGGATTCCCGCACGTCCGCAGGGCGCTGGACGCCCTCGCCGCCGCCCGCAAGGCCGGCGCCACCGAGAACCAGGCCCGCCTCGACGCCTTACTCACCGTGATGTCCACCCTCCAGGACACCGAACTCCTCTACGCCACGGGCCCCATGGGCCTGCGCCACGTCCAGGCGGGAGCGAGGGGCGTCATGGAAGCAGGCGGCACGGCGACAGCGGCGGGAGCAGAGGCCCTGGCAGCCCTGGACACCGACCTCCACAAACGCGGCTGGAGCCCAAGGGGCAGCGCGGGCCTGCTGGCCGGCGCCCTGTTCCTGGATGCCCTGCCCACTCTGTAACGCCCTGACCGGAGCGCCCCGACAGGGGCGCTGGGGGCACCCCCGGCCGAAGGCTCGGGGAGGAACTGCGCGAGCAACCCCCACCCACCCGCGGACCGCAACAATGGCCGGGCACCCACCCAGGTACCCGGCCATTTCGCATCCGTCAGCTCAGCAGCTCATCAGCTCTTCAGCGAAGCCATCCAGGCCTCGACCTCGTCCGACCGCCGAGGCAGCCCCGCGGACATGTTCCGGTTCCCGTCGGCCGTCACCAGGATGTCGTCCTCGATCCGCACCCCGATCCCCCGGTACTCCTCCGGCACGGTCAGATCGTCGGCCTGGAAGTACAGCCCCGGCTCGACGGTGAGCACCATCCCCGCCTCCAGAACACCCTCCACATACGTCTCGGTCCGCGCGGCAGCGCAGTCGTGGACGTCGAGCCCGAGCATGTGCCCGGTGCCGTGCAGCGTCCACCGGCGCTGCAGACCCAGCTCCAGCACCCGCTCCACCGGCCCCTCCACGAGCCCCCACTCGACGAGCCGCTCGGCCAGCACTCGCTGCGCGGCATCGTGGAAGTCACGGTACTTCGCGCCCGGCTGCACCGCCGCGATGCCGGCCTCCTGGGCGTCGTACACGGCGTCGTAGATCTTCTTCTGGAGCTCGCTGTACGTGCCGTTGATCGGCAGCGTGCGCGTGACGTCGGCGGTGTAGAGCGAGTGCGTCTCGACGCCGGCGTCGAGCAGGAGCAGTTCGCCCGAGCGCACCGGCCCGTCGTTGCGCACCCAGTGCAGCGTGCAGGCGTGCGGGCCGGCCGCGCAGATGGAGCCGTAGCCGATGTCGTTGCCCTCGACCCGCGCGCGCAGGAAGAACGTGCCCTCGATGTAGCGCTCGCTCGTCGCTTCGGCCTTGTCGAGCACGCGTACGACGTCCTCGAAGCCGCGCGCCGTGGAGTCGACGGCCTTCTGCAGCTCGCCGATCTCCCACTCGTCCTTGACCAGGCGGGCCTCGGAGAGGAAGACGCGCAGTTCCTCGTCGCGCTCGGCGGTGACCTTGTCGGTCAGCGCCTCCTGGATGCCGGCGTCGTACCCGCGCACGACCCGCACCGGGCCGGTGGCCTCACGGAGCTGGTCGGCGAGTTCGCGGACGTCGGCGGCGGGGATGCCGTAGAGCGCCTCGGACTCGGTGAGGGAGTGGCGGCGGCCCACCCACAGCTCGCCCTGACCGGAGAGCCAGAACTCGCCGTTCTCGCGGTCGGAGCGGGGCAGCAGGTAGACGGTGGCCACATGGCCGTCGTCCTTCGGCTCCAGGACGAGTACGCCGTCCTCCGTCTGGTTGCCGGTGAGATAGACGTACTCGACCGACGCCCGGAACGGGTAGTCCGTGTCGTTCGAGCGGGTCTTCAGGTTGCCGGCCGGGATCACCAGGCGCTCGCCCGGGAAGCGGGCGGACAGCTCGGCGCGGCGGCGGGCGGTGTGCCCGGCCTGCTCGACGGGGGTCAGGTCGTGCAGCTCCGTGTCGGCCCAGCCGGACTTCATGCTCTCGGCGAGCTCGTCGGACACGCCCGGGTACAGGCCGTTCTTGCGCTGCTTGATCGGCTCTTCGCTCTCTTCCGGGGTCTCCGGGGTGAGCTCGTCGGCCACGTCATCCTCCTCGACACTGCTGTGGAT
The DNA here is from genome assembly GCF_042959465.1 of Streptomyces sp. NPDC007901. NCBI lineage: Bacteria > Bacillati > Actinomycetota > Actinomycetes > Kitasatosporales > Streptomycetaceae > Streptomyces > Streptomyces sp. NPDC007901. The sequence continues at coordinate 27,239 of NZ_JBIBKW010000003.1, read as the reverse complement.
CCCGTCCATCGTACGGTCGTACCGAACGGCGTCCCAGGGAGTGGGGACCACGGGCCGTGTGACGTGCGCCGAGCTCCGCTTCTGACTGACCGATCAGTCGAACCGGGCGGCCAGCAGAACGACGTCCTCCTCGCTGTCGGCCGCGTCGAGGCCGTCCGGCAGGACGGTGCGCAGCACATGGTCGGCGACCGCCCCGGGGTCGCCGCGCAGGGGGCGCGGGATGCTCGCGGCGGCCGTGTGCAGCCGGGCGAAGGCGCGGTCCATGGGGTCGCCGGTGCGGTGCAGCAGCCCGTCGGTGTAGAAGAGAACGGTTTCGCCTGCTTCGGCCTGGATCTCCACGCTGGGCGCCTCCCAGCAGGCCAGCATGCCCAGCGGCGCGGACACCGAGGTCTCCGCGAACTCGGTCCGGTGCTCCCCGATCAGCAGCGGCGGGCTGTGGCCGGCGCCGGCCAGGGTGACCTTGCGCAGGGCCGGCTCGCAGTAGGCGAACAGGGCGGTGGCGGAGCGGGCCGGCTCGGTCAGCCGCAGCAGCAGCTCCAGGTCGGACAGGACCGCGACCGGGTCCTCGCCCTCCATCACGGCGTACGCCCGCAGGGAGGCGCGCAGCCGTCCCATCGCGGCGACCGCGCTGGGCCCGGAGCCGGTCACCGAGCCGACCGCGAGCCCGAGGGCCGCGTCGGGCAGCGGCAGCGCGTCGTACCAGTCGCCGCCGCCGCGCGGGCCGGTGCGGTGCCGGGCGGCGAGCTGGACGCCGGCCACCCGGGGCAGCCGGGAGGGGAGCAGTTCCTCGGCGATGGTCGCCATGCACGCGCGCGTGCGCTCCACCTCCAGCAGCCGGGCCAGGTACTCGGCCGCGTACCGGACGTACAGGCCGATGAGATGGCGCCGGCGCTCGGCGGGCTCGGCGGGCTCGTCGTAGAGCCAGACGACCGCGCCCAGGCGGACCGCGGAGTCGGTGGTCACGGGGAGCGCGTAACTGGCGGCGTAGCCGAGGCGGGCGGCGACCTCGCGGTGCCGGGGGTGCAGGCCCTCCTCGGCGAACAGGTCGCAGTGCACGATCTCGTCGGCGGTGGCGCTGTCGTACGGCAGCGCGTCGGGCGGCACGGTCTCCATGTGACCGAGGTCCGCGCGGCCGAGACCGAGACCGATGGTGGTGCGCGGGCCGAGCCCGTCGGCCGGCTCCAGCGCTACGAGACCGCGCCGGGCGCCCACGAGGGCGGCACCGGCGCGCAGCAGCTCCTGGAGGGCGGGCTCCAGTCCGTCGGCGCGGGCGAGCCGTTCGGTCAGTTCGTGCAGCGTGGTGAGGTCGGAGACCCAGCCGGCCAGCCGGTCCTGGAGGACGGTGCCGGGCGCCGGTGCGGCGGGGGCCTTCGGGACGGGGGGTGCGCCGGGGGCGGCGGGCACGGGCGCGACAGTGTGTGCGGGCGTGGGAACCGTTGGATCGATTCCGGCCACTTTCGGAGGGTGCGGGGCGTTCATCGCGTCCGGCTTTCAGACCTGTGCGTATTGCTCAAAAGCATCGCAAACCCCCATGTCTTTCTGCGCCGCTAGCAGTGTCTCCACATGTACACGCACTCGTGAGGGGATGTCCAGCATTGTCCTGCCGGGATTCCTGGTGTCCGTGGGCCTCTTGAGGTCTTCTCCTGGACGGCTTGCACAAAATCAAAGTTGGCTTAAAACTGACTCGGGTAACGGTTCATTGCGGTCGACTGGCCTTGCTCCACAGAGCGTCACAGCGGTCGTGATGGGTACGTACTCGGTGAAGGCCAGGGGTGGTTGGGGGATCACCCGGAACCTGGCAACGGACCCGGGCGTCTTAACCACCGACGACCGTGCCCCATCCTCCCGTGGCGGAGGCGGAGAGAAACACTCGGAACGGCAAAACGCCAGACTTCGCCACCCCCACGCCGTGGCCGTGCTTTTGATAGACGCAGTACGAGCAGCAGTACGCAGCTGTACGACGCAGTACGACACAGTGCTTGAACGCGGGCGCGGCCCCCGCTCGACCCCATGGGGTTCCCCTTGCCCAGCGCAGGGGTGTGATGCGCCAACAGGTACGCACAGTGAAGTGATCGACACATGATGTGATGTGGTCCACGGTGTTGCCAGCGGTGCAACGGAAAGGAACGAGCGCTCATGCGCGAGATCCTCGGAAGGCGACGCAGGCTCCTGTCCAAGCGCAACGACAAGGGGCCTGAGCTGCTCGGCGCGGCCCTGACCTTCGCGACGGAATGGCAGTGGCCCGTACTCCCGGGCGTGGCTCCGGACCCGCAGGGCCGGGCCCGTTGTGCCTGCCCCGACCCGGAGTGCACGGTCCCCGGCGCGCACCCCTTCGACCCCGGTCTGCTCGCCGCCACCACCGACGAGCGCATGGTGCGCTGGTGGTGGGGCAACCGGCCGGCCGCCCCGATCGTCCTGGCCACCGGGGCCTCCGGCGGCAAGGCGCCCTGCGCGGTCAGCCTGCCGGCCCTCGCCGCCTCCCGCGCCCTCACCCTCCTCGACCGCCGCGGTATGCGGCTCGGCCCGGTGGTCGCCGCGCCCAACCGGTGGGCGCTGCTCGTCAAGCCGTACTCCATGGAGCAGCTGGGCGAGCTGCTGTACGCCAAGGACTTCGTCCCCGGCTCGCTCCGCTTCCACGGCGAGGGCGGCTATCTCGCCCTGCCGCCCTCCGGGACCGGCCAGGGCGCCATCCGCTGGGAGCGCGCGCCGCTGCCCGGCTCGGCCAAGCCGTGGGTGCCCGATGTGGAGGCTGTCGTGGACGCCGTGGTCGACGCCCTCACTCGTACGGGTGTGAGCGCACCCGAGTTGTAAGGGTGTCGGGCGCGAGAACACGGCTTCCCGCGCCGGGCTGGTTACCCTCCGCACATGCTGCGTAATTCTGGGGGGCACGGTAAGCGAGGGCCGCTCCGCGGCGGTCCGGACTCCCGACTGCGTCTGCTCGCCCTCGCGGGCGTCATGGTGTGCGCGGTGGCGCTGCCACTGACCGTGGCCTCCGCGGGGCAGGTGGGCGACGTCACCGCACACCCCGCCCGGCACGACGCTCGGCACGACGGCGACGCGAAGCTGCCGAAGCCCGCCCGGTCCCCCCTGGTGCTCGGCCTGGGCCTGTCCACGGCCGCCCGCTGCGGCCCCGAACTCACCTCCCCCGACGGGGTGGAGGCGCAGACCTGCGTGATGGCGCAGGGTCCGGACACCTGGGCGCGCACCTACTACCGCAATGCCACCGGGTCGGCCCTGGAGGCCGTCCTGAGCTTCATGGGCCCGGCCGGCCGCACCGTGCAGACGCACTGCGCCGCCGACGCCGACGACGAGCCCGCCACCTGTGAGACGCCCCGGGAGCGCGCACGGGGCTCGCTGGACGGCTACACGGCGGTCACGGAGTTCGCGGCGCGGGAGGGCGACGGACGGCTGCTGCTGCATTCCGCGAGCAACTCCGAAAACGGCTCCGGGGCCGGCTCCGGTGGCTCAGGCGGCTCGCCGGCGGGCAGCTTGGGCGACCTTTCCCGGGAGTGACTCCGACAGCGAATCCGGGGGTGACCCGGCCGTGGCGACGGGCGCGGGGCGTGGATCAACTCCCGGAGGTCAAACGGGAGTTGACGAACAGCCTCGGTCCGTACACCGGACGCGGGCATGAAAGGGCCCGGTTGCTGGCGACGGGGGATGCACCAGCAACCGGGCTACTGAGACCGTAACAAGAGATCGGCGGTTCGCAAATTCGATCTCGGCTATTCGGACACGTATTTGCTTGCCACGTAGGGAAGTTGTGACAGGAGTCACCCGATTCAACACACCTGGGGCGGCTGACCGGTCGGTCAGCCGCGACCCTTTGCCCGTGCTGATCGTCAGCTGAGCGTGACCTGTCGGTTGGTCAGCCCGCCGCGAGCCCGGCGCTCGTCCGCCGTGAGCGGTGCCGTCGAGGCCAGAGCGGTCGTGAGCCGCTCCGCGAACTCGGCGGCCGGCTTCTCCACGTCCTCCGCGCCGACCCCGCTCGGCAGGTCCCAGACCGGCACGGTGAGCCCGTGGGCGCGGAAGGAACCGACCAGCCGGGTGCCCTCGCCGAGGCTGGACCGGCCCGCCGCGTGCAGCCGCGCGAGAGCGTCCAGAAGCTGCTCCTCGGGATACGGCATGACCCACCGCAGATGGTTCTTCTCGGGCGTCTCGCACCAGTAGGCGGAGTCGACGCCGGTCAGCTTCACCGTCGGGATGGCCGCCGCGTTGGCCCGCTCCAGGGAAGCGGTCACGTCCGGGGTGGCGTTCTCCGCGTCCTGCACCCAGAACTCGAAGCCGTCGTGCACAACTGGCTCGAACGGGCCCTTCGGGTCGAGCAGATCCTGCAGCCGGGGACTGTCGGCGGGGGCGCGGCGGCTCTGCACCGGGGTGCCCGGCTCGGCGGCGAGCGCGCGCTGGAGGGTGTCGGCGAGGTCGCGGCTGATGTCCCCGGAGGCCGTGTCGTTCTGCAGGCCGATGAGGACCGTGCCGTCGTCGCGGCGCAGCGCCGGCCAGGCCATCGGCAGCACCGTCGCGAGCGTGACCGACGGGACGCCCTCGGGCAGGCCGTCCTTCAGTGTCAGCTCGACCGTGGCGGCGGGCACCAGCTCACGCAGCGCCACCCAGTCGCCCTCGCCGGCCAGCCCTTCGAACGGGCGGTGCACCAGCTCGGTCGCCGCGTGCGCGGCCGCCCGGCCGTGGCACGCCTTGTAGCGCCGGCCGCTGCCGCAGGGGCAGGGCTCACGGGCACCGACAACCGGGATCTCGGCATCGCTGAGCTGCGGCCGCGTGGCCGTCGTCTGGGGTCGCTTCTTGGCCATCTGGGTGTCTCCCGGTTACGGCTCGTCTCGTACGGGCGGGAGCCTAGCCGTTCGCGCCCCGGGCCACGGGAACCTGTGGACGACGGCGCCGACACGGGGCGTACGTCTCGGTGCACGGGACCCGGTCGGCCCGGTCGTTCGGTCGGCCCGGTGGGGTCCAGTCAGTCCAGGTCGTCGAACGCGTCCGCGAAGTCCAGTTCGGCCACCTCCGGGGTCGAGGCCGCCATGACGCGCGCGGCGAAGGCCTCGCGGCGCTCCCCGGTGTCCTGGTGGCCCACCTCCGGACGGCGCGCGTCGTGCTGGCGCACGTCCTGGTGGTGCACGTCCTTGTGGACCACGACCCACACGGTGACCTCGCCCCGGGCGTCGTCCCGGACGCCCCAGTCGTCGGCCAGTGCCGTGATGATGTTCAGCCCGCGCCCGCCGTGCGCCGTGACCGAGGGGGTCATCGGAGCCGGGCGGGTCGGGCCACCGCCGTCCGTCACCTCGACGATCAGCCGCCCGCGCGTGTCCACCCGCCAGGCGGCCCGGACGTCGCCGTCCCCGGCCAGTGCGTCCCCCAGAGGGCGCCCGTGTTTGCAGGCATTGCTCAAAAGTTCGGAAAGGATCAGCATGGCGTCGTCGATGACCGCTTCCGACACCCCACCGGTGCGCAACTGATCGCGCATACGGTGTCTCGCTTTCCCCACGCCCGCAGGGCCATGGGGTACGGCCATGCTCGACGACGTGGGCACCTCCTGTGCCACCACCAACGCCACCCCCGAGACCTCCTTTGCCCCACGCCACGGTGTGGATGCCCCATTGGCCTGAACCGGAAACCGGCCAATGAATGTCCGGTGACGCATTCGCAACCAACGAGTACGTACCGAACGCGCCGGAGCACTCCCTGTGACGGGTCGACGCCATATCCCCCAGATATGGCCTCGTGTGGCTGGATTTCGATGGTGTGGCCGAGAAGTGAGGATGCTGTGAGTGAGCTGGCGGGTCAAGGGGTGCGGGAGCGTCCTTACGTGACTTTTTATCTGAGCCCTACTCAGAACCGGCCCCGGTTCACCGCCCCAGCCGGTCCAGCACCGCCCCCGGCCGGTTGGTGATGATCGCGTCGATGCCGAGCTCCACGCACAGATCCACGTCCTCCGGCTCGTTCACCGTCCACACGTGAACCTGGTGGCCGTTGCGCTTCAGCCGCTCGATGTAAGCGGGGTGATTGCGCACGATCCGGATCGAGGGCCCCGCGATCCGCACCCCCGCCGGCAGTCGCCCGTCGCGCAGCCTCGGCGAGAGGAACTGCAGCAGATAGACCGTCGGCAGCGTCGGCGAGGCCGCCCGCACCCGGGCCAGCGACCGGGCGGAGAAGCTCATGACCCGCACCGGCGACTCGGCGGCGGTGGCCGGGGCGTCCAGCCCGAACCGCTTGAGCAGGACCAGCAGCCGCTCCTCGACCTGCCCCGCCCACCGCGTGGGGTGCTTGGTCTCGATCGCCAGCTCCACCCGCCGCCCGGCGTCCGCGACCAGCTCCAGCAGCCGCTCCAGCGTCAGTACGGAGGTGTCCGCGCGGTCCTCGGGCCGGAACTCCCAGTCCGGCTCCTCGTCCCGCCCCCGCCAGGCCGGGCCCTTCTTCCAGGCGCCGAAGTCCAGGGCGGCCAGCTCCGCGAGCTCCAGGGCCGACACCGCGCCGCGACCGTTGGACGTACGGTTGACCCGTCGGTCGTGGACGCAGACCAGATGGCCGTCGGCGGTCAGGCGTACGTCGCACTCCAGGGCGTCGGCGCCGTCCTCGATGGCCTTCTTGTAGGCGGCCAGCGTGTGCTCGGGGGCGTCCTCGGAGGCGCCGCGGTGCGCGACGACCTGGATGCGATGGCGTGGTGCGTGGGTCACCGCGACATGGTGCCACCGAGTGGCCGTACGTGGGGGTATCCCGGATGCCAGCAAAGGGAACTTTTGTCGGACAGGCCCTATATAAAGGTTGTCCGTGTACCCACAGCCACCGCTTATGGTGCTCTGACGGCCTGTGGGAAAAGCTGACGGCATACAAAAGCACATGCACAGCTGAATCGCGCCGGACCGACAGTAAGCGTGAATGAGCGTGACCGAGTGCGACCGAGAAGAACAGCCGTGGATCGAGGAGAAAAGCTGTGAGCACCGAGAACGAGGGCAACCCGGTACCTCCGGCCCCGTCCGCACCTCCCGTGCCGCCGGCCTCTCCCGCTGCTCCCCCGCAGCCGGCCGCATCCGGCGGGGACGCGCCGACCGCACCGCTTCCGCCCGCCCCGTCGAGCGACCCTTACGCGACCCCGCCGCAGGCCCCGGAGGGCTCCTGGCCGCCCCCACCCCCGGCGACCCCTTCCTACGCGGACGCCGGCGCGGGTGCCGCCCCGGGCGCCGGCTGGGGATCGTCGTACGACCAGGCGCACCAGGCGCACCAGGCGCACCAGACGACCTACGACCATGCGAACCAGCCGTACCAGCAGCCGCAGCCCGCGCCGAAGAAGGGCGGCGGGCGCGGCGGTCTGATCGCCGCCGTCCTGGTGGCCGCCCTGGTCGCGGGCGGCCTCGGCGGCGGCCTCGGCTACACGCTGGCCAAGAACAACGACGACGGCGGTTCTACGACCGTCTCCGCGTCCACCGACAGCGGCGCCACCCAGGTCAAGCGGGCCGCCGGCACGATCGCCGCGATCGCCGCCAAGTCGCTGCCCAGCACGGTCACCATCGAGGCCGAGTCGACCAGCGGCGATGGCGGCACCGGCACCGGGTTCGTCTTCGACACCCAGGGCCACATCGTCACCAACAACCACGTGGTCGCCGACGCCCTCGACGGCGGCAAGCTGACCGCGACCTTCCCGAACGGCAAGAAGTACGACGCCGAGGTCGTCGGCCACGCACAGGGCTACGACGTCGCGGTGATCAAGCTCAAGAACCCGCCGTCGGACCTGCAGCCGCTCGCCCTGGGCGACTCCGACAAGGTGGCCGTCGGCGACGAGACCATCGCCATCGGCGCCCCCTTCGGCCTGTCCAACACGGTCACCACGGGCATCATCAGCGCCAAGAACCGCCCGGTCGCCTCCAGCGACGGCAGCGCCTCCAGCAAGGCGTCCTACATGAGCGCCCTGCAGACCGACGCCTCCATCAACCCGGGCAACTCCGGTGGCCCGCTGCTGGACTCCTCCGGCGCGGTGATCGGCATCAACTCCGCGATCCAGTCCGCCTCCAGCGGCGGTCTGGGCAGCAGCGGCCAGTCGGGCTCGATCGGCCTCGGCTTCGCCATCCCGATCAACCAGGCCAAGTACGTGGCCCAGCAGCTGATCAAGACCGGCAAGCCGGTCTACGCGAAGATCGGCGCGTCGGTGTCCCTGGAGGACGGCACCTCCGGGGCACAGATCACCGACTCCGGCTCGGGCGGCGCCGCCGCGGTCGAGTCCGGCGGCCCCGCGGACAAGGCCGGCCTCAAGCCCGGCGACGTCATCACCAAGCTCGACGACTCGGTGATCGACAGCGGCCCGACCCTGATCGGCGAGATCTGGACCCACAAGCCCGGCGACAAGGTCCAGATCACCTACAAGCGCGGCGGCTCCGAACACACCGTCACCGTCACCCTCGGCTCCCGCGTCGGCGACAACTGACCCCCACCCGCCCGCACGAACCGGTTACTCTGTTCCCCGCGTCGATCTCGGTCGACGCGGGGTGGGTTGCCCGAGCGGCCTAAGGGAACGGTCTTGAAAACCGTCGTGGCGAGAGTCACCGTGGGTTCAAATCCCACACCCACCGCATGACGCGAACGGCCCCTGACCAGGTATGACGGTCGGGGGCCGTCGGTGTGTGCGGGGTGCCTGGGGTGCTTGGGGTGGCGGTTCGTGTGTGGGCATGCCGGGGGTGGAGGGGCGCGGTACGGTCGGAGGACGGCGTAGGTGCGGACTCGCTGCCGGTGGACGGCCGGTGGCCGGGATGTGTCCGGGAGTGCCCATGACTCAGCAGACGAACATCGCCTCTCAGACCGCTTTCGGGGAGGCTGTCGTCACCGGTGATCTTGATGCTCTCGACGGGATTGTCGCGGCCGGCTCGGTCGATCATGATCCGGCTCCGGGGCAGGCGCCGGGGCCTGAGGGGTACAAGGCGATGTTCGGCGCGTTGCGGGCCGCGTTTCCGGATCTGAATGTTCAGGTGGAGCACCTGGTGGCGACGGATGACGAGTTGGCTTTCGCCTACGTCATCACAGGGACGCATCTGGGACCGCTGATGGGCCGGCCGGCGACCGGTAGGAAGGTCAGCTACCGGGGTATGCAGATCAGCCGTTTCGACAGGGACGGAAAGCTGGTCGAACGCTGGGGCAGCAGTGACGAACTCGGGATGTTGCGGCAGCTCGGCCTGGCCGAGGTGTGACCCCGCGAGTGGGGGGCGCCACGGTGCTGTGCGTATGCCCTGGACGTGTGCGGCGGGGTGGGAAAGCATCAGGCATGCGCTCAGCCGACTGGCAGTTGACCGAAGACGTCGACGACTTTCTCGCCCGGGCCGGGGATTTTCTGCGTTCGCGGCCCGGTCCGCACGTGATGCAGCTGACCTGGGCGGAGAGAGTGCGAAAGCGGGGGGCGCGGGCGTTCGGTGCCGAGGCTGCCGTCTTCGGTCTGCTGGAGCGGGCGGGTGAGGTGCAGGCGACCTTCTACCACCTCCCGCCCCGGGCGTTGGGCCTGTCGCCCCTCACGCCCGAGCAGGCCGACTCGCTCGCCGCTCACCTGGCCGAGCTCGGCACAGACCTTCCTTCCGTCGGCGCTGACCACGGCACGGCCACCGCGTTCGCCGAGGCCTGGCAGCGGCACACCGGCGCGACGCCCAGGATCCGCGACACACGCGTGCGTCTGTACAGCCTCGGCACGCTCACGCCGCCCGACCCGATGCCGGCGGGCCGGGCCCGTGTCCTGGGCGAGGAGGATCTTGAGGAAGCCATGTTCTGGTGCGGTGAGTTCGCCAAATCGGTGGGGGAGGACGTGGTCATCGACGCCGGCACGTGGGGCGACACCCGCTTCGCCGACAAGCGCTACACGCTCTGGGAGACCCCGGACGGCACCCCCGTCTCCGTCGCGGGCATGAACCCGTTGATCGGCGGCCAGATCCAGGTGGACATCGTCTACACCCCGGCACACCTGCGCGGTCGGGGCTATGCGGGTGCCGTGGCGGCGGAGGTGAGCCGGGTCGCGCGGGCCGCCGGGGCCACGGACGTCGTCCTGTTCGCGGACCGGTCCAACCCCACCAGCAATGCCCTCTACCAACGCCTCGGATACCTCCGGCTCGCCGACTGGTGCGCGTACGACTTCTCGGGTGCCGGGGCGGACGCCGGCTGAGCAGTTGCCGGCCGCCGTCGCCGTCGTGGTCGGGAACGATGTAAGGGGTGCTCCTCCAAGGAGGGCACCCCTTACGCATGCGGTCTCTGCGTTCGTTGTGCGGCGGGTGTCAGGCGCGGTGGCCCGTCATCCGCGCGGCCGAGGCGATCGTCGCGCGGGCCTCGGCCTCCGTCAGGCCCGTGTGGACGGCGGCGTCGATCAGGGGGGCCCGCAGGGCGCGGCCGATGCCGTTCTCGTAGGCGCGGCAGGCCGCCCAGAAGAGGCGGGTGTTGCGCTGGCCCTCGTGGGCGGAGAGGACGAACTGGACCAGGCCCTGGCCACGGTTGCCGACCGAGGGGTGGGTGGCGGGGTGGGGCGCGCGCGGGGGTGGCAGGAGCAGGCGGAGCAGGGACGGCGGGCAGGGGGCCGGGACCAGGTGTGCGGTGCCGGGGGCGGTGGCGTAGAGGCCCTGGTCGGTGCGGGAGCCGGGGCCGACCAGGTAGCCGCCGGCGCCCCGGATGTCGATGCCGGGCGCCAGACGGCTCGCCGAGTTGGGGACCACGACGTCCGGCGGCCCGGTCAGCCAGAGGTGGCGGCCGCCGCTCGGCGTGAGCACGACGACCGTCGGCGGGATGGTGAACAGGTGCCGCAGCGCCAGTTCGCGCAGGGCCGAGGTGGAGTCCGTACCGGACTTCACGTCGAGGTCGACGCCGATGAGGCGGTGCGGGGGCAGTCCGCAGGCGATGCCGTAGCCGGTTGCCCAGGGGGCCGCGGCGAACAGTTCGCGGATGCGGGCCGGGTCGCTGGTGGCGTCGTACACCCCGTGGCCGGGGCGGCCGCACTCGCCGTGGCAGGGCGGCACCGTCGGTTCCGGGTGGTCGTGCGGGGAGGCGTTGTTCGAAGAGCCGGGCGAGGCGCGGTGCGGGGAGCGCAGGGCCGGGAGCTTGGTGCGGGACAGGGGGATGACGGCCAGGCCGCGCTCGGCGGCTGACAGGGCGTGTGCGAGGGCCAGGGTTGTCGCCTGCCGGTCGGTGATGGCCATGACTCCATGTTCGTACGTACGTTCGAAAAAGGGAAGAGGTGGCAGAGGTGACACGCCGACGGGTGCCGGTTGGCCGGAAAGCGGCGCCGGAACGGTTTTTCCCTTGGGGTGCCTGGAGGGGTCTATGTCCTGATTGGTCATGGCTGGGGTTGGAATCGACCAAAGATGGCGAAAGGGGTTTATCGACTTGTCATCACGCTTGAGGGCGAATGACGGCTTCCGGGCTGGTTCGCCGGGGATTCGGTGGGCAATTCTGATCTCGCGACGTCGATGAAACCACCGAGGCGGTCGGCCAACTGCCCCGGAAAAAGCATTACTTGACGTACTTCCGGCACAGCCGGGCTCTGAGAGGAAACAACATGGCAAGCATCCGTACCGCCCGCGTTCTCGCCGCCGTCTCCGCCCTCCCGCTCGCCGCCGCGCTCTTCGCCGGTGTCGCGGTCGCTGACAACGGTGCCATCGCGGGCAACGGATCGAGCGCCAACGCCGGCACGGCGGGCATCATCGGCAGCGGGGTCGGCCACAACAACAGCGGCAACTCCTCCACCACGCAGCAGAACGCGGTGGGCAACGGCGCCTCGAACCAGAGCAACACCGCTCAGGTCAACCGCTCCGCGTGGACGGCCGTCCAGCAGGGCAACGACAACGTCGCCGTCCACTTCACCCAGCTGTGGTAGGACCCGCCTGAGCCCTGGTGGGGTGTGGTCTGTGGGGATGGGCAGTGCGTCCGCGCGGCGGTGCTTCGGCGCCGCCGCGCAGGCGTTTTCCGGCCCCTTCGCCGCTCCGGAGTCCCTTCCTGCGCCGCCCTGTTCGACCTTGACAGTGAGCCGTATCTGACGGACAGTCAGAAACCATGCATCTGGCTCCCACCGAACGCCAGCAGCGGCTGCGTGCCGAACTCCGCGCCTACTTCCGGTCCTTGATCCCGTCCCAGGCCCCCGAGGACACCGCCGAACGCCGTGTCCTGCTGCGCCGTATCGGCGCGGACGGACTGCTCGGCCTCGGCTGGCCCGTGGAGTACGGCGGTCAAGGCCGGGGTCCGGACGAGCAGTTCGTGTTCTTCGACGAGGCGTACCGGGCCGGCGCCCCGGTCTCGATGGTCACGCTCAACACCGTCGGGCCCACGTTGATGAAGTACGGCAGCGACGAGCAGAAGGCCCGCTTCCTGCCCGGCATCCTCCGCGGTGACCTGGTCTTCGCCATCGGCTACAGCGAACCCTCCGCCGGCACCGACCTGGCCTCGCTGCGTACCCGTGCGGTGCGGGACGGCGACGGCTGGCGGATCGACGGGCAGAAGATCTTCACCTCGGGCGCCCAGCACGCCGACTGGATCTGGCTGGCCTGCCGCACCGACCCCGAGGCGCCCAAGCACCGCGGTATCTCGATCCTCCTGGTGCCCACCGACGCACCCGGGTTCTCCTGGACCCCGATCGAGACGGTGGGCGGGCAGATCACGACGGCGACGTACTACGACGGCGTCCGCGTCCCCGCCGGGAACCTGGTCGGCGCCGAGCACGGCGGCTGGTCGCTCATCACCAACCAGCTCAACCACGAGCGGGTCGCGCTCGCCGCGACCGGCATGCAGGCCGAGGACTTCTACGAGGCGGCGCTCATCGCCGCCCGCACCCCCGATCCGGTGACGGAGCGGCGGCGTGTTGACGAGCCGTGGATTCGATTTCGGCTGGCCGAAGCGCATGCCCGGCTGGCGGCGAACCGCCTGCTCAGCTGGCGTTTGGTGGGGGATGTGGGGGCGGGCCGGGTGGCCCCCGCGGAGGCCAGCGGGGTGAAGTTCGCGGGAACGGAATCGGCAGTCGCGACGTATCGCATGTGTCAGGAGATCGTCGGCGAAGCGGGATGGGTCCGGTCCGGATCGCCGGGGGCGTTCGGGGACGGCGAGCTGGAGCGGCTCAACAGGGCGGCACAGATCAACACGTTCGGGGGCGGGGTGAGCGAGGTGCAGCGGGAGATCGTCGCGACCATGCGGCTCGGGATGCCGAGGGGTGGTGGCCGTGACCGGGGCGGGCGCTGAGCCGGGAACGCGGCTCAAGGCGTACGAGGGGCAGCCGGCCGCCGTGGCCGGCGTGGGCAAGGACCCGGTCAACCTGCCCATGATCCGGCACTGGTGCGAGGCCACGGGCGACATGAACCCGGCGTACGAGGGGCCGGACGCGATCGCCCCGCCCACCATGCTCCAGGCGTGGACGATGGGCGGCCTGTCCGGACACGAGGGGCGCACGGGCGCGTACGACGAGCTGATGACGCTGCTCGACGAGGCGGGCTGCACCTCGGTGGTCGCCACCGACTGCGAGCAGGAGTACCTCAGGCCCCTGCGGCCGGGCGACGAGGTGGTCTTCGACACGGTGATCGAGTCGGTCTCCGAGCGGAAGACGACCAAGCTGGGCACGGGTTACTTCGTCACGACCCGCACGGACATCCGTGTCGGCGACGACCTCGCCGGTACCCACCGCTTCCGCATCCTCAAGTACGCGCCCGCCGGAAAACCCCGCAAGGCTCCGCCACGCCCCCGCCCGGTGGTCAACCGGGACAATTCCGGATTCTGGGAGGGTGTGGCCGAAGGACGCCTCCTCATCCAGCGCTGCGCGGGCTGCGGCACCCTGCGCCACCCCTGGCTGCCCGGCTGCAACGCCTGTGGCTCCCTCGACTGGGACACCGTCGAGTCGGCCGGCGCGGGCACGGTCTACTCGTACGTGGTCATGCACCACCCGCCCTTCCCGGCCTTCGACCCGCCCTACGCGGTCGGCCTCATCGAACTCGCCGAGGGCGTGCGGATAGTGAGCAACGTGGTGGGGGTGCCGTACGACAAGGTGCGGATCGGGCTGCCGGTCCGGGTGGAGTTCCTCCGGTACGAGGAGGACGGCACGGCGACGACCCTGCCCGTCTTCCGGGCCGTGGACGCTCTCGGCGGGGAGGCCTGACATGGAATTCACGCCCACCGAGGCCCAGGCCGAGGCCCGTGACCTGGCCGCCAGGATCTTCGCCGACCTCGCCACCCATGAGCGGCTGCGGGCCGCCGGCACCGGCAGCGACCCGGAGCTGTGGAAGGCCCTCACCGCGGCCGGGCTGGTGGCCGCGGTGGAGGAGCTGGGCCTCCTCGGACTGGTGCTGCTGCTCGAGGAACAGGGGCGCACCACGGCCCAGGTGCCGTACGCGGCGAGCTGTGTCTACGGACAGCTGGCGGTCGCCGCGCACGGCACGGTCGAGCAGCGGGAGCGGCTGCTGCCGGGCATCGAGGACGGTTCGGTGGTCGTGACCGGCGCGTTCCCGGCACAGTCGGCGGTACGACCCTGCGCGCACGGTGGCCTGAGCGGCACCGTCCCCGTCGTCCCGTGGCTGCGTGACGCCACCCATGTCCTGGTCGCCGACGCCGGCCGGCTGCTGTGGCTGGTGCCCCTCGGCGAGAGCACCGGTGGCACCGGCGTCGAGGAGATCGAGCTGACCGCCCCCTGGTCGGCGGGCCGGCTCACGCTCCACGAGGCTCCCGCCGAGCCGCTCGGCGCCGTGGACGCCTACACCGACGTCCTGGCCACCGCCCGCACCGCCTTCGCCGGGCTCCAGGCCGGGGTCTGCGCGGGCTCCCTGGCCCGGGCCGTCGCGCACACCACCACCCGCGAGCAGTTCGGCCGGCCGCTCGCCACCCGCCAGGCCGTGCAACTCCGGGCCGCCGACGCGCACATGGACACCGAGGCGATACGGGTGACGGCGTACGAGGCGGCCTGGCGGCGGGACGCGGGGCTGCCGTACGCCACCCACGCGCTGACCGCCGCCTGGTGGGCGTCCGAGGCGGGACAGCGGGTCGTGCACTCGGGCCAGCATCTGCATGGCGGCGCGGGTGCCGACGTCGACCATCCGGTGCACCGGCACTTCCTGTGGGGGCGCCAGTTGGACGCGTATCTGGGCAGCGGGGGCGAAGTGCTGCAGGAACTGGGGGAGTTGATCGCACGTGGGGACTGAGACGACACACACGACCCGGCAGGGTGTGGGCACCCGGCTGCCGTCGCTGGAGATCCCGATCACGCGGACGCTGATCGTGGCGGGGGCGATCGCGTCCCGGGACTACCAGGATGTGCACCACGACGCCGAACTGGCCCGGCGGAAGGGTTCGCCGGACATCTTCATGAACATCCTGACGACGAACGGCCTGGTCGGCCGCTACATCACCGACCACTTCGGCCCTACGGCGGTGCTCCGCAAGGTCGCCATCCGGCTGGGGGCGCCCAACTACCCCGGGGACACCATGGTGTTGACCGGCCGGATCGAGGAACTGGACGAGGAGACGGGGACGGCGACGGTCCGGGTGGTCGGCGCCAACGCCCTCGGCAACCACGTCACCGGCACGGTGACGGTCACCCTCGCCGAGGCCGAGGCCGAGGCCGAAGCCGACGCCGAGACCGAGACCGAGACCACGGTCACCGTCACCGTCACCGTCACCGACGAGGAGGTCTCATGAGTGTGCGGGGCCGGGACTCGCTCGGCGGGCGGGCGGCGATCGTGGGGATCGGGGCGACCGAGTTCTCCAAGGACTCGGGGCGCAGCGAGCTGCGGCTGGCGGCGGAGGCGGTGCGGGCCGCGCTGGACGACGCGGGGCTGGCTCCGGCGGACGTGGACGGGATGGTGACGTTCACGATGGACACCAGCCCGGAGATCACCGTCGCCCAGGCCTGCGGGATCGGCGAGCTGTCCTTCTTCTCCCGGGTCCACTACGGCGGCGGCGCGGCCTGCGCGACGGTCCAGCAGGCGGCGCTCGCGATCGCGGCAGGCGTCGCCGAGGTGGTGGTCTGCTACCGGGCGTTCAACGAGAGATCGGGCCGCCGCTTCGGCTCGGGCGTGCAGCACCGGGAGCCGTCGGCGGAGGGGGCGGCGCTCGGCTGGGCGCTGCCGTTCGGGCTGCTCACCCCGGCGTCCTGGGTGGCGATGGCGGCGCAGCGCTATCTGCATACCTACGGGCTGACCCCGGAGGCGTTCGGGCATGTGGCGGTCGTCGACCGGAAGTACGCGGCGACCAACCCGGCCGCCTACTTCCACGGCCGCCCCCTCACCCTCGCCGAGCACGCGGCCTCCCGCTGGATCGTCGAGCCGCTCCGGCTCCTCGACTGCTGCCAGGAGACGGACGGCGGTCAGGCCCTCGTCGTCACCTTGGTGGAGCGGGCGCGCGATCTGCCGCATCCGCCGGCGGTGGTCGCGGCCGCCGCACAGGGCGCCGGCCGGGCGCAGGAACAGATGACCAGCTTCTACCGGGACGACCTCACCGGCCTCCCGGAGATGGGCGTGGTGGCCAGACAGCTGTGGCGGACCTCCGGGCTGGCCCCGGCCGACATCGACGTGGGGATCCTCTACGACCACTTCACACCGTTCGTGCTGATGCAGCTGGAGGAGTTCGGGTTCTGCGGACGGGGGGAGGCGGCGGACTTCGTGGCCGAGGAGCGGCTGCCCCTGAACACGCACGGGGGGCAGCTCGGAGAGGCGTACCTCCATGGGATGAACGGGATCGCGGAAGGGGTGCGCCAGCTGCGCGGCACGGCCGCGAACCCGATACCCGGGGCGGACCGGGTCCTGGTGACGGCGGGCACGGGCGTACCGACGTCGGGGCTGGTCCTGACCTCGGACGGCTGAGCCCTGAGCCAGCAACCCCGAGCCCCGAGCCCCGAGCCCTCGGCCCCGAGCCCCGAGCCCTCGGCCCCGAGCCCGGTGGCCTCGGACGACCGGGTCCGTGGCCGCCGTCGTACCCCTCCCGCAGGGGTAAACCCGCAGGAGTACCGCCCTCGTACTCCACCTTCAGGAGGTGTAGTCAACCCCACCCCTACACCCTGAGGCGGACTCTGCTTCGGGACCTGCGGCCGATCCGCCGGAACATCGCTCGCTCATAGCGTGGAGCCATGACCACACCCGTCTGCACCAGCGCTTCGGACGCCGCTGTCTCGGCACGGCAGACCCTCTCCCACGCTCGGCTTCGCTCGCGCGGGGGGACCCCCCCGCCCCCCCGCCCCTACCCCTCGTTCGCCTCGTACGTCATGGCCCGCCAGCCGGTTCTGCTGCGCACCGCCCGGTCGCTGACCGCGAACCCGAGCGATGCCGAGGACCTCCTCCAGACCGCGCTCGCCAAGACGTATGTGGCCTGGGAGCGGATCGAGGACCACCGGGCGCTCGACGGCTATGTGCGCCGGGCCCTGCTCAACACGCGGACCTCGCAGTGGCGCAAGCGCCGGGTCGACGAGTTCGTCTGCGACGAGCTGCCCGAGCCGGAGCCGACGGGCGGTGAGGACGACCCGGCCGAGCGGCAGGCGCTGCACGACGCGATGTGGCGGGCGATCATGAAACTGCCCGCGCGGCAGCGGGCGATGGTCGTGCTGCGCTACTACGAGGACCTGAGCGAGGTGCAGACGGCCGAGGTGCTCGGGGTGTCGGTGGGGACGGTGAAGTCCGCGGTGTCGCGTGCGCTCGGAAAACTGCGCGAGGACCCCGAGCTGGACCTCGCCCGATAGCGTGCCCGACAGCGTCCGGAAGCCTTCGGACAGGCTTTGTTGGCTTTCCCCTAGTGACATACCAAGTGGTATGTGCGCAGAATCAGCGGAGCCCTGACACCGCCGAGTAGGCAATGACGCCCCCGGGAGGACGCCGTGCAGAGCACCATGCAGGACGTACCGCTGCTGATCTCCAGGATCCTGACCCACGGGTCGAGGATTCATGGCGAGTCACAGGTGACCACCTGGACGGGCGAGGCCGAACCGCACCGTCGCAGCTTCGCCGAGGTCGGCGCCCGTGCCGCCCAGCTGGCCCACGCCCTGCGCGACGACCTGGGTGTCCGGGGCGACGACCGGGTGGCCACCCTGATGTGGAACAACGCGGAGCACACCGAGGCGTACTTCGCGATTCCTTCCATGGGTGCGGTCCTGCACACGCTCAATCTGCGGCTGCCCGCCGAGCAGCTGGTCTGGATCGTCAACCACGCCGCCGACCGCGTCATCGTCGTCAACGGCTCGCTGATCCCGATGATCGCGCCGCTGCTGTCCAAGCTGCCGACCGTCGAGCACCTCGTCGTCTCCGGCCCGGGCGACCGTTCGCCGCTCGCCGGCGCCGCCGCGCAGGTGCACGAGTACGAGGACCTGATCGCCGGGAAGCCGACCGCGTACGACTGGCCGGAGCTGGACGAACGCCAGGCCGCCGCCATGTGCTACACCTCCGGCACCACGGGCGACCCCAAGGGCGTGGTGTACAGCCACCGTTCGATCTACCTGCACTCGATGCAGGTCAACATGGCCCAGTCGATGGGCCTGACCGACCAGGACACGTCCCTGGTCGTCGTGCCGCAGTTCCATGTCAACGCCTGGGGTCTGCCGCACGCCACCTTCATGACCGGCGTCAACCTCCTCATGCCGGACCGTTTCCTCCAGCCGGGCCCGCTCGCCGAGATGATCGAGAGCGAGCGCCCGACGCACGCGGCCGCCGTCCCCACCATCTGGCAGGGCCTGCTCGGCGAACTCACCGCCCGACCCCGGGACGTCTCCTCCCTCACCCAGGTCACCATCGGCGGCGCGGCCTGTCCGCCCTCCCTCATGAGCGCCTTCGACAAGCTCGGCATGCGGGTCTGCCACGCCTGGGGCATGACGGAGACCTCCCCGCTGGGCACGATCGCCCGGCCGCCGGCCCATGTGGTGGGTACGGAGCAGGAGTTCGCGTACCGCCTCACCCAGGGCCGTTTCCCGGCCTCCGTCGAGGCCCGTCTCAGCGGTCCCGGCGGGGAGCGCCTCCCCTGGGACGGCGAGGCGGCGGGCGAGCTGGAGGTGCGCGGCCCCTGGATCGCCGGCGCGTACTACAACGGCCCCGACGCGCAGCCGCTGCGCCCCGACGACAAGTTCAGCGAGGACGGCTGGCTGAAGACCGGTGACGTCGGCACCATCTCCGCCGACGGCTTCCTCACCCTCACCGACCGCGCGAAGGACGTCATCAAGTCCGGCGGCGAGTGGATCTCCTCGGTCGAACTGGAGAACGCGCTGATGTCCCACCCGGACATCGCCGAGGCGGCGGTCGTCGCCGTCCCCGACGACAAGTGGGGCGAGCGCCCGCTGGCGACGGTCGTCCTGCGGGAGGGCTCCACGGCCACCTTCGAGACCCTGCGGACCTTCCTCGCCGAGGAGGGCAAGATCGCGAAGTGGCAGCTGCCGGAGCGCTGGACGCTGATCGAGGCGGTGCCGAAGACGAGCGTCGGCAAGTTCGACAAGAAGGTGCTGCGGAGGCGGTACGCCGAGGGGGAGCTGGACGTCACCAGCCTGTGAGCGACCTGCGCTGAAGCGCCCCTTCAGGGGCGCGGGGAACTGCGCGACCAGCCACGATCAACGCGCGGCCGACGGTCGGCAGTTCCCCGAACGGCGCTCCCTCAGTTAGTCCCGATCCGCGCCAGCAGATCCACGATCCGGCTCTGCACCTCGCCGCTGGTCGACCGCTCCGCCAGGAACAGCACGGTCTCCCCGGACGCCAGCCGAGGCAGGTCCGCCTGGTCCACCGCCGCCGTGTAGACGACCAGCGGCGTCCGGTTGAGCTGCCCGTTCGCCCGCAGCCAGTCGATGATCCCGGCCTGGCGGCGGTGCACCTGCATCAGGTCCATCACCACCAGGTTCGGCCGCAACTGCCCCGCCAGCGTCACCGCGTCCGCGTCGCTCGCCGCCCGCGCGACCTGCATCCCGCGCCGTTCCAGCGTCGCGGTCAGGGCGAGGGCGATCTCCGCGTGCTCCTCGATGAGCAGCACCCGCGGCGGGTGCTGCTCGCTGTCCCGGGGCGCGAGCGCCTTCAGCAGTACGGCGGGATCGGCGCCGTACGCCGCCTCCCGCGTCGCCTGCCCCAGCCCTGCCGTGACCATCACCGGCACCTCGGCGGCCACCGCCGCCTGCCGCAGTGACTGCAGCGCGGTGCGCGTGATCGGCCCGGTCAGCGGGTCCACGAACAGCGCCGCCGGGAACGCGGCGATCTGCGCGTCGACCTCCTCACGGGAGTGCACGATCACCGGCCGGTAGCCGCGGTCGCTCAGCGCCTGCTGGGTGGTGACGTCGGGCGCCGGCCAGACCAGCAGCCGACGCGGGTTGTCCAGCGGCTCCGGGGGCAGTTCGTCGTCCATCGGCTGCGGGCGCGGCGGATCCGCGACCTCGATCGCGCCGCCCGGACCGTCCAGCGGTTCGGGCCCCTCGGCGGCGTTCACGTCCGGCGCCCCTATGGCGTACGACCGTCCGGCACCGTCGGTGGCGCCGACGAGCCGGGACTGCCCGGCCAGCGACGGCTGCGGCAGCGGCTGGGCCGCGACCGGCTTGGCGGCGACCGGCTGCTCGGCCGGCGGATGCGGCCGGGCCGTCTGCTCGGGCTGCGGCTGCGGCTGCTCGGCACGCGGGCCCGGGTCCGGGGGCGTGCCCAGCTTGCGGCGCCGTCCGTTGCCGCCCGGCTGGTGCGGGGGCGGGGTGGCCGTCGGCTGCTGCACCTGTGCGGCCTGCCGCGAGAACGGCACCCCCTGCCCCAGCGTCCGCACGCTGAACGCCCGGCCCTGGGTGGAGTCCGGGTCGACCGGCGCGGGCGTCGCTGCCGCCTCGGCGGGCAACGGCTGTGCGGCACGAGGGGGTTGAGGGGTGGGGGTGGCTGTGGGTGCGGGTGTGGCGGCTGCTGCGGGTGGCAGGGCGGGCGTGGCCGGTGTGGCGGGCTGCTGGGCGGGTGCTTCGTCCGCGCCCGGCCACTGCTGCGGTACGGGGGCCACGGGGGCGGCCTCCGCCGGAAGGGGCTGGGCGGGGGCCGGCGCGGGAGCCGTCGGAGCCATCGGAGCGGACTCGGCGGCGACCGCCGGTGCGGCGCCCTGTGTCTGCCCCTGTGCCTGAGCCTGCCCCTGCGCCGGTACGGCCGCGCTCGGCAGCGCCTGCGCCGCGGGGGCGGCCTGGACCGGAATACCGGGCCCCGGGAGTCCTGGCATCCCCGGCTGTCCGGGCTGAACCGGCATCCCCGGCTGTCCGGGCGCGCCCGCCTGCGCGGGCACCGTCGGCACGGCGGCGGCCGGGTTGCCCTCCGCGGGCTGGCCCACGGCCCGCCTGCGGCGGCCGGTCGGCGCGGTGGTGGGGTGCGGCTGCGGCGGGGTGTGGTCCTCGGCCTGGTCGTGGGCCACGGCGTCGTGCCGGCCCTCGTCGCCCGCCGTCTCGCCGTGGTCGGGGGTGCGGTCGGCCTCGGCGGGCGGCAGCGCGAAGACCGGGCGGGGCCCCGCCTGCTGCTGCTCGGCCCGCTCGGCGGCCGCGGCCAGCGCACGGCGCCGGCGCCCGCCCGGCTGGCCGTCCTCGGCCGCCGGTTCGGAGGGAGCCGCGGGCAGCGCCGGCGGCAGCGCCTGCCGCTCCTCGGGTTCCCGGCGCGCGCGGCGCCCCGACGCGGGCGCGGGCACGCCCTGCGGTGGCACGGCGGCACCCAGTCCCGTGGCCGAAGCCGCCGCTCCTGCGCCCTGCTCGGCCGCCGTCACCACGGCACCCTCGGCCACTCCCGCGTCACCGTCGCCCGGACGCCCGCGCCGCCGCCCGGTACCGCCGGACTCCGAGCCCGACGCCGACTCCGCGCTCTCGATCGCGGCGGGGCCGCTCTCCTGGCCCGCCGCCTCGGCGGCACGCCGGCGCCGCCGTCCGGTCGGCGCGGCCGGGACCTCGCCCTCGACCTCGTCCTCGCCGGACGCGCCGGGGACGTCGCTCTCCAGGAAGGCGTCCACGGAGGACCGCCGGGCCCGCCGCCGCCCACCGGCACCGGTCTCCTCGACGGCAGGGGCCGCCTCCAGCGCCAGACCGGCCGGCGGGGGCACGGCCCCGGCGCCGCCCCCGATGGGCACCTCCAGCACGAAGGCGCTGCCGCTCATGCCCGGCACGTCGTGGGTCTGCAGCACCCCGCCGTGCGCGCGCACGATCCCGCGCACGATCGGCTCGTGCACCGGGTCGCCCCCGGGGTACGGCCCGCGCACCTCGATACGGACGACCTCACCACGCTGGGCCGCCGCGACGACGACGGTGTTGTCCATGTAGCCGCCCGCGGAGACGGGCGCGTTGCCGGTCGCGTCGACGCCGGCCACGTCCGCGACGAGATGCGCGAGCGCGACGGCGAGCCGCTGCGGGTCCACCTCGGCCTCGATGGGCGGCGCGTGCACGGCGAACTGCACCCGGCCGGGCCCGATCAGCTCCACCGCGCCGTCCACACCGGCGGCGACGACGGCGTCCAGCATGACCTTGGTGCGGTTGATGTCCTCGGTGCCGGCGTCCAGCGCCTGGTAGCCGAGGACGTTGTCGATGAGCTGGGTGATACGCGAGTAACCGGCCGAAAGGTGGTGGAGCACCTGGTTGGCCTCGGGCCACAGCTGCCCCGCGTCGTCGGCGGCGAGCGCGGCGAGCTCGCGGCGCAGCTCGTCGAGCGGCCCGCGCAACGACTGCGCGAGCAGCGTCAGCAACTGCTCGTGCCGCCCGTGGAGGGCCTCGTACCGGTCCTTCTCGCGCTCGCCGAGGGCCGCGTACCGGTCCTCGCCGGCGGCCACCTCCTCGGCGTGCCGCTCGCGCAGCTCCTCCACCTCGGTGACGTGCTTCTGGCGCAGCGCGGTCAGGTCGGAGGCGTGCTCCTCGGAGAGCTTCTCCAGCTCCTCGGCGTGCGCCTTCTCCAGGGCGTCCTTCTCGTCGACGACGCTGTCGTACGGCCGCCGGTCGGTGAAGGTCATCACGGCGCCGACGAGCTGGTCGCCGTCGCGCACCGGCGCGGTCGTCAGATCGACCGGAACCTTCTTGTCGCCCTTGGCCCACAGCGCCTGCCCGCGCACCCGGTGCTTGCGCCCGGAGCGCAGGGTGTCGGCGAGCGGCGACTCCGCGTACGGGAACGGCGAGCCGTCGGCGCGCGAGTGCAGCACCAGGTTGTGCAGCTCCTTGCCGCCGAGCTCACCGGCCCGGTAACCCAGTATCTGGGCGGCCGCCGGATTGACGAGCACGATCCGCCCGTCCGTGTCCGTTCCTACGACGCCCTCGCTGGCGGCCCGCAGGATCATCTCGGTCTGCCGCTGCGAGCGGGCCAGCTCGGCCTCGGTGTCCACGGTCCCGGTCAGGTCGCGCACGACGAGCATCAGCAGCTCGTCGCTGCTGTAGCCGTAACCGTCGTAGGCCTGCTGTCCGTTCTCCAGGTTGGCGCTGGTGACCTCGACCGGGAACTCGGTCCCGTCGGTGCGCCGGGCGACCATCCGGGTCGGCTTGGTCCGCCCGCGCGGGTCCATGTGGTCGGGCCGCCGCATCGAGCCGGGGATGAGCCGTGAGTCGAACTCCGGAAGCAGATCGAGCAGCCCGCGCCCCACCAGCGCCGTCCCCGGCGCCTCGAACGCCTCCAGGGCGATGGTGTTCGCGTTGACCACGGTTCCGTTGGCGTTGACCAGCACCAACGCATCCGGCAGCGCATCCAGTATGGCTGCGAGGCGAGCAGCGCCTCGGGATGGCCTGCTGCTCACGAGACGCTTCCTCCCTGTTACCGCACCTTGCCGACCGCTCGGGCCATCTTGCCAACCGGCTCGCAGCGTGTCACGCGAGGGAGTCTAAGGGCACGGGTTCCGGTCGCGGCGCCGGATGAGAGGGAGGTCGCACGACGAAGTGACGGCGAACATGTGACCGACACGCTTCGCCTCCGCCGTACCTTCGCGAGACATTTACGGGTCGGGGCTGCGGCCATGAAACGGCTGTGTCGCGGTGATGAGCCTTCGCTATGACCCGGGCCGCCTCTTCCGTCAGGCCTCCGCCCACGCCTGCGGGGCTTCACGGGCCGAAGTCGGGCAGCAGCGGCACCATCCGGTTCCAGCGGCCGATCTCGCAGCCGTTGCTGCGGTCGTACGTCGCGTCGACCGGCCTGCCGGCCCAGGTGCCGGTGACATGGGCGGTGGCCGGGCCGCCGTAGAGCATGGTGCAGGCGCTGCCCGGGGCGACCGGGGCGAAGGTGTCGTGCCCCCACCGCGTGTTCTGGTCCAGCACCCGGCACGCCCCGCCCACGTCCGGGTGACTGCCCGCGCCGGGGTGACAGGACAGCTCGTACACCCCGTCCCGCCCGGCTCCGGCGTGCCGGACGGTGACGGTGAGGTGGTCGGCCGCAGTCCCGGCAGCCACCGCGGGCGGAGCGGGAAGGACGGAGAGGACGGAGAAGGACCCGAGGACGGCGGCCACGGCACCGAGGGGGCGACCCCGCCCGCCGAAGCGTCGTGCGGCGGCCTCGGACAGGACCTGAGACAAGGCATGAGACATGCCCTGCCCAACGCGCCGCCCGCCCGGACGTTGCGCGACGCCCCCGCAGACCGGAAGGGCTTTGCCCTGCGGCCCGGCTGCCTAGTACCGTGGGAGCCGATTGGTGACAGCACGCTCGACTGTGTCATCATCTGCACGCACCACTCGCGCTCACGCGGGCGGCTGTGCGGGAGGCGTCGCCTAGTCCGGTCTATGGCGCCGCACTGCTAATGCGGTTTGGGACTTCAATCCCATCGAGGGTTCAAATCCCTCCGCCTCCGCCACAAGATCAGGGAGCCCAGCCATTGCGGCTGAGCTCCCTGAGTCGTTTCACGGCGCCGGCGAGTCCTCGATCATCCAGGCGCGCGGTCGACTGCCGGCCCGCCGACCCACAGCACGGAACCGTCGGACACCGACCGGCACTTCAGCGCACGCACCACCACATGGCCGCCTCAGCTCCGCTGCCGGCCCGCGCACCACCGGCCGGGGCCGCGCCGCCGTCACCGGACCCCCACGAATCGGCGTTTTCGCAGGTCGCAAGGGGTATGCCTAACGGATTTCACATGGCGGCGGCAGTCATGTAATGTTCTTCCTGTCGCCGCGAGCGGCCCGGAAGGGCAAGAAGCGAAGACAGAAAAACAAAAAACAAGCACTCGTAGCTTAACGGATAGAGCATCTGACTACGGATCAGAAGGTTGCAGGTTCGAATCCTGCCGAGTGCACACAGCTCAAAGGCCCCGGATCATTCCGGGGCCTTTGACGTTTCGGGGACGTACAGCAGCGAAGTACAGCGACGGCTGATGTCAGCCGTCAGTCCGTGCGCCGCCCATCGCCTCGGACAGCTTGCCGAGGGCAGCCCGTACCTCTTCTTCGCTTGCCTCTGCGTAGACCTCCATCGTCATGGCTATCTGCGAGTGCCGGAGGATGCGCTGAGCTACCTTCGGGTGGACCTTCAGGGCGACCAGGAGCGAGCTGCACGTGTGCCGGGTGTTCCGGAGCGGGATGCCCCGGAGGCCGGCGCGACGGGCCCGCAGGGCGAACATGCGGGTGAGGTTGTCCGGCTCGATCGGGGTCCCGTACTTCGTCGTGAAGATGAGCCCCCGGGTGTCCTGCCAGAGATCACCGGCAGCCTTCCGGTCGCCGGTCTGCTGAGCGTGGCGCATCCGGAGCGCCTTGGGGCAGAACCGGGGGAGCGGAAGGAAGTCGTCCGACTCCTCTGTCTTGGTCTCCCGGTGGAGAATCTGACGGGCCGCCCGCTGGATCTGGTGGTCCACGTACAACTCCCCCGTCTCGAAGTCGATCGACTTCCAGGTGAGCCCCAGGACCTCACCATGACGTAGCCCGAGGCAGAGCACGAGCACCCAGGCCGCGAACAGCGGATCTTCACGGGCCAGGGAATCGGCGAGGAAGCGCCCCGCTTCGACGACGGACCACGGCTTGATCCGGCGACGACGAGGCTTCGGGGCCTTGACCAGGGAGGCCACGTTCTTGCTGATCTCCTCCTCGGTCACGGCGTGCGTCAGCGCGGCCCGCAGCGCGTCGCGAGCGGCCTGGACGACCCGGCGGGAGGGAAACGCTTCGCAGCACTAGCCGACGGCGCAGCAGCGCTGCCGGGCCCTCGGGCGCTTGGCGTCCTTGCCCTGCGCGCAGCACTGGCAGATGCGGGCCAGCTTGGTCAGCCACTCCCGCACGTCCCTGACGGTCAGCTTGTCGAGCCGTTTCGAGCCCAGGTGCGGGGCGATGTAGAGCCGCACGACCGTGCGGTGACGGGTCTGCACAGGACCCTTGCCGGCTTCGGAGTGCAGCTTGATCCACTTCTCGTGGGTCTCTTCGCGCGTCTTGCCGTAGACGTACTTCCGCTTGTGGTCGCCCTCCGGGGTGGTGACCCAGGCGTACGCGGCGAAGCTGTTCTTGTAGGCGTAGATGGATCCTTCGCCGTTGGCGCGCTTTCCGCTCATGCCGCCCACTCCTCGGCGTCCGCCGCACAACGGTTCACGTACTCGTCGACCCAGGCCGGGATGATCCGCCGGTTGCGGCCGACCTTCACTGAGCGGATCTCGCCGCTCAGGACCAGCGCCTTGGTCTTGGACAGACCGAAGCCGAGCATCACGGCCACCTCAGCAGTGGTGTGCCACTTGCGCTGGAGCGTCATCGAGGTCATGCGGTGGGTTCTCCTTCCGTTCCGGGGGCTGGTTCGAGGCATGCGGCGATCCAGGTCTCGGTGGCGCTGAGGCCGGTGCCGGCGAAGACCCAGTGGGCGAGGACGTACGTCGTCTCGGTGCTGGTGGGACTGTTGGCTGCTGCTTGTGCTCGGCGCCATTCGGCGCGGGCGTCGCGGAGGGCGCCGAGGGTGGTGGAGTAGCGACGGGAATTGGTGGAGAAGTGGCCGCGGAAGCCGAGCATGTGGGCCCAGGCGCGCAGGCGGAGGTGTCCGAGGTCTTTGCGGGCGCCGAGGGTCCAGGCGGTTCGGATGAGTTGGCGGGAGGCACGGCGGCTGTTCGAGGCGCGAAGATCGGCGCAGAGACGGCAGCAGCCGCAAGTCGGCAAGTAGTAGAGGACCAAGCAGAGGCCGATCACGCACACTGGCTGAGGGAGCAGCGGCAAGTGTCTTACGGCAGTCTGCTCGGCGAAGCGCAGAACTTCAGTCGAGCGGCGCAAACCCTCTGTCGGCGACGGCTGAAAAGTGGTTCTGGATCACTTTTGGTGCCGGAGCAACGGAGGGTCACCACCTCCGCGATCATGAGCGGTCGTGACCCACGACCCGCTCCAGGACCTCTGGCTCCACCAGACCACCGACGTCGCGATCAGCGACGTCACCATCCACGCC
>NZ_JBIBKW010000002.1:959010-976177 GCF_042959465.1 Streptomyces sp. NPDC007901 | reverse complement strand
ACTTGCATGTGTTAAGCACGCCGCCAGCGTTCGTCCTGAGCCAGGATCAAACTCTCCGTGAATGCTTTTCACGGGAGCGGAACAGCCGGAGGAATGATCCGACCGTTCACAGCGTCCTCGCTGTATTTTTCTTCAAAGGAACCTCGCCCCAACCGATATCGGCTGGAGACGGGGTATCAACATATCTGGCGTTGACTTTTGGCACGCTGTTGAGTTCTCAAGGAACGGTCGCTTCCTTTGTACTCACCCTCTCGGGCTTTCCTCCGGGCTTCCCTTCGGTGTTTCCGACTCTATCAGATCCTTTCGGCGTCCGATTCCCGGTCGGCGGGATTGTCTTCAGGCTTTGCGGCTTTCGCCCGTCGGCCTTTCGACATTCACTACGTTAGCCGATTCCCGTCGAGACTCATAATCGAGTTCCGCGAGTTCGAATTCGGGCATGCGGGCATGACGAATCCGACCCCGTCAGGGGAAGTCGTAGGTAGTGGGTGGCCACTTCCGGCTGCTGGCGATTGCCGTACCCGGTTCAGCGGCTCGGGCTACATTACGCACCTTCCAGGGACGCGTCAACTTGAGCGGCGCCTGGGTACGTGGGCCCGATAGGGGCTGACGGTCGGGTCGTTGGCGACCCAGAAACGCCAGGGGTGAACGTCGCTGTCGCCGCCCTCGCCGGCGACTCCGGTGCGTGGACCGTTGCGTACCTGGTCGGAGGGCACGGGAGTACCGGTCAGTATCCGCAACGGTGTCTCGCCGGAGGCACACGCGTCAGTGCCGTCCAGGGCCCGGTCGACGCCCAGGGCGGTGGCGAGGCGGGCCGGGCCTTTGGCCAGTTCTCGGTCGTATCGGGCTGAAAGTCGACGTTTGCGGGCGAGCTCGGTGCCTTCGAGGATCTCGCCCGCGCGGAGCAGGACCGCGCTGGCGGTGCCCGCCGGACCGCAGACGAGGTTCATGCAGAACCACATGCCGTAGGTGAAGTAGACGTACACGTGTCCGGGCGGACCGAACATCACGTCGTTGCGGGGTGTAGGGCCGCGATAGGCATGCGATCCGGGGTCGTTCGGGCCGTCGTACGCCTCCACCTCTGTGAGGCGGACCGCGATCGGACCGTCCGGGGTGGTGCGGACGAGGATGCGGCCGAGGAGGTCGGGGGCTACCTCCAGTACAGGGCGGTCGAAGAAGTCCCTGGGGAGTGGCGTACGGTCCGGGGGCGCGATCATGGCGTCCGAGCCTAGTCCAGGCCGGTGGGGCCCAAGGGGTGGTCAAGGATTCGTCTCCTTGCCAGGGTGTGGGCCGGAACCGGTCGCGGCCGGATCGCGTTTGTAGGGGTCAGAGGTCCGTACGTAAAGGGAGAGTCATGGGGTTCAAGAAGCTGCTCGCGAGCCTGGGTGCCGGCGGGGCGTCGGTCGAGACGGTGCTCACCGAGGTGAACGTCGTTCCGGGCGGTGTCGTCCAGGGCGAGGTGCGGATCCAGGGCGGCTCGGTGAACCAGGAGATCCAGGGGCTGTCCGTGGGGCTCCAGGCGCGGGTCGAGGTGGAGCGCGGCGACGAGGAGTACAAGGAGAACATCGACTTCGGCAAGGTGCGGCTCGGTGGTGCCTTCGAGCTGCAGGCCGGGGCGGTGCACGCGGTGCCGTTCGGGCTGGAGATCCCGTGGGAGACGCCGGTCACGATGATCGACGGGCAGGCGCTGCGCGGGATGCACATCGGCGTGACGACGGAGCTGGAGATCGCGCGGGCGGTCGACTCCGGGGACCTGGACCCGATCAACGTGCACCCGCTGCCGGCGCAGAAGGCGATCCTGGACGCCTTCATCCAGCTGGGCTTCCGTTTCAAGAACGCGGACCTGGAGAAGGGGCACATCCGCGGGACGCGGCAGACGCTGCCGTTCTACCAGGAGGTGGAGTTCCACCCGCCGGCGCAGTACCGGGGGCTGAACCAGGTCGAGCTGAGCTTCGTGGCGGACGCGCACGCCATGGACGTCATCCTGGAAATGGACAAGAAGCCGGGGCTGTTCAGCGAGGGCAGTGACACCTTCCGGTCGTTCCAGGTGGGTCTGCACGACTTCCACGGGACCGACTGGGCGGCTTATCTCAACCAGTGGCTGTCCGAGGTCGGCAGCAAGCGCAACTGGTTCTAGGCTCGGGACTGCTGATTCCGGTAATCGATCAGGAGGTACCGAGGTGTCCGAGCTCAAGCGGCGGCCTCTCCCCCATGACTTCCACCCGCCCGTCCCGCCGTTCACGGTGACGAGCGAGGACATCCAGGAAGGGGCGACGCTCAAGGACGCTCAGGTCTACGCGAAGGGCAACACCTCGCCGCAGCTGCGGTGGGAGGGCTTCCCGGACGGGACCAAGAGTTTCGCCGTGACCTGCTATGACCCGGACGCCCCGACGGGCAGCGGGTTCTGGCACTGGGTGGTGTTCGACATCCCGGCCTCGGTGACCGAGCTGCCGGTGGGTGCGGGCAGCGGCAAGTTCGAGGGGCTGCCCGAGGGTGCGGTGCAGGTGCGCAACGACTACGGGTCGAAGGACTTCGGTGGTGCCGCGCCGCCGCCCGGGGACGGGCCGCACCGGTACGTCTTCACGGTGTACGCGGTGGACCAGGCCAAGCTCGGTCCGGACGCCGATGTCTCGCCTGCCGTCGTCGGGTTCAACCTGCGGTTCCACGCGATCGCGCGGGCGCAGTTGATCGGCGAGTACGAGAACCCCGAACAGGGCTGACGCACCGCGCGAAATCAGCCGAGCGTTCATTGAACGTTTGCCCGCCTCTGGTCTTGGAAGTGATCAGAGGCGGGCAGTTTTTATTGCGTTGTCCATCTCGGCGCGCCCGTCCAGAGTTGATCCAAGCCCGCCGGCGGTGGGCACGGTGCACAAAGGAGGTGGGCTGGATGCGTGACACGCTGGTGCTGAACGCGAGCTTCGAGCCGCTGTCTACGGTGACGTTGAACCGCGCTGTCGTCCTGGTGCTCCAGGACAAGGCCGTCGTCGAGCAGGCCCACCCCGAACTGCGCATGCGCGGTGCGGATGTGGACATACCCGCGCCCCGGGTGATCAGGCTCTGCAGGTATGTACGGGTGCCGTTCCGGAGACAAGCGCCCTGGTCGCGGCGGGGAGTGCTGGTCAGGGACCGGCACCGGTGCGCGTACTGCGGTCGGCGGGCGACGACCGTCGACCACGTGGTGCCGCGGGCGCAGGGCGGGGCCGACTCGTGGCTGAACACGGTGGCTTCGTGTGCGGAGGACAATCACCGGAAGGCGGACCGGACGCCGGAGCAGGCGGGTATGCCGTTGCTGCGGAAGCCGTTCGAGCCTTCGCCGCAGGATGCGATGCTGCTGGCCATGGGGGCCGAGGATCTGGCGGCGCTTCCTGAGTGGCTCTCGGGGGATGTGGCCGCCTAGGCGTCTGCCTGGCTGAGCTTGTCGCGCGAGTGCGGGTTGTTCGTGGCTTGTCGCGCAGTTCCCCGCGCCCCCAAGAAGGGTGGGCGCGGGGAACGTTTGTTTCAGAGTGACCTAGTCGATGTTGGGCTTCTCGCGGCGTTCCTGTGAGGGGATGTTGTTGCCGCCGCCGCCCGAACCGCCGCCGAAGGGGCCGAAGTTGCCCATGGCGCCGGAGAGGCCCTTGAGGGCGTCGCCGATTTCGCTGGGGACGATCCAGAGCTTGTTGGCGTCGCCCTCGGCGATCTTCGGGAGCATCTGGAGGTACTGGTAGCTCAGGAGCTTCTGGTCGGGGTCTCCGGCGTGGATCGCCTCGAAGACCGTACGGACCGCCTGGGCCTCGCCCTCGGCGCGCAGGGCGGCCGCCTTGGCCTCACCCTCGGCGCGCAGGATCTGGGACTGCTTCTCGCCCTCCGCGGTGAGGATCGCGGCCTGGCGGGTGCCTTCCGCGGTGAGGATCGCGGCGCGCTTGTCGCGGTCGGCGCGCATCTGCTTCTCCATCGAGTCCTGGATGGAGGTCGGCGGCTCGATCGCCTTGAGTTCGACGCGGTTGACGCGGATGCCCCACTTGCCGGTGGCCTCGTCGAGGACGCCGCGCAGGGCCGCGTTGATCTCCTCGCGGGAGGTCAGGGTGCGTTCCAGGTCCATGCCGCCGATGATGTTGCGCAGCGTGGTGACGGTCAGCTGCTCGATGGCCTGGATATAGCTGGCGACTTCGTAGGTGGCCGCCCGGGCGTCCGTCACCTGGTAGTAGATGACGGTGTCGATGTTCACGACCAGGTTGTCCTGGGTGATCACCGGCTGGGGCGGGAACGGTACGACCTGTTCACGCAGGTCGATGCGGTTGCGGATGGTGTCTATGAACGGGACCACGATGTTGAGGCCGGCGTTGAGCGTCCGCGTGTAGCGGCCGAAGCGCTCGACGATGGCGGCGCTCGCCTGTGGGATGACTTGGATCGTCTTGATCAAGGCGATGAAGACCAACACCACCAGAATGATCAGGACGATGATGACCGGTTCCATCGTCGCTCCCCGTACCCTTCTCCGCCTCGGCGCTTCGGCAGATCTTATGGTTGTTGAAGATCTTGCTGGACGAGTCTGACAGACCCTTGCCCAACTCGGGAGTCGTTCAGCCCAGTTGCGTCGTACGAGGTCAGATGACGATGGCCGTGGCCCCCTCGATCTCCACGACATCCACTTCCTCTCCCGCTTCGTAGGCACGTCCGGTGTCGAGGGAGCGGGCCGACCAGACCTCGCCGGCGAGCTTGATCCGTCCGCCCGAGCCGTCGACGCGTTCCAGTACGACGGCCTGCCTGCCCTTCAAGGCGTCGACGCCGGTGGCGAGTTGGGGTCGCTGGGCGGCGTGCCGGGCCGCGATGGGCCGTACGACGGCGATCAGCGCGACGGAGACGAGGACGAAGACGAGTACCTGGGCGACGATGCCCGCACCGAGCCCGGCGGTACCGGCCGCTGCCACGGCACCGACCGCGAACATGCCGAACTCCGGCATCGCGGTCATCACGAGCGGGATGCCGAGTGCCGCCGCGACGACGAGCCACCACACCCATGCGTCGATGTTGTTCACATTGTCATGGTAGAGCCGCGGATGCCGAACCCGACAGGGCGCTCTGCCGTGACAACGCCCGTCAGGACAGGGGCAGTCCGTGGGCGGTCCACCGGTCGCCGACCTGTTCGACGACGAGCGGGAGGCCGAAGCAGAGGGAGAGGTTGCGGGAGGTCAGTTCGAGCTCCAGCGGGCCGGCGGCGAGGACCTTGCCCTGGCGGATCATGAGGACGTGGGTGAAGCCGGGGGCGATCTCCTCGACATGGTGGGTGACCATGATCATGGAGGGGGCGATCGGGTCGCGGGCGAGCCGGCCGAGGCGGCGGACCAGGTCCTCGCGGCCGCCGAGGTCGAGGCCGGCGGCGGGCTCGTCGAGGAGCAGCAGCTCGGGGTCGGTCATCAGGGCGCGGGCGATCAGGGTGCGCTTGCGCTCGCCCTCGGAGAGGGTGCCGAAGCGGCGGTCCACGTACTCCGTCATGCCGAGGCGGTCGAGGAAGGCGCGGGCGCGCTGCTCGTCGACCTCGTCGTACTCCTCCTGCCAGTGGGCGGTCATGCCGTAGGCGGCGGTGAGCACGGTCTCCAGGACGGTCTGGCGCTTGGGGAGCTTTTCGGCCATGGCGACACCGGCCATGCCGATGCGGGGGCGCAGGTCGAAGACGTCGACCTTGCCGAGGGTGTCGCCGAGGATGGTGGCGGTGCCCTTGCTGGGGAAGAGGTAGCTGGACGCGATGTTCAGGAGAGTGGTCTTGCCGGCGCCGTTGGGGCCGAGGATGACCCAGCGCTCGCCCTCCTTCACCGACCAGGAGACCTGGTCCACCAGAGCCCGGCCCTCGCGGACCACAGATACGTCCTGAAGCTCCAGAACATCGCTCATGAGCGCGTTGTCTCCCCTTGCAGTGTGGCCGGTCTCGGCTGTCGCGTACGCCTGTGGCTCGGGCGGCGGCACCGATGGGCGCAGCCCTTATGAAATCTACGCCACGAGTGCGGCGCTCCATTCCATCGGTCCGGTCCTTAGGGTGGGGGCATGCTCTCGGAACCGCGTTCAGGACGCCTCGCCGCTTGGGGAAATGCCCTCTTGGCCGGACTTGTCTCTCCGGATGACGCCGTGCTCGCCATCGTCGGCGAGGACGCCGTGCACCGGGTGGAGGGGCTGCCGGGTGAGTCGGCGCCGGTCGGGCTCACGCTGGCGCTGGGGCGGCTGCGGGCGCTCGGGGTGACCGGACTGCGGGTCGCGTTGCCGGCGCCGGGGCATCCGCTGGGGCTGAGCGGGCCGCCGGAGTTCAACGCGCGGGCCCTGGAGGCCGAGGAGGCTGTGGTCTGTCACGGCACCGCGTTCGGTCTGGTGCCGGAGGTGTCCGAGGCGGGGCCCACCGGTGATGTGCATGTCGAGGTGGTCTGGCATGTGCTGCCGGTGCGGGAGGCGCCGCCGGCCGACGTGCCGTCGCTCGGGGAGGCCGAGCGGGAGCTGGCGGAGGCGCTGCGGGATGCGACCGACGTGCTGTCGAAGCTCGATGTCGCCGGGTCGGGGCCGGTGGCGGACGCGGCGATCGACGCGTACCGGGCGCGGTCCGAGCGCGGGCGGGAGGTGCTGGCACCGGGGTATCCGCCGCGGGCGGGGCGGGTGCTGGAGCTCGCGCAGCGGGTGGGGCTGCTGGTCTCCCTGGCCTACGAGAACGGGCACGGCGGGGCGGTGAGCGCCTCGGAGATGGCGGCGCGGGGGGCGGCGCTGCGGCCGGTCGAGCGGACGGCCCGGCGGGCGCTGGTCGCGGCGTACAACTCCGTCGTGGAGGAGCGGGAGCAGGGGCGCTAGTGGACCTGGGACCGTCCGGGACGGCGCGGCCCCCAAGGGCCTCGTCGGTACTACTTGTTGACCGCGGTGTTGCCGAACGCCGGGTTCAGCAGGCCGATGATGTTGACGGACAGGCCGCTGGCGTTGACCGGGACGTTGACCGGGACCTGGGCGATCAGGCCGGAGGCGACACTCGGGGAGTTCGCGGCCACGGCGGCGGCGTCCGCCGCGATGCCGGCAAGCCGACCGGCCTTCCGGGGGGCGCCCGGAAGGCCGGAGGTCGATGCCGCGGTGCGGCGCTGCGTCAGTGGTTGATGCAGACGTTGCCGAACGCGGGGTTCAGTACGCCGACGACGTTCACGCTGTTGCCGCAGACGTTGACCGGGATGTGCACCGGGGCCTGGATGACGTTGCCGGAGACGACGCCCGGAGAGCCCTGGGCGCCGCCGCCGGCGTGGGCGCCACCCGTGTGGGCGGAGGCCATGCCCGCACCGGCGGCCATGATCCCGCCGGCCACCATCGTCACGGCCGCTGCCTTCTTCAGGTTCTTCACTTCTTGAGCCCTCCTTGGCGATCGCCACGGCGGTCGCCGCGGCACGCACTGAAGAACGGCGGTGGCCGGGAGAGGATGCGCCGTCCGGGTGACATTCCCACGACGGTATGAATCTCAGCCCGGAGGGCGACCCTCCAGGTTGCCGTCGGTGAAGCGTTGCGGAGGGCGTTTCAGCCGGTCACGCCATGGCGAACGGCCCACAGGG
Organism: Streptomyces sp. NPDC007901; assembly: GCF_042959465.1. Taxonomy (NCBI): domain Bacteria; kingdom Bacillati; phylum Actinomycetota; class Actinomycetes; order Kitasatosporales; family Streptomycetaceae; genus Streptomyces; species Streptomyces sp. NPDC007901. The sequence continues at coordinate 968,636 of NZ_JBIBKW010000002.1, read as the reverse complement.
CGGCCTGGGTGCGGTCGGCGAGGTCGAGTTTCATCAGGATGTTCGAGACGTGCGTCTTGACGGTCTTCTCGGACAGCACGAGGGCGCGGGCGATCTCGCGGTTGGAGCGGCCGTCCGCTATCAGGCCGAGCACCTCACGCTCCCGCTCGGTGAGCGAACCGCCCCGGCCCTGCCCGGAGTTGGCCTCCTCCTGGGAGAGCAGGGCGCCAGCCACCTCGGGCTGCAGCAGGACGTGCCCGGCGTGCACCGAGCGGATGGCGGTGGCGAGCGCGTCGGGATCGACGTCCTTGTAGACGTACCCGGCGGCGCCCGCGCGCAGCGCCGGGACCACCGTGCGTTGTTCGGTGAAGCTGGTGACGATCAGCACGCGCGCGGGGTTGTCGAGTTCGCGGAGCCTGCGCAGCGCCTCCACGCCGTCCATGCCGGGCATCTTGACGTCCATGAGGACGACGTCGGGGCTCAGTTCCTGGGCGCGCTCGACCCCTTCGGCGCCGTCGGCGGCCTCGCCGACGACCTCGATGTCGTCCTGGACCTCCAGGAAGGTGCGCAGACCCCGGCGGACGACCTGATGGTCGTCGACCAGCAGCACCCTGATCGCATCAGCCACCGGGGACCTCCATCTCGATCGTGGTGCCCTTGCCGGGCGCCGATTCCACGGTCAGCCTGCCGCCGACGCCGCTCGCCCGGTCCCGCATGGAGACCAGGCCGAGGTGGCGTCCGGCGCGCCGGGTGAGGTGCGGGTCGAAGCCGCCGCCGTCGTCCGTGACCCGCAGGACGGCGCCGCTGCCCCGCCGGTTCACCGTCACGTCGACATGTTCGGCGGCGGAGTGCCGCAGGGCGTTGTGCAGGGCTTCCTGGGCGACCCGAAGCAGGGCCTCCTCCTGAGCGGCGGGCAGGGCGCGGAAGCCGCCGGCGGCGAAGGTCACGCGGGCGGTGTGGGCGCGGTCGAGGACCTGGACCTGGGTGCGCAGGGTGGCGATCAGGCCGTCCTCGTCCAGGGCGGTGGGGCGCAACTCCACGACGGCGGCGCGCAGTTCGTCGGCGGCCTCGGCGGCGAGCACGGCCACCTGCTGCAACTCGCCCTTGGCGCGGGAGGGATCGCGGTCGACCAGGGCGGCGGCGGCCTGGGCGGTGAGGCGCAGCGAGAACAGCTTCTGGCTCACCGCGTCGTGCAGCTCGTGGGCGAGCCGGGAGCGTTCCTCGGAGATGGTCAGCTCGCGGCTGCGCTCGTAGAGGCGGGCGTTGGTGAGGGCGATGGCGGCATGCTGGGCGAGAATGGAGAGGAGTTCCTCGTCCTCGGCGGTGAAGCCGCAGCCTCCCTGGGGCTTCGCGCAGTTCTTGTTCGCCAGGAACAGCGCGCCGATGACCTCGTCGCCGTCGCGGATCGGCAGGCCCAGGAAGTCGGACATGTCGGGGTGGGCGGACGGCCAGCCCTCGAAGCGGGGGTCGGTGCGGACGTCGGCCAGCCGCTCGACCTTCGCCTCGCGGAGCATCGCGGCGAGGATGCCGTGCTGGCGCGGGAGCGGGCCGATGGCCTTCCACTGGGCGTCGCTGACACCGTCGACGACGAACTGGGCGAAGCCGCCGTGGTCGTCGGGGACCCCGAGCGCGGCGTACTGCGCGTCGAGCAGCTCACGGGCCGAGGCGACGATCGTCTTGAGGACGTCACGCACCTCGAGATGCCTGCTCATGGCCAGCAGCGCGGTGCTCACCGCGGCGAGGCCGGACCGGGGACCTTGACTCATGTCCTCACGGTACCGGCGGGGTGTGACACCGGGGATCGGGCCGAGGGCGGCAGGGCCTGGACCGGTGGCCCTAGACCCGGGGACCTAGGGCGTACGGCCCGGACCGGCGGCGTAGTCCGAAGGACCCCGCCCGGTTGCGGCCCGCGTCCGAGGCGGCCGGGGCGGTCCCGTTCCTACGTTGGGGTCACCGCCGACACGGGCGGACGGAGCCGAGGGGACGGTTGTCATGCCGGTAGCGATCATCACGGGGGCCTCGAAGGGGCTGGGGCGGGCGCTGGCCGGGGCGCTGGCCGAGCGGGGCTGGGACCTGGTGCTGGACGCCAGAGGTGCCGGGGCCCTGAAGGAGACGGCGGAGGCGGTCGCACGGCCCGGGACGCGGGTGGCGGCGCTGCCGGGGGACGTCACGGACGCCGGGCACCGGGCCGGTCTGGTGGCCGCCGCGCGGGAGCTGGGCGGGGTCGATCTGGTGGTGAGCAACGCCAGCGCGCTGGGGGCCGAGCCGCTGGTCCGTCTCGGGGAGCTGCCCCTGGCGGGGCTGCGCCGGGCGCTGGAGGTGAATGTGGTGGCCGCGCTGGGCCTGGTGCAGGAGGCGTTGCCGCTGCTGCGGGAGTCGGCGACGGGCGCGGTGATCGCGGTCAGCTCGGACGCGGGCGCCGAGGCGTACGAGACCTGGGGCGGCTACGGCGCCTCGAAGGCGGCCCTGGACCAGCTGGCGGCCGTGCTCGGCGTGGAGGAGCCGGGGCTGCGGGTGTGGGCGGTGGACCCCGGGGACATGGCGACCGACCTGTACACGGCGGCCGTACCGGACGACGACGATCCGCGGCCGGCGCCGGACAGTGTCGTACCGGCGTTCCTGCGGTTGCTCGACGAGCGGCCGGTGAGCGGGCGGTACGGGGCGCCGGCTCTGGTGGAGGGGCGATGACGACCGTGGTGCGGGTGCCGGAGGAGCTGTCCGCGCGGGTGCCGGCCGAGCAGCGCGGGCCGGGTCTTGAGCGGGATGCCGTACGGCTGCTGGTGTCGCGCGGGACGGCGGTGTCGCATCACGCCTTCGCCGAGCTGCCGTGCCTGCTGCGGGCGGGGGACCTGCTGGTGGTGAACACCTCGCCGACGCTGGCGGCCGCGGTGGACGGGCGGGTCGGGCACGCGCGCGTGGTGGTGCACTTCTCCACGCGCGGGGACGACGGGCGGTGGGCGGTCGAGCTGCGGGAGCCGGACGGGCACGGGACCACACGCGCGTGTGCGGGTACACGCGCGGGGAGTGCGGTGCGGCTGCCCGGGGGCGGGCGGCTGGTCCTGGAGGAGCCGCTGAGCGCGTCGGGCGAGCGGCTGTGGTGGGCGCGGGCCGGGGCGGACACGGACGTACCGGGGCTGCTGCGGGAGCACGGGCGGCCCATTCGTTACTCCTATACGGAGCGGGACCAGCCGTTGTCCGTGTACCAGACGGTGTTCGCGCTGCCCTCGGCCGGCGGGGCGGGGAGCGCGGAGATGCCGAGTGCGGCGCGGCCCTTCACCGCGCGGCTGGTGGCGGAGCTGGTGAGCCGGGGGGTGCAGTTCGCGCCGATCACGCTGCACACCGGGGTGTCGTCGGCGGAGGTGCACGAGCCGCCGTACGCGGAGCGTTTCGCGGTGCCGGAGGCGTCGGCGCGGCTGATCAACAACGTGAAGGCGGGTGACGGACGGGTCGTCGCCGTGGGGACGACGGCCGTGCGGGCCGTGGAGTCGGCCGCGGGGGCGGACGGGGTGGTGCGGGCGGCCTCGGGGTGGACGGAGCTGGTGGTGACGCCCGAGCGCGGGGTGCGGGTGGTGGACGGGCTGCTGACCGGGCTGCACGAGCCGGAGGCCTCGCATCTGCTGATGCTGGAGGCGGTCGCGGGGCGGGCCGCGGTCGACCGTAGCTACGAGGAGGCGCTGCGCGGGCTCTACCTGTGGCACGAGTTCGGGGACGTGCACCTCATCCTCCCGGAGGAGGAGCCTCACACAGAGCATTGCTTCAGCAACTAGCGGTGAGATTCGTATGAGGCCGATGTGAGGACGCACATAGGGCGCACATCACGTACGAACGGACATAGGAGATAAAGAGCCCCCTCCCGAACGGGAAAGACGTTCTAATCTGTCCCGTTTTGCCCCTCCGGGCTCCACTATGGAGGATCGTACGTCACACCTTTGCCAGGGAATTTTGCTGCCGCTAAGAATGGCTGCCGTCGCTCAACACCGCGGGTTCCCCCCGCGGTGTTCGTGCAGGAGGAGCCGGTCTCCCCCACGGTCAACGAGCGACCTCCGCGCTATTCGAAGAGGTCCTGCCATGCCGAAGAACACCCACAGTCCCGCGCTGACCAAGCACCACAAGATCGCGCTCGCCGGTGTAGCCACCCTCGGCGCCGCAGCCCTCGCCCTCTCGGCCGTGCCGAGCAGCGCCGAGACGATCGTGTCCGGGTCCCCCCAGGCCGCGGCCAACGTGGCCTACACCACCCAGCAGATCAAGGACGTCAAGGGCACGGTCACCGACCAGCTCGCGCTCCAGAACGTCAAGATCGAGGCCATCGCCGCCAAGAAGAAGGCGAAGACGGCCCACGAACTGCACGTGGCGCACCTGAAGAAGGTCCACGCCGCGCACGTGGCGCACGTGAAGAAGGCGCACGCCGCCCACGTGGCCAAGGTGAAGAAGGCCCACGCGGCCCACGTCAAGCACGTCGCCGCGGCCAAGAACGCCGCTGCCAAGAAGCGCGCCGCCGAGCAGGCCGCGAGCCGGTCCGCCGCGCGCCCGCAGATCCAGCAGGTCGCCACGAAGACCTACGCCAACAACCTCGACGGCTGGATCCGCCAGGCCCTCGACATCATGAACGCCAAGGGCATCCCGGGCTCCTACAGCGGCCTGCACCGCAACATCATCCGGGAGTCCTCGGGCAATCCGAACGCCATCAACAACTGGGACATCAACGCCATCAACGGCATCCCCTCCAAGGGCCTGCTGCAGGTGATCCCGCCGACGTTCGCCACGTACCACGTCTCCGGCACGTCCTGGAACATCTACGACCCGGTCGCCAACATCACCGCCGCCGCCAACTACGCGGCCCACCGGTACGGCTCGATCGACAACGTCAACAGCGCGTACTGAGGCAGGCGCGGACCTCTGCACGCACACGCCGAAGGGCGGCACCCCACTGCGGGGCGCCGCCCTTCGGCGTACGTGCGGGAACCGCTACTTGCGCATGACCTCGGGCTCGTGGCGGCGCAGGAAACGGGCCACGAGGAAGCCGCAGATCACGCCGAGGACGATCAGCGCGGCCATGTCCATGGTCCAGGCGCCGGCCGTGTGGTTCCACAGCGGGTCGGTGTTGGTCGGGTCCTCGGTGTTGGGCGCGATGTTGTTGAAGTCCAGCGTGGCGCCGTCGGCGCCGACCGCCCAGCGGGACGGCATCAGGAACGAGACCTGGTTCACGCCGACCGCGCCGTTCAGGTTGAACAGGCAGCCGGTGAACACGACCTGGATGATCGCGAACATCACCAGCAGCGGCATGGTCTTCTCGGACGTCTTCACCAGCGAGGAGATGACCAGGCCGAACATCATCGAGGTGAAGCCGAGCCCCATGATCGGGATGCACAGCTCGAAGAGGGTGGAGTGGCCGAGCACCACGCCCTCGGCGGGGATGTCGCGGCTGGAGAAGCCGATCAGGCCCACCATCAGGCCCTGCAGCACGGTGATCACACCGAGCACGACCACCTTGGACATCAGATACGCCGACCGGGACAGGCCGACCGCGCGCTCCCGCTCGTAGATGACCCGTTCCTTGATCAGCTCACGCACGGAGTTCGCGGCGCCCGCGAAGCAGGCGCCGACCGCGAGGATCAGCAGGACCGTGGTCGCCGTGCCGTTCGGGACGGGCACGCCGGTCTTCGAGCTCACCGGGTTCACCAGCAGGCCCTTGTCGCTGTCGATCAGCAGGCTGACCGCGCCGAGCACCGCCGGCAGGATCACCGTCAGCGCCAGGAAGCCCTTGTCGGAGGCGATGACCGCCACGTACCGCCGGACCAGGGTCAGCAGCTGCGAACCCCAGCTCTGCGGCTTCTTGGGCTTCATCACCTGCATCGGCGGCATCTGTACGGACTGCGGAGCAATCGCGTCGATGTCCGCGGCGTACATCTGGTAGTGCTGCGACCCCTTCCAGCGTCCCGCCCAGTCGTAGTCGCGGTAGTTCTCGAAGGCGGAGAAGACGTCGGCCCAGGTGTCGTAGCCGAAGAAGTTCAGCGCCTCCTCGGGCGGGCCGAAGTAGGCGACCGCGCCGCCCGGGGCCATCACCAGGAGCTTGTCGCACAGCGCCAGCTCGGCCACCGAGTGGGTGACGACGAGGACCGTGCGGCCGTCGTCGGCGAGGCCGCGCAGCAGCTGCATGACATCGCGGTCCATGCCCGGGTCGAGGCCCGAGGTGGGCTCGTCCAGGAAGATCAGCGACGGCTTGGTGAGCAGCTCCAGGGCCACCGAGACGCGCTTGCGCTGGCCGCCGGAGAGGGAGGTGACCTTCTTCTCCTTGTGGATGTCCAGCTTCAGCTCGCGCAGCACCTCGTCTATCCGGGCCTCGCGCTCCTCGCCCGTGGTGTCGGCGGGGAAGCGCAGCTTGGCCGCGTACTTGAGGGCCTTCTTGACGGTCAGCTCCTTGTGCAGGATGTCGTCCTGCGGGACGAGACCGATGCGCTGGCGCAGCTCGGCGAACTGCTTGTACAGGTTGCGGTTGTCGTACAGCACCTCGCCCTCGTTGGCGGGGCGGTAGCCGGTGAGCGCCTTGAGCAGTGTCGACTTGCCGGACCCGGACGGGCCGATGACCGCGATCAGGGACTTCTCCGGGACGCCGAAGGAGACGTCCTTGAGGATCTGCTTGCCGCCGTCGACCGTGACGGTCAGGCGGCGTGCGGAGAAGGAGACCTCACCGGTGTCGACGAACTCTTCCAGGCGGTCGCCGACGATCCGGAAGGTGGAGTGGCCGACGCCGACGATGTCGTTCGCGTCGAGGACCGCCGTGCCGCCCTTGGAGATCGGCATACCGTTGACGTACGTGCCGTTGTGCGAGCCCAGGTCGCGGATCTCCATGCGGCCGTCGGGCGTGGAGTGGAACTCGGCGTGGTGGCGCGAGACCTGGAGGTCGGACACCACCAGCTCGTTGTCCAGGGCACGGCCGATCCGCATCACGCGGCCGATGGAGAACTGGTGGAACGTGGTCGGGCTGCGGTCGCCGTAGACCGGCGGCGCCCCCGCGCCACCACCGGAGGCCATGGCCGGGGCGCCCTGCTGCTGCGGGATCGCCGGCGGGGCCTGCTGCCAGCCCTGTTGCGGAGCCTGCTGCGCGGCCGACGACTGCGGCGCCGGCGGCTGGGACCAGCCCGCGCCGCCCGCGGCCTGCGCGGCGAACGGCTGCTGCTGGGGCTGCGGTTGGGCGACGGCGGTCGCGGCGCCGGACAGGCTCAGGCGCGGTCCGTCGTTGGCGTTGCCGAGGTGCACGGCCGAGCCCGGGCCGATCTCCGACCGCTGGACCCGCTGGCTCTGCACGAAGGTGCCGTTGGTACTGCCGTGGTCCTCGATGACCCAACTGCGGCCGTCGAAGCTGATCGTGGCGTGCCGCCAGGAGACCCTGGCGTCGTCGAACACGATGTCCCCCTGCGGATCACGTCCGAGGGTGTATGACCTGGACATGTCGAGCGTCCAGGTGCGTCCGTTTGATTCCAGTACGAGTTCCGGCACTCCAAGCCCCATGAGTAGTCCCCCGAGTTACCCCCATCACAGGGAGTCTAGGGATGTCGAACATCGTCGGGAACTATTTCAGGCTCGGCCCTCTGACCGAAAGCCGGGCCTTGTGGAGGGCTCGTACGAGCGCTTCAACTCTTTCCGTTGACGGGGTTGAAACCGGGCCGGAGAGTGGTAATCCACGCGAGGGGGACATGCGCGACGGAGCGGCCCCGGGCGTTCGCGGATCGGGGGGTCTGCCATGAGTCCTGGCACGTCTGGCACTTCCGGCACGGGAGTCGAGAGCACGAGGCATGGCGCGCGGCTGCCGTGGGGCGACATCCTGCTGTCCGGGATCGCCGCCGTGAGCTGGGCGTTGATCGGCATGGCGGGTACGGCGGCGCTGGGTCTGCACCTGCTGCAGGCGGACGCCTCGGGCTCACTGGGCCCGATGACCGCGGCGGTTGTGGCGCTCGGGGCGGGTGGTTCGGTCACTCCGAACGGAGATCTGTCCGCTTTCGGCCTGAGCGGAGCGGAGGCCACGACGGCCATCGAGATCACGCCATTGGGGGTGAGCCTGGTCGGTGCGCTCCTTTTGTCGTGGTTCTTCTTACGGTCCCTGCGCGCGGCCGGAGTGGTGATCGCACCGGCCGAACTGCTCGCCCGCGCGGGCGCGGTGGTCGTGCTGTTCGTGGCGACGCTGGGCGGGCTGGCCTGGGCGGGGCACTCCGTCGTGACGATCGACGGCGGTGCGCTCGGGCTGGACAAGCTGCCGGGGGGCGGCGGTGGCGGCGGAGGGCTGAAGATCCCCGGCATCGGTGACGTCGGCGGGCTGCTGCCGGACCGCCTCGGCGACCTGGTGCACGCGAACGCGGCGGTCGGCTTCCGGGTGGACACGGCACAGACCCTGCTCGGCGGCCTCGGCTGGTGCACCGGCATCCTGCTGATCGCCCTGCTGGCCTCGCGCCGCACTCCGCTGCCGCGCGGCTGGGAGACCGCGCACCGGGTGGTGCGGCCGGCGGCCTCGGCGCTGGTGACGGTCCTGCTGGTGGCCGTGGCGGCCGGCTGGGCGGCGGCGGCCTACGCGGCGATCGGCGACCCGCACCCGGCCCGGATCATGGGCGCGGCACTGCTCGGCGCCCCCAACGGCGTCTGGCTGGGCATCCCGATCGGCCTCCTCGTCCCGTTCGACGGCCGGGCCACGGGCGTCCTGACCGCCTTCCTGCCCCACCCCCTCGACGACCTCCTGAACTCGGGGTCCGACCAGTCGGTGACCCTCGGCCACCTGGCCGACCTGGACGGACGGGTGTGGCTGCTGGGGGTGGCGGCGGCCCTGATGATGCTGCTGGCCGGGGTGTTCTCGGCGGTGCGGACGCCGATGGGACGGCCGGGCGAGGCGCGGGGCGCGGCCGGCGGGCGCACGGCCCGCACCAGCGCGCTCGGTTTCGCCGGGAGGTGTGCCGTACGGCTCGGGATCGCCACCGCACTCACCCTGCCGCTCCTCGCCTGGCTGACGAACATCTCGGTGGACGCCTCGCTGTCGGTCCTGGGCTTCGACGCGTTCGGCGCCGGGATCCGACTCCACGGGCACCTGGGCATGGCCCTGCTCCTCGGTGCCGCCTGGGGTGCGGCGGCCGGGGCAGCGGGCGCCCTGCTGGCCTGGGCCACCGGCGCGGCCGGCTCCCGCGCGGCGCCACTGGCACGGGGTGACATGGCGGGCGGCGGAACGGACACCGCCGGTGACCCCGCGTCGGGCTACCCGGGCGCCCCCGCCGGATCACCTGACCGGACCGGAGACGGCACGACCGGCCCCTACGCCCCGGGAACCCCGTACCGTCCGCCGAACCCGGACACCAATCCCTACCTCCGCGTGCCGGACGAGACGCGGGAGCCGGGCGGCGACCGCGACGCCTGGCCCGGGAGGGCACAGGGACGGGGACGACAGGCACCCGGACCGTACGGGAAACAGGCCGCCGAGCCGTACGAGCAGCGCGCGGCCGAGCAGCCGTACGACGAACAGACGCCCAGGCGATACGGGGAACGGACACCCGGGCCGTACGACAGGCAGCCACCCGGGCCCTACGGAGAACAAACTCCCAGGCCCTACGACAGGCAGCCACCTGGGCCGTACGGGGAACAAACGCCCAGGCCCTACGACAGGCAGACAC
>NZ_JBIBKW010000002.1:659630-958914 GCF_042959465.1 Streptomyces sp. NPDC007901 | reverse complement strand
ACACCTGGGCCCTACCACGGACAGCCCGCCGGGCCCTACGACGGGCAGCCACCCCGACCCCACCAAGGGCAGACGCCCAGGCCCTACGACAGGCAGCCACCCGGGCCCTACGGAGAACAAACTCCCAGGCCCTACGACAGGCAGACACCTGGGCCCTACCACGGACAGCCCGCCGGGCCCTACGACGGGCAGCCACCCCGACCCCACCAAGGGCAGACGCCCAGGCCCTACGACAGGCAGACACCTGGGCCCTACGACGGACAGGCGGCTGAGCGGTACGACGGGCAGGGCGGCGAGCGGTACGGCGGGCGGACGCCCGGGCGGTACGAGGGGCGGGCACCTGGGCCGTACGGCGGGCAGGAGCCGTGGGCCGGTGGGGTGTCGGAGGCGGGGGGAGCGCCGTCGGAGGGGTCGGCTCCGCCGGGGCATCGGTATCCGCCGGCCGCACCGCCCCCTGCGGACACCCCGCACGCAGACAGCGGGCGGCCGTCGGAGGAGGGGCGGCCCGGCAGTGGCGGCAGCCCCTCCGACGTGCCGCCCGGCTCGGGCGATGTGTACGGCGCTCCCACGATGGCCCGTCCGATGGACCCGCCGCCCCGGTCCCCGCGGCGGCGGCCGGGAGTGCGTCCCGGTGACGGTGACGGGTCCGCGGACGGTCCCGGCGCCGGGCCTCCGCCACCACCACCGCCTCCTCCCCCGCCTCCCGCTCCGCGGCCGCCCAGGCGGCCCCGCCGGTGAGGCCGGCCGCCGGGCCCGGGCGCGGCGGCCGGGCGGGGCGCCGGGTCCGCACGGTGCGTGGCGCGGTGCTGAACCGTGTGGGAAGACCGGGCCCGACGCGGCTTCCACCGGGCCGCCGACATCGCACGCACGTTCGCCCGTAGTGCGGAAGCAAGGCGTCCGACACCGATCCGACACTTATTGTTCCGTGTCCGTCAGGCGGACCACCTGCACCGCAGGCACTGGGTGCCGGTTACGGTGGTTACACCATGAGCGATGCGCAGACCTCCGAGGTCCCCACTCTCCTCGTCAAGATTTTCGGCAAGGACAGGCCGGGCATCACGGCCGGCCTCTTCGACACCCTTGCCGCGTACATGGTCGACGTGGTCGACATCGAGCAGGTCGTCACGCGTGGCCGCCTGGTGCTGTGCGCGCTCGTGACCCAGCCCCCGGCGGGTCTGGAGGGCGACCTCAGGGCGACCGTGCACAGCTGGGCCGAGTCGATGAAGATGCAGGCGGAGATCATCTCGGGCCGCGGCGACAACCGGCCGCGTGGTCTGGGCCGCTCCCTGGTCACCGTCCTCGGCCACCCGCTGACCGCCGAGTCGACGGCCGCCATCGCCTCCCGGATCGCCAAGGCCGGCGGCAACATCGACCGTATCTTCCGGCTCGCCAAGTACCCGGTGACGGCCGTCGAGTTCGCGGTGTCCGGTGTGGCGACCGAGCCGCTGCGCACCGCGCTGGCCTCCGACGCGGCCGAGCTCGGCGTGGACGTGGCGGTGGTCGCGGCGGGCCTGCACCGGCGGGCCCAGCGCCTGGTCGTCATGGACGTGGACTCCACGCTCATCCAGGACGAGGTGATCGAGCTCTTCGCCGCGCACGCGGGCTGCGAGGACCAGGTCGCCGAGGTGACGGCGGCCGCGATGCGCGGCGAGCTGGACTTCGAGCAGTCGCTGCACGCGCGCGTGGCGCTGCTGAAGGGGCTGGACGAGTCGGTCGTGCAGAAGGTGCGCACCGAGGTGCGGCTGACGCCGGGTGCCCGGACCCTGATCCGCACGCTGAAGCGGCTCGGCTACCAAGTCGGCGTCGTCTCGGGCGGTTTCACCCAGGTCACCGACGATCTGAAGGAGCGGCTGGGGCTGGACTTCGCCCAGGCCAACACGCTGGAGATCGTCGACGGGAAACTGACCGGCCGGGTGACCGGCGAGATCGTGGACCGGGCGGGCAAGGCGCGGCTGCTGCGCCGGTTCGCCGCCGAGGCGGGCGTGCCGCTGGCCCAGACGGTGGCCATCGGTGACGGCGCCAACGACCTGGACATGCTGAACGCGGCCGGTCTCGGTGTCGCCTTCAACGCCAAGCCGGTGGTCCGCGAGGCCGCGCACACCGCGGTGAACTTCCCCTTCCTGGACACGGTCCTGTATCTGCTGGGCGTCACCCGCGAAGAGGTCGAGGCGGCGGACACCCACGACGAGAGCTGAGCCGTCCGGCCGATAGCCGCGAGCGAGGGCCCGGCACCGATCTCCACGGTGCCGGGCCCTCGTCGTGTCACGTCAGTGGTGGTGCGGGGTCGCACGTCTCATTCGGAGGGCGCCCAGTAGTCCGCGAGCGTGGCCACACCGGGCTCCAGGCCCTTCCAGGTGCCCTCGAAGGTCACGACGGCGAAGGCGGCGGCCGGAAAACCCCGGCGGTTCATCCGCTCGCGGACGTCGCCGTCGGCGGTGCCGGCCAGGATCTCGGTCACTCCGTGCACGCCGGGGTTGTGACCGATCAGGATCACGTCCTTGGCGTCGTCGGGCACCTCGTTGAGCACGGCGATCAGCTCGCCCGGCGAGGCTTCGTACACCCGCTCCTCGTAGACGGTTTTCGGCCGGTGCGCCAGCTCGTGGACGGCGAGCTTCCAGGTCTCCCGGGTGCGCACGGACGTGGAGCACAGGGCCAGGTCGAAGGTGATGCCGCTGTCCGCCAGCCGGCGTCCGGCGACGGCTGCGTCCATTCGGCCCCGGTCAGCGAGCGGTCGCTCGTGGTCGGTCACCTGTGGCCAGTCGGCTTTCGCATGGCGGAAGAAGACAATCCTGCGGGGTTCTGCGACGCTCATGGCACCCAGCTTCGCATGAAACAGGCCATCGGGCGCAGGGAGTTGACATGCGGATTCGCCTTGCCGGGAGGTGCGGGGGCTAGCGGGTGACGATCTGCTGGACGCGCTCGAAGAGGTGGGTGACGGCCGGGTCGCCGGTGGCCGCGTGGGCGTCCGCCGGGTTCAGTATGAGCAGCAGGGTCACGAAGGCGAGCGCGGGGAGGGCCAGCGCCCACCAGGGAAGCCGGGTGTCGGCGCTGCCCGGGGGCGCCGGGTGGGGCCGGGTGTGCGTTCGGGCCGACATGATCGCCTCCGCTGGTCTCCGCGTTCCGGTGACCGCCCCTCGCGGCCACACCTCGAAACTACGGAATCCGCGGTCGCCGACCCATCCGGTGACCCACCCACTTGACCCTGACCCTCACCCCCTAGGGGATGGGGGGCTAGCACCACCATGGGCCGCCGGGGGCGGTGTTCGGTGGCGACGGCGGCGGTCAGGGTGACGCGAGGGTCGCGATGACGGCGATGACGATGAAGATGGCGAAGAACGAGCCGAAGACGATCAGCATCTTCTTCTGACCGTTCTGGGGGTTCGGGTCGAGCACTGGCATGGGGCCAGTCTGGCACCTCCCGGAGGGGACGTACCGGCCGGGGTGCTCGCGGCGTGTCAGCCGGCCGCGGCCTCGTCCTCCACCGTACGGTCGCGCCCCGCCAGGACGCCGACCGCCATCTGCGGGATCATCAGGCCGATCATGAGGGCGATCGGCAGCCCCCAGCCGCCGCTGCTCTGGTAGAGCACGCCCACCAGCAGCGGGCCCGGGATGGAGATGAGGTAGCCGGCGCTCTGCGCGAAGGCGGAGAGCTGGACGACACCCGCGCCGGTCCTGGCCCGCATCCCGACCATGGTGAGGGCCAGCGGGAAGGCGCAGTTGGAGATGCCCAGCAGCAGGGCCCAGGCCCAGGCGCCGCCGGCCGGGGCGGCCCACAGGCCGGCGTATCCGGCGAGGCCGCAGACGCCGAGCGCGATCACGATCGGGCCCTGGTGCGGCAGCCGGGTGGCCACGCGCGGGATGACGAAGGCCAGCGGCACGCCCATCACCATGGTGACGGCCAGCAGCAGCCCGGCCGTGCCCGCGGGCACCCCCGCGTCCCGGAAGATCTGTGCCATCCAGCCCATCGTGATGTAGGCGGCGGTGGCCTGGAGCCCGAAGAAGACGGCGAGCGCCCAGGCGGTGCGGCTGCGGGTGATCCGCAGGGCGGGCGGCTGCCGGTCCGCACGCGCGCGTGCCTCGGTCACGGGCGCCGACGCGACGCCCGGACCCCGGTCCCGGACCAGCGGCAGCCACGGCAGCACCGCGAAGGCCGCGAGCCCGCCCCACACGGCGAGCCCGGACTGCCAGCCGCCGCCCAGCGCGTCCGTCAGGGGCACGGTCACCGCGGCGGCGACCGAGGTGCCGGCGGCGAGGGCCATCGAGTACAGGCCGGTCATGGAACCGACCCGGTCGGGAAACCAGCGCTTGACGATGACCGGCATCAGCACGTTGCTGACCGCGATCCCCATGAGCGCGAGCACGCTGCCGGCCAGGAATCCGGCCGTGTTTCCGGCATACGGCCGTATCAGCAGGCCGGTCGTGATGGCCACCATGCCGGCGCAGACCACCGCCGCCGGGCCGAAGCGGCGGGCGAGGCGGGGAGCCATCACGCCGAAGACGGCGAAGCAGAACGGGGGCACCGAGGTGAGCAGCCCGGCCACGCTGCCGCTCATGCCCAGCCCGTCGCGGACCTCCTCCAGGAGGGCGCCGAGGCTGGTGATGGCGGGCCTGAGGTTGACGGCGGCCAGCAGGATGCCGACGACGACCAGCCGCGTCGCCCACGCGCGCGTGGAGTTCGCGGGGGTGCGGTCGGGTGCCGTCGGGGGTGCTGCCATGGATGCCGTCGTCGTCTCCTCGCTCGCCATGAGACCCATCATAGAATCATGGGATGATTGGTTGTCCAGTCCCGGGCCGACCCCGCCGCTCCCGCCCGGCCGTCTCGTGCGAAGGTGTGTCATGCCTCTGAGCCACCCGCGCCGCTCGGCGCTCTCCGAGCAGGTCATCGCCGCGCTGCGGAACCAGATCGCCTCGGGCGAGTGGCCGGTCGGCTCGCGCATCCCCACCGAGCCAGAGCTCGTCGAGCAGCTCGGGGTGGCCCGCAACACCGTGCGGGAGGCCGTCCGCGCGCTGGCGCACAACGGCCTGCTGGACATCCGCCAGGGCTCGGGCACGTATGTCGCGGCCACCAGTGAGCTGGCCGGCGTGATGCACCGCCGGTTCGCCGACGCCGACCCCCGGCACATCGCCGAGCTGCGCTCCACCCTGGAGTCCTCGGCGGCCCGGCTGGCCGCGGCCCGGCGCACCGACAAGGACCTCAGGCAGCTGGACGCCATGCTGGCGCGCCGCGAGCAGGCCTGGGGGTCGGGCGAGGCGGAGACCTTCGTGACGGCGGACGCGGCCTTCCATCTGGCGGTGGTGGCCGCCTCGCACAACGACGTGCTGACGGCGATGTACGCCGACCTGGGCGAGGTGCTGCGGGACTGGCTGCGCGCGGACGTCGGCGCCGAGCTGACACCGGAGTCGTACATGGACCACGCGCGGCTGGTCGACGCGATCCGCGCGGGCGACGCGGACGCGGCCGCCAAGGAGGCGGCGAGCTATCCGTTCCTGTGCCGTCCGGACCGGTTCAGTCCGCCTTCTGGTGGCTGATCCACACCGCGCGGACGTCCTTCCAGCAGCGGCCGGTGAGCCGTACCGTCATCGCGGGCCCGGTGTCCACCGGGGAGCCGTCGGTGTCGATGTCCCACCACTGGGCGCACTCGATGTGCAGCCGTACCCGATCGGTGTCGACGTAGGGGTTGTGGCAGTAGGCCACCACGTGGGACCCGCGGACGGTGGTCCGGCACTCGGCGCCGAACAGCTGCGGCGCCGGACTGTGCCCGCTCCGCACGCGCGCGTGGGACACCGCGTCGTACGGCAGGGACAGCACGAGGGCGACGGCCAGGGTCAGCGGAGCCAGACTGCGGGACAGGCGCACAAGGGGACCTCCTCGGCCGGGCTGGGGAGGGACATCACGCGGAGGACGCGTCTCCAGGGTGCGCCGCCGGAAGGGTGACGGCCCGGCCGGTGGGCCGAACGGGTGAGGCCCGCACCCTCGCGGGGTGCGGGCCTCGGGAACCGCGTGCGGATCAGGCGCCGATGGCGTGCAGACCGCCGTCCACGTGGATGATCTCGCCGGTGGTCTTCGGGAACCAGTCGCTCAGCAGGGCGACGATGCCCTTGCCGGCCGGCTCCGGGTCCTTCAGGTCCCACTCCAGCGGGGAGCGGTGGTCCCAGACGGCGGCCAGGTCGCTGAAGCCCGGGATGGACTTGGCGGCCATGGACGCGAGCGGGCCGGCGGAGATGAGGTTGCAGCGGATGTTCTGCTTGCCCAGGTCGCGGGCGACGTAGCGGCTGGTGGCCTCCAGGGCCGCCTTGGCCGGGCCCATCCAGTCGTACTGCGGCCAGGCGTACTGGGCGTCGAAGGTGAGGCCGACGACCGAGCCGCCGTTCTGCATCAGCGGCAGGCAGGCCATGGTCAGCGACTTCAGGGAGTACGCCGAGACGTGCATGGCCGTGGCGACCGACTCGAAGGGCGTGTTGAGGAAGTTGCCGCCGAGCGCGTCCTGGGGGGCGAAGCCGATGGAGTGCACGACACCGTCGAGGCCGCCGAGCTCCTCGCCGACGAGGTCGGCCAGCCGGCCGAGGTGCTCGTCGTTGGTGACGTCGAGCTCGATGACCTTGGTGGGCTTGGGGAGCTTCTTGGCGATGCGCTCGGTCAGCGTGGGCCGCGGGAACGCGGTGAGGATGATCTCGGCGCCCTGCTCCTGGGCCAGCTTGGCCGCGTGGAAGGCGATGGAGGACTCCATCAGCACGCCCGTGATCAGGATGCGCTTGCCCTCGAGAATTCCACTCATGGTGATCAGTGACCCATTCCCAGTCCGCCGTCAACAGGGATGACGGCTCCAGTGATGTACGAGGCGTCGTCCGAGGCGAGGAACCGCACCGTCGCGGCGACCTCCTCGGGCTGCGCGTACCGGCCGAGCGGTACCTGCGACACGATGGTGGCGCGCTGCTCGTCGGTGAGCACCTTCGTCATGTCGGTGTCGACGAAGCCGGGCGCGACGACGTTGAAGGTGATGTTGCGCGAACCGAGCTCACGGGCGAGGGAGCGCGCGAAGCCGACCAGGGCGGCCTTGGAGGCGGCGTAGTTGGCCTGGCCGGGGCCGCCGTAGAGGCCGACGACCGAGGAGATGAGAACGACGCGGCCCTTCTTGGCCCGCAGCATTCCGCGGTTGGCGCGCTTGACCACGCGGAAGGTGCCGGTGAGGTTGGTGTCGACGACCGAGGTGAAGTCCTCCTCGGACATGCGCATCAGGAGCGTGTCCTTGGTGATGCCGGCGTTGGCGATCAGGACCTCGACCGGGCCGTGCGCGTCCTCGATCTCCTTGTAGGCCTGCTCCACCTGCTCGGAGTCGGTGATGTCGCACTTGACGGCGAGGAAGCCGGCCGGCGGCTCACCGGAGCGGTACGTGATGGCCACCTTGTCGCCGGCGTCGGCGAAAGCACGGGCGATGGCGAGGCCGATGCCCCGGTTGCCTCCGGTGACGAGAACCGAGCGGCTCAACGGATCACCCTTTCGTTCGGTCTGACAACCCGCCCGAGCAGCTGGCATGACAGGCGGCTTCATCGAAAACCTATCGGTCCGGCCATCGCCGCGGGCAAGCGGGCACCGACAGTGGCTCGGGGGCGTCGCTGTCGGGTCCCTACAGAAAGGCCCGACGCCGGAGCCAAACCTGTGGTCCCCGCGCCCGCGCGCGCGACATGATCGGACCGACAGGCCACGACAGCAGGGAGACCTCCGTGCCTCATTCCATCGACGAAGCCTTCACGGCGCTTCCGCTACGAGCTCTGGCCGACGCCGCGCTGGCACGCGCGCGTGCGCTGGGGGCCGAGCACGCGGACTTCCGGTTCGAGCGGGTGCGCAGTGCGTCCTGGCGGCTCAGGGACGCCAAGCCCGCCGGGTCGTCGGACACCACCGACCTCGGGTACGCGGTGCGGGTCGTGCACGGCGGTACCTGGGGCTTCGCCTCGGGGGTGGACCTGACCCTCGACGCGGCCGCCAAGGTCGCCTCGCAGGCGGTGGCCATGGCGAAACTCTCGGCGCAGGTCATCAAGGCCGCGGGTTCCGACGAGCGGGTGGAGCTGGCCGCCGAGCCGGTGCACGAGGAGAAGACCTGGGTCTCGTCGTACGAGATCGATCCGTTCTCCGTGCCGGACGCGGAGAAGGCCGGGCTGCTCGCGGAGTGGAGCAGGCGGCTGCTGGCCGCGAACGGGGTCGACCATGTCGACGCCTCGCTGCTCACCGTGCACGAGAACAAGTTCTACGCCGACACGGCGGGGACCGTGACCACGCAGCAGCGGGTACGGCTGCACCCGGAGCTGACCGCCGTGTCCGTCGACGGGTCGAGCGGCGAGTTCGACTCGATGCGGACCATCGCGCCGCCGGTCGGCCGCGGCTGGGAGTACCTGACCGGCACCGGCTGGGACTGGGACGCGGAGCTGGAGCAGATCCCCGAGCTGCTCGCCGAGAAGATGCGGGCGCCCAGCGTCAAGGCGGGGCCCTACGACCTGGTCGTCGACCCGTCCAACCTGTGGCTGACCATCCACGAGTCCATCGGCCACGCCACCGAACTGGACCGCGCGCTCGGCTATGAGGCCGCCTACGCCGGCACCTCCTTCGCCACCTTCGACCAGCTCGGCAAGCTCAGGTACGGCTCCGAGCTGATGAACGTCACCGGTGACCGCACCGCCGAGCACGGCCTGGCGACCATCGGCTACGACGACGAGGGCGTCGCGGGCCAGTCCTGGGACCTGGTGAAGGACGGCACGCTCGTCGGCTACCAGCTGGACCGCCGGATCGCGAGACTGACCGGCTTCGAGCGGTCCAACGGGTGCGCGTACGCCGACTCCCCCGGGCATGTGCCCGTGCAGCGCATGGCCAACGTGTCGCTTCAGCCGGATCCGGGCGGTCTGTCGACGGAGGACCTGATCGGCGGGGTCGACCGGGGGATCTACGTGGTCGGGGACCGGTCCTGGTCCATCGACATGCAGCGTTACAACTTCCAGTTCACCGGCCAGCGGTTCTTCAGGATCGAGAACGGGCGGCTCGCCGGGCAGCTGCGCGATGTCGCCTACCAGGCGACGACCACCGACTTCTGGGGCTCCATGGCGGCCGTCGGCGGCCCGCAGACGTACGTCCTGGGCGGTGCCTTCAACTGCGGCAAGGCCCAGCCGGGCCAGGTCGCCGCCGTGTCCCACGGCTGCCCCTCGGCCCTCTTCAAGGGCGTCAACATCCTCAACACCACGCAGGAGGCCGGTCGATGAGCGCCCGTAGCAACAAGCCGCACGAGATCGTCGAGCGCGCTCTGGAACTCTCCCGGGCCGACGGCTGCGTGGTCATCGCCGACGAGCACTCCACCGCCAACCTGCGCTGGGCCGGCAACGCGCTCACCACGAACGGTGTCACGCGCGGGCGTTCGCTCACCGTCGTCGCGACCGTCGACGGCAAGGAGGGCACCGCCTCGGGTGTGGTGTCCCGGGCGGCCGTCACCGCCGAGGACCTGGAGCCGCTGGTGCGGGCCGCCGAGACCGCCGCGCGCGGCGCCGGTCCCGCCGAGGACGCGCAGCCGCTGGTCACCGGCGTACCGGAGTCGCCCGACTTCACGGACGCGCCCGCCGAGACCTCCTCCGCCGTGTTCGCCGACTTCGCCCCGGCGCTCGGCGAGGCCTTCGCACGCGCGCGTGCGGGCGGCCGGGAGCTGTACGGCTTCGCCAACCACGAGCTGGTCTCCACCTATGTGGGCACCTCGACCGGGCTGCGGCTGCGGCACGACCAGCCCACCGGCACGCTGGAGCTGAACGCCAAGTCGCCGGACCGCACCCGGTCGGCCTGGGCCGGGCGGTCCACCCGGGACTTCAAGGACGTCGACCCGGGCTCGCTCGACGCCGAGCTCGCCGTACGGCTCGGCTGGGCGGAGCGGCGGATCGAGCTGCCGGCGGGCCGGTACGAGACGCTGCTACCGCCGACCGCCGTGGCCGACCTGCTGATCTACCAGCTGTGGTCGGCGTCCGGGCGGGACGCGGCCGAGGGGCGGACGGTGTTCTCCAAGCCGGGCGGCGGGACCCGCCTCGGCGAGAAGCTGACCGACCTGCCGCTGACCCTGCGCACCGACCCGAACGAGCCGGGCCTGGAGTCCGCGCCCTTCGTCGTGGCGCACTCCTCCGGCGGTGACCAGTCCGTCTTCGACAACGGGCTGCCGGTCGCCGCCACCGAGTGGGTCTCGGGCGGCGAGCTGAAGCACCTGACGACCACCCGGCACAGCGCCGGTCTCACCGGGCTGCCGGTCGCCCCGGCGGGCGGCAACCTGATCCTGGACGGCGGCCAGGACCGCTCCCTGGAGGAGATGGTCGCGGCCACCGAGCGCGGGTTGCTGCTGACCTGCCTCTGGTACATCCGCGAGGTCGACCCGGCGACGCTGCTGCTCACGGGCCTGACCCGGGACGGCGTGTACCTGGTGGAGAACGGGCAGGTCACGGGGCAGGTGAACAACTTCCGGTTCAACGAGTCGCCGGTGGACCTGCTGGGGCGGGCGACCGAGGCGGGGCGCACGGAAAAGACGCTGCCGAGGGAGTGGAGCGACTGGTTCACTAGGGCTGCGATGCCCGCGCTGCGGGTGCCCGACTTCAATATGAGCTCTGTCAGTCAGGGCGTATAACCTCGTAGCCGGTGGTCGCGCGACCGCCCAGAGATCACACGAAGATCATCCAAGGAGATACGAGAACCGTGACGGACATCGTCGACGAGCTGAAGTGGCGCGGGCTGTTCGCCCTGTCCACTGACGAGGACGCTTTGCGCAAGGCGCTCGCGGACGGTCCCGTCACGTTCTATTGCGGTTTCGACCCGACCGCGCCGTCCCTGCACGTCGGCCACCTGGTGCAGGTGCTCACCGTGCGCCGGCTCCAGCAGGCCGGGCACCGGCCGCTGGCGCTGGTGGGCGGGGCGACGGGCCTGATCGGCGACCCGCGCCCGACGGCCGAGCGCACACTGAACGCCCCCGAGACGGTCGCCGGCTGGGTCGGCAAGCTCCGCGCCCAGATCGAGCCGTTCCTGTCCTTCGAGGGCGAGAACGCGGCCGTCATGGTCAACAACCTCGACTGGACCGAGGGCCTCTCCGCGATCGAGTTCCTGCGGGACATCGGCAAGCACTTCCGCGTCAACAAGATGCTGGCCAAGGACTCCGTGGCCCGCCGCCTGGAGTCCGACCAGGGCATCAGCTACACGGAGTTCAGCTACCAGATCCTCCAGGGGATGGACTTCCTCCAGCTGTTCCGGCGGTACAACTGCACCCTCCAGCAGGGCGGCAGCGACCAGTGGGGCAACCTCACGGCCGGCCTGGACCTGATCCACCGCCTGGAGCCGCACGCGAGCGTGCACGCGCTGGCGACGCCGCTGATGACCAAGGCGGACGGCACCAAGTTCGGCAAGACCGAGGGCGGTGCGATCTGGCTCGACGCCGAGATGACGACGCCGTACGCGTTCTACCAGTTCTGGCTGAACGTGGACGACCGGGACATCTCGACGTACCTGCGGATCCTGTCCTTCAAGTCCCGTGCGGAGCTTGAGGAGTTGGAGAAGCAGACGGAGGAGCGTCCGCAGGCGCGGGCGGCGCAGCGGGCGCTGGCCGAGGAGCTGACGACGCTGGTGCACGGCGCCGACCAGACGGCCGCGGTGATCGCCGCGTCCAAGGCGCTGTTCGGCCAGGGCGAGCTGGCGGAGCTGGACGACCGGACACTGAGCGCCGCGCTGGCCGAGGTGCCGCATGTGCGGGTGGCCGAGCTGAGGCCGGTGGTCGACCTGTTCGCCGAGGTCGGGTTGGTCGCCAGCAAGTCCGCTGCGCGGCGGACCGTGAAGGAGGGCGGGGCCTACGTGAACAACGTGAAGGTGACCGCCGAGGACGCGGTGCCCTCCGGGGAGGAGCTGCTGCACGGGCGGTGGCTGGTGCTGCGGCGGGGGAAGAAGAATCTGGCGGCCGTGGAGGTCGTGGGTTCGTGAGCGCCGTGGGGGTGCGGGTGCGTTGCGGAGTGCCGGTGCGTTGTGGCTGGTCGCGCCCGCGCGGCGGTAGCCGCAGATTGAAACAGCTCCGCGCCCCTGACGGGGCGCTGAAGCGAGCGGCGTCGAAAACGCTCAGGTGTGCTGCTTTCGCTTGCCCAGTGTTGCCATGTACGCCATGTCGCCCAGGAAGACGATGATGATGGCGGCGACCAGCTGGAAGAGGTGGCGGCTCCAGTCGATGCCGCGGGTCGCCTCCACGCCCAGTGCGCGGGCGAGGGCGTTGCCGGCGATGGCGCCCAGCATGCCGAAGATGGTCGTCAGCCAGAGGGGGCTGTGCTGCTTGCCCGGGATGATCGCCTTGGCGATCAGGCCCAGCACGAAACCCACGATGATCGCCCACAACCAGCCCATAGCTGCCTCCTCGTACGGCTCGACGTGAGCATTACGCCAAGTCTCGGCCCGTCCGCCGTACGGCGCATGTCGGTACGCCCGTACGCGGTACGGCGCAGGACGTTCACGCAGGCGGGCGGGCGACCCGGTCTCGAAGGCGGCGCAGCCGCGGCGTAACGTGGGAGGCGTCCCGGCCCGGTTCCCCGTACGGGTGCGGACAGGGTAGGGGCCGGGGAGAGTCCGATGCGGGCGGATGGTGGAATGTGATGCGGAAGCAGCGCGACGGCGGCAGCGCCCAGGTGTTCCGGATCACCGGAGCCCGTACGGGCCTGGCGGAGGACGTGCGCGGCCGGCAGCGACGGTACGTCATCTCGATGTCCGTCAGGACCGTGGCAGTGATCATGGCGGCCACGTTGTGGAACGTCGAACGGCATGTCGCCGTCGTGGCGTTGGTCCTCGGGGCGCTGCTCCCCTATGTCGCGGTCGTCATCGCCAACGCGGGCCGGGAACGGCCGCCCTCGCTTCCGTCGACGTTCGGTATCGCGCCGACGCGGCTGATGATCACGGCGCCGCGGGCGGAGGAACCCCACGCGGAACCCGTCCCGGAGGACCTGGTGGCCGATCCGGCGGCGGGGGTGCGCGGTGAGCGGCCGGAGTCGGTGTGAGCGTCGACGACGCGGTGCGAGCGGTTGGTAGTTCCGCACGAACCTCAAGAAAAGCTCAGATCAATCGTGCTGTTCCAGTGCCGGGTGGCGGGTGACCCATGACATACTGCGTACGCGCTCCGCATCCCCCGTCGGAGCGACGGACCGACGCCGGGCAGCTCCCCCCGTGGCTGCTCGGCGTCGCCTTGTTTACGGGGTCTTTGTGCAAGTCGATCAAGACGACGGGGTGCGGGACGAAGCAGTGAGTGACGTCATGTGTTCAGCGAAGGGTTGCCGGGCCGCCGCCGTGTGGGTGCTCGCCTGGAACAACCCGAAGATCCACACTCCCGAGCGTCGGAAGACCTGGCTCGCCTGCGACGAGCACCGGGAGCATCTTTCCCAGTTCCTGGGCGTGCGGGGGTTCTTGAAGGATGTCGTGCTGTTGAAGGAGTGGGAGGAGCGCGGGGACTGAACCAGCCCCCGAACCAACCCCCCGACCTGGCCTCCCGGCCTAGCCGCCGATCGCGGACATCGGCCGGTCCGGCTGTATGAAGGTCGGGTCGTCCAGGCCCGCGCCCGCCTTCTTGCCCCACATCGCGAGCCGCCAGATGCGGGCGATCTCCTCGTCGGAGCCGCCCGAGCGGAGTGCGCCGCGCAGGTCGGTCTCCTCCCGGGCGAACAGGCAGGTCCGTATCTGGCCGTCGGCGGTGAGGCGGGTGCGGTCGCAGGCCGCGCAGAAGGGGCGGGTCACCGAGGCGATGACGCCGACGCTCTGCGGGCCGCCGTTCACCAGCCAGCGCTCCGCCGGGGCCGAGCCGCGGTCGTCCGCGCCCTCGGGGGTGAGGTCGAAGCGGGTGCGGAGCGAGGCCAGGATGTCCGCCGCGGTGACCATGCTGTCGCGCTTCCAGCCGTGCTGGGCGTCCAGGGGCATCTGCTCGATGAAGCGCAGCTCGTAGTCGTGGTCGAGGGCCCAGGCGAGGAGGTCGGGGGCCTCGCCCTCGTTCAGCCCCGGCATCAGGACCGTGTTGACCTTGACGGGGGTGAGACCGGCGTCGCGGGCGGCCCGGAGGCCGTCGAGGACGTCCTGGTGGCGGTCGCGGCGGGTGAGGGTCTTGAAGACGTCCGGGCGGAGGGTGTCGAGGGAGACGTTGACCCGGTCGAGACCCGCCGCCTTCAGGGCCGTCGCGGTGCGGCGCAGGCCGATGCCGTTCGTCGTCAGGGACATCCGGGGGCGGGGTGCCAGGGCCGCCACCCGCTCCACGATGCCGACCAGGCCGGGGCGCAGCAGCGGCTCGCCGCCGGTGAAGCGGACCTCCTCGACGCCCAGCAGGCGCACGGCGATGTCGATCAGGCGGACGATCTCGTCGTCCGTGAGCAGGTCGGGCTTGGCCAGCCACTGCAGCCCTTCCTCGGGCATGCAGTAGGTGCATCGCAGATTGCACCGGTCGGTCAACGAGACTCTCAGGTCGGTGGCCACCCGACCGTAGGTGTCGATGAGCACGTGGGCCCCCTCCCTCGCTCCGGACCAGATCCTTACCGTCACCTGCGAGCCTACGTGACAGGACTGACAACGCGAGAGGCCCGATGCCACGAGGTACGACGCGGCCGCGTCGTAGGACCCTACGATCCCGTCGACGCGGCCGGTCGTACGAAGGTCAGTGCGCTCCGGTGCCCGTGAGGGACCGCACCTCCAGCTCCGCGTACTTCTGGGTGTCGGGCTCCTCCTTGGACAGCAGGGTGCCCACGATGCCGAGGAGGAATCCGACCGGGATCGAGATGATGCCGGGGTTCTCCAGCGGGAACCAGTGGAAGTCGACGTCCGGGAACATCGAGGTCTCCTTGCCGGACACCACCGGGGAGAAGAGGACCAGGCCGACCGCGGTGACCAGGCCGCCGTAGATCGACCAGAGGGCCCCGGCGGTGGTGAACCGCTTCCAGAAGAGGCTGTACAGGATGGTCGGCAGGTTGGCGGAGGCGGCGACCGCGAAGGCGAGGGCGACCAGGCCGGCGACGTTGAGGTCGCGGGCGAGGGCTCCGAGGACGATCGAGACCGCGCCGATGCCGACGGTGGCCCAGCGGGCCGCGCCCAGCTCCTGCTTCTCGGTCGCCTGGCCCTTCTTGATGACGTTGGCGTAGATGTCGTGGGCGAAGGAGGAGGAAGAGGCCAGGGTGAGGCCGGCGACCACGGCGAGGATCGTCGCGAAGGCCACCGCCGAGATCGTGGCCAGCAGGATCGCGCCCCAGTTGGAGTCGACACCGCCCAGATGCAGGGCGAGCAGCGGGGCCGCGGTGTTGCCGGACTTGTTGGAGGCGATGATCTCGTCCGGTTTGATCAGCGCGGCGGCGCCGAAGCCGAGGGCGAGGGTCATCAGGTAGAAGGCGCCGATCAGGCCGATGGCCCAGAGGACCGACTGCCGGGCGGCCTTCGCGGTGGGGACGGTGTAGAAGCGGATCAGGATGTGCGGCAGGCCGGCGGTGCCCAGGACCAGGGCGATACCGAGGGAGAGGAAGTCCAGCTTGCTGGTGCCGGTGGCGCCGTACTTCAGGCCGGGCTCCAGGAAGGCGGAGCCCTTGCCGCTGTTGTCGGCGGCCTTTCCGAGCAGATCGGAGATGTTGAAGTGGAACTTGGCGAGGACCATGAAGGTCAGCAGCAGGGCGCCCGCGATGAGCAGCACGGCCTTGACCATCTGGACCCAGGTGGTGCCCTTCATGCCGCCGATGGTGACGTAGACGATCATCAGGACGCCGACCAGGGCGACGATGCCGATCTTGCCGCCGTCGCTGGTGATGCCGAGCAGGAGGGAGACAAGGACGCCCGCTCCCGCCATCTGGGCGAGGAGGTAGAAGATCGACACGACGATCGTGGAGGTGCCGGCGGCGGTGCGGACCGGGCGCTGGCGCATGCGGTACGCCAGGACGTCGCCCATGGTGTAGCGGCCGGAGTTGCGCAGCGGTTCGGCGACCAGGAGCAGGGCGACCAGCCAGGCGACCAGGAAGCCGATGGAGTAGAGGAAGCCGTCGTAGCCGAAGAGGGCGATGGCGCCGGCGATGCCCAGGAAGGACGCGGCGGACATGTAGTCGCCGGAGACGGCGAGGCCGTTCTGGAAACCGGTGAACTGACGGCCGCCCGCGTAGAAGTCGGCGGCGTCCTTGGTCTGGCGGCCGGCCCAGATGGTGATCACGAGGGTCGCGGCGACGAACACCGCGAACAGGGTGATGATCAGCGTCCGGTGCTCGCTCGCCTCGCCGGCCGCGAGCAGGGTGGTGTGCTGTGCGGGGCTCATGCGCCGCCCTCCATCCGGGACTTGATGGCCTCGGCCTTGGGGTCGAGCTTCGCGGCGGCGTGCCGCGCGTACCACCAGGCGATGAGGAACGTGGTGAGGAACTGGGCGAGGCCGAGGACCAGCGCCACGTTGATGTTGCCGACGACCTTGGTGCCCATGAACCCGTCCGCGTAGCTGGAGAGCAGGACGTACAGCAGGTACCAGGTGATGAAGGCGACGGTCAGCGGGAAGGCGAAGGAGCGGTAGGAGTGCCGCAGTTCGGCGAACTCCGGACTCTGCTGCACCTCGGCGAACTCCTCGCTGGAGGGGTGCCGGGTCTGCGCGTTCGAGGGCGGTGGTGTCTCGGTAGCCACGGAGTCTCCTCGCGATACGGACATGCGGATTCTGACCTCACAGACACGTGGATCACCTACCCGGAGTGAGGGAACGACTCCTGTGGGTGATTCCGACAGGGGGCCTCGATCCTGCTGTGGCTCCCTGCCCAAGGTCACGGCGCCACGCGTGGGCAGGTTCAACTCGCCCGGGTTCTTTCGGAAGTCGACCGCGCGAGTCGTCTCCGGTCATTGCTGGCCGGTGAGTGCGGGAGATAGCTTCACCCTGCACAACCAGTCATGTACCTGCCCAAGCGCCACTCGCGTCTTGGGCGGTCCCGTTTTCGGTTGCCGTTCCGGATGATGTGGAGATCCCATGGCTCATCTGCGTTCCAGACGCGGGCTGGCGCTCGCCGTACCGGTCGTCCTGTCGCTCACCGCCTCGCTCGGCCTGCTGCCGACGGCGGCTTCCGCGGCCCCGTGGACGACCTCGGCGACGTCGGCGGCGGAGGGGCCGAATCTGGCCTATGTCGTCAACACCAGGACGGATCACCGCACGATCGAGTCGGTGCAGCGGGCGATCGCGCGCAACGGCGGCACGATCGTCGTGTCGTACGACAGGATCGGTGTGATCGTCGTGCACTCGGCGACCCCGGACTTCGGTTCGGCGATGCGCGCGGTGCGCGGGGTGCAGTCGGCGGGGGCCACCCGGACGGCTCCGCTGAGCGCGGCCGGGACCACGGACGAGGGTGCCGTGCAGGTCCTGTCGAAGGCGGCGGCCGCGAAGATCGAGCAGAAGGCGACGGCCGGCCAGGAACCCCTGGAGGCCGACCAGTGGGATCTGCGGGCGATCGGTGCCGACAAGGCCGCCGCGATCAACCCGGGGAGCCGCTCGGTGACCGTCGGCGTCATCGACACCGGCGTGGACGACACCCACCCGGACATCGCCCCCAACTTCTCCGCCGCGCAGTCCGCCAACTGCGTCAGCGGCAAGGCGGACACCACGTACGGCGCCTGGCGGCCGGTGGACGCCGACCATTACCACGGCACCCATGTCGCCGGTGAGATAGCCGCCGCCCGCAACGGCATCGGCGTGGCGGGCGTGGCACCGGGCGTGAAGGTCGCGGGCATCACCGTGGCGCAGCCCGACTCGACGCAGCTGTTCTACCCGGAGAGCGTGGTCTGCGCCTTCGTGTTCGCCGCCGACCACGGCGTGGAGATCACCAACAACAGCTACTACGTTGATCCATGGCTGTACAACTGCATGGACGACCCCGATCAACGTGCCATCGTTGACGCGGTCAACAGGGCACAGCTGTACGCCCAGAGCAAGGGCACGCTCAATGTGGCCGCGGCGGGCAACTCGAACGACGACCTCGACGCGAACGCCCTCGTCGACGACTCCAGCCCCGACGACTCGACCGCGACCACCCGCACGGTCGACCCGCACGAGTGCTTCGACGTGCCGACCCAGCTGCCCGGTGTGTTCACCGTGAGCGCGGTCGGCGTCAACAACACGAAGTCGTACTACTCCAGCTACGGCCGGGGCGTCATCGACGTGGCCGGCCCCGGCGGCGACAAGTACCAGATCCCGGACACGCCGTCGAAGAACGGCCGCGTCCTGTCCACGCTGCCGAACGACCAGTACGGCTTCCTCCAGGGCACCTCGATGGCGTCCCCGCACGTGGCCGCGGTCGCCGCGCTGCTGAAGTCGACCTACCCGCACGCCACCCCGGCCCAGCTCCAGGCCCTCCTCAAGGCCGAGGCGGACAACCCGGGCTGCCCGGCGGGCCCGTACGACGGGGACGGCGACGGTGTCGTGGACGCCACCTGCGTGGGCGGCAAGCACGTCAACGGCTTCTACGGCGCCGGTGTCGTCGACGCGCTCCGCGCCGTCAAGTAGCCACCGCAGAGCAGGACTTCCCGCACGGCATGCCCGTTCCGCGAACGAACTGGAGACCTCAGATGACCGCGCCCAAGCCGCGCCACCGTCGCGTCCTCGCCCTCCCGCTCGGCATGGCCATGGCCACGGCCCTCGCCTTCCTGCCCAACGTCTCGGCGTCCGCCGCCGACACCGGTACGTCCGCGTCCGTCTCCGCGGCCGACGCTACTGACTCGACGTCCCTCAGTTATGTCGTCAACATCCGTCCCGGACACGGCACTTCCGAGCGCGTCCAGAAGGCGATCGCGCGGGCCGGCGGTTCGGTGGTGATCGCGTACGACGAGATCGGCGTGATCGTCGTGCATGCGGCGAACGCCGACTTCGCCAAGATCATCCGCAAGGTGCCCGGCGTGGACTCGGCCGGGAACACCCGCAACGCGCCGCTGCCCGCCCAGTCGACCACCGACGTCGGCACGCCGGAGGTGCTCAGTTCCGAGCAGGTCGCGGCGGCGGACGCGCAGGCGACCGGCGGGCAGGACCCGCTGGAGCCGCTGCAGTGGGACCTGCCGGCCATCCAGGCGGACAAGGCGCACGAGAAGACGCTGGGCAGTTCGAAGGTCACCGTCGCCGTCATCGACACGGGCGTCGACGACACCCACCCGGACATCGCCCCCAACTTCTCCGCCGCGCAGTCCACCAACTGCGTCACGGGCAAGCCGGACACGACCTACGGCGCCTGGCGGCCCACCGCGGCCGAGAGCCCGCACGGCACCCATGTGGCGGGCGAGATAGCGGGCGCCAAGAACGGGATCGGCATCACCGGTGTGGCGCCGGGCGTCAAGGTGGCCGGCATCAAGGTCGCCACCACCGCCGGTTACTTCTACACGGAGGCCGTGGTCTGCGGCTTCGTGTGGGCGGCCGAGCACCACATCGACGTGACCAACAACAGCTATTACACCGACCCCTGGTACTTCAACTGCACCGACGACCCGGACCAGAAGGCGCTCGTCGACGCCATCACCCGGGCCTCGCAGTTCGCGGAGCGCAAGGGCACGGTCAACGTCGCGGCGGCCGGCAACGAGAGCTACGACCTGGCCTCCGACTCGATCACCGACCCGGTCTCGCCGAACGACGGCACGCCCGTCGACCGGGTGATCGACCCGCACACATGCTTCGACATCCCGACCCAGTTGCCGGGTGTCGTCACGGTCGCGGCGACCGGCGCGAAGGGCCTCAAGTCGTCGTTCTCCAACTACGGCCTCGGGGTCATCGACGTCGCCGCGCCCGGCGGCGACTCGACGGCCTACCAGCCCCCGGCGCCCCCGGCGACCAGCGGCCTGATCCTGGGCCCGCTGCCGGGCGGCAAGTGGGGCTACATGGCAGGTACCTCGATGGCCACCCCGCACGTCGTCGGCGTCGCCGCATTGATCAAGTCAACCCATCCGCACGCCTCCGCCGCCCTGGTGAAGGCCCTGCTGTACGCCGAGGCGACCGCCACCCCGTGCACCGACCCGTACGACATCAACGGCGACGGCAAGGTCGACGCGGTGTGCGAGGGCTCGAAGAACCGCAACGGCTTCTACGGCTGGGGCGTCGTGAACGCGCTACGCGCCGTGCAGTAGTGAGGCAGCGTCGGTCCCGGTGCACGGCGACCGGACGACCAGCGCGCCCCGCAACGAAAGTGCGGGGTGCCGGGGTGCGAGGACTCCCCGGCACCCCGCATCATGAGCCCTTGACCAGCTTCTTCACCTCGGGCGGGAGTTCGTTGCCGGAGTAGACCGCGACAAAGGTCGTGTCGCCCGGCGTGTCCCCGACGGCGATGGCCACCTCAGGGGAGACACCCGTCACGGCATAGGCGGTCTCCGTCGCCCCCGACTCCCCGCCCTCCCCGGTGTCGTCACAAGGCGGCTTGACGGCGTCACCGAGCTCGGCTCCGACCGTGAACTCCACGTTCGCGACATCACGGTACGTCCGTCCCTGATAGGTGACCCGGTAGACGCAGGATGCCGAGTCGTCCGCACTGCTGTCGGCCGACGCACACGCCGCGACCGGTGTCATCACGCCCACCACCAGCAGCGCACCCGCGATTCGCCTTGCCAAGCTCATCAACGACCTCCTCAGCAGATGCTACGGAGACCGAGGACGTCTCCCTTGCCGAGCGTCCTGGCCTTCGTGTTGCACAGGAACGAGTTCGTGAACATGGTCAGGTTCTCGTGTCCCGAACCGACGTGCCCGAGCCCGAAGACGTGTCCGGCCTCATGAGTGCCGACGGCGCGGATGTCGTATTTGTTCGTGCAGCTGCTCGTCGGTTTGTTCGTGAAGTCGTGATCGTGGGTGTTGAAGCGGACGTCGGCCTCGCGCAGATCGTTCTTGACGCCGGGCATCGGCCAGGTCCGCGAGCAGGTCACGGCGACGTGATCGCCCTTGGGATCGCCCGCGTCCCAGGTGCTCAGCCCGTCCCAGGAGGTGCACTGGGACTTGTCGTTGATGTCCGCCTCATAGCTCGTCTCGGACAGGAAGTTCGCCCGTGCCCCGACCGTGTCGCTGTATCCACAGTTGTTGTAGCTGTCGGTGATGTTGTCGATGGCGTCATAGAACACCCACTTGGCATCGGTGCGGGACAGCCCGCCGGGCATGCCGTCGTCGCCGATGTACCAGTTGTAGGTGCCGTACTCCTTGCGGTCAGCGGTGGCATACGCGCCGTCGCTGCAGGCTCCGGTCGAGCTGAGGGCGTCCGTGTCCGTCACCTCGGCGCCCTCCGCCGCGGCGTCGGACGCGTCCGCGTCGGTGCTGTCCGATCCCTGCGTCAGGTCTCCGGACGTCGTGGCCGGGCTGGACAGGGAGTCGGCGACGTCGGTTCCGGCGGTGGAGTTGTCCGCGCTCGACTCGGTCAGGTCGTAGGAGACCTTGCCGTCGGACGCGACCTCCATCGTGAAGCCGTGCGTCCCACCGTCGGTGGCCAGCGCGTCAATGCTCACAGCCGTGCCCGGCTCGGGCACGGTCAGACCGGTGTCGTCGTACGTGACGACCCGCCCCACCGCGTCACACTTGATCACCGACGAGCCGGCGGGCAGGTCACTGATCGTCAGGTCTCCCTCTCCCAGCTCGCAGACGTCCGCCCCCGCCACCGCCACATTCGCGCTGCTGCCGACCGCCGACAGCGAAGCGACAAGCGCGAGAGCCGTGATCGTTCTGCCGACGAGTCCTGGATTGCGCCAAGACATGTCCACCCCCCTGGGGACCTCCCGCGATGCGGGACTCGGTCAAGATCGATGAAAGGCACCTGCCAATCCTTGGAGATCTCTTTACTATTCAGACGAGACCTTTACCATTCAGGCCAAGAAGATCCACGCCCATCCCGCCAACCCTCCCT
The DNA here is from genome assembly GCF_042959465.1 of Streptomyces sp. NPDC007901. Lineage (NCBI taxonomy): Bacteria > Bacillati > Actinomycetota > Actinomycetes > Kitasatosporales > Streptomycetaceae > Streptomyces > Streptomyces sp. NPDC007901. The sequence goes on along the minus strand of NZ_JBIBKW010000002.1, from coordinate 937,056 downwards.
GGCCGCACCCACTGCGGCCAGTTGAAATGTGCTTCTGAGTGCAAGGCCTCCGGTTCCACTTGAGCCCGGGAGGCGCTTCCTCCCCCCTTCAACCTCGGCCCCTCCCACCCGTTTCACCGATTCCGCATCGAGGCGACCGAAGTCCGAGGGGGCGAGCACCGGGAACGGCTTGATATCGACCCCCACCGGGCACCGCACTTGAGGCAATAACTTGATTGGATCAATACTGCACAATGCAGTCATGACTGGAATCAAGTATGCGTGGTCCGCGCTGGGCGGCGATCCTTCGCTGCTCGCGCGGGTCGCGACCGTGCCGCGTCGGGGCACGCTTCAAGCACGCCTTCCGGTACGAGAGTTCGCCCGCGCGTGCGTGGGGGCGTGCGCGCTCGCCGCGGCCGAGCTGGGCGCGCGGCGGTCCGGCGCCGCGGAGGTGCCCGGGGTCCTGGTGGACGACGGGGCCGTGGCGACGGCGTTCACCAGCGAGCGGCAGGTGCTGATCGACGGGCGGGCCCCGGTGTCGTTCGCCCCGCTGTCGCGGTTCTGGCGTACGGCCGACGGGTGGGTGCGGACCCACGCCAACTACCCGCACCACAGGTCCCGGCTGCTGGGCGCGCTGGGCCTGCGCGAGGACGCCTCGGTCGAGGACGTGGCGGCGCGGATCGCCGAGCGGCGCGCGGTGGAGACGGAGGAGGCGGTCTACGGGGCGGGCGGGCTCGCCGTGGCGCTGCGGTCACCCGCGGAGTGGGCCGCGCACGCGCAGGCCGTCGAGGTCGCCGCGCGCCCCCTGGTCGAGCGGGGCCGGCTGGACGCGGCACCCCCGCGCGTGCTCCCGCCGCTCGGCTCCGCCGCCGCTCCCCTGCTGCCCGCCGCCGGGCTGCGCATCCTGGACCTGACCCGGGTCCTCGCCGGGCCGGTCGCGACCCGCACCCTGGCGCTGCTGGGCGCCGACGTCCTGCGCCTGGACGCGCCGTGGCTGCCCGAACTCCCGGACCAGCACGCCGACACGGGCTTCGGGAAGCGGTCGGCGACGCTCGACCTGACGGCGGACCGGGCGGCCTTCGAGGAGTTGCTGGGCTCGGCGGACGTCGTGGTCACCGGGTACCGGCCGGGCGCCCTGGACCGGTTCGGGCTCTCCCCCGAGGCGCTGGCCCAACGGCGGCCCGGGCTCGTCGTGGCCCAGGTGTCGGCGTGGGGCGGATACGGGCCGTGGGGCGGGCGGCGCGGCTTCGACAGCCTGGTGCAGGTCGCCACCGGCATCGCGGAGATCGAGGGCTCGGCGGAGCGGCCGGGCGCCCTGCCCGCGCAGGCGCTGGACCACGGCACCGGCTATCTGCTGGCGGCGGGCGTGCTGCGGGCGCTGACCGAGCAGTCGTACGAGGGCGGTGGCAGGTTCGTACGGCTGGCCCTGGCGCGGACCGCGCGGTGGCTCATGGCGGAGGCGGAGCCGGGTCCCGAGGCCGGTGAGCCCTACGCGGGGCCGGACGCCTGGCTCGCCGGGACGGACAGCGCGCTGGGGCGACTGCGGTACGCGCGGCCGCCGTTGTCCTTCACCGGCGGCCCGTCCGACTGGGCACGGCCTCCGGTGCCCTGGGGATCGGATCCGGCGCGCTGGGGGTCGGCTCCGGCGCGCTAGGGATGGGATCCGGCGCGCGGGCGTGATCGCGCCCGCGCGAGTGGCCGGAAACGAACGAATGGGTGGATTGGCGAACGGTCAGTTGATTTCCTGTACTTGCCCGGTTCTGTCATGGATGGCGAAGATCGTGGGGTGACGGTGACACGACCGACCGCCGAAGCGGCCGACGCGAGCGGCCCCGCGAGACGCCCCGGGACCGGCCGGGCCTTCGCCGTCCTGGCTCTGGTGGCGCTGGGCGCGCTGGTGCCGCTGCTCGGGTCGTCCGTCGCGTTGCACGACACCGGGGAGGCCGCGGCGCCAGGGGTGGGCGGGGTCGCGTTGCTGCGTGGGGTGCTGTTCGCCGCCCTGTGCGTGCCGGCGGGCGAGCTGTTCGTGACCCGGCTGGCCCGCCGGCTGCCGGACGCGCCGCCCGAACGGCCGTCCAGCTGGGCGGTGTTCGCGGCCGTGGCCGGTTTCGCCGCCGCGCTGGGGCTGGCGTCGGTGGTGTCGACGGGCAACCTGGTGCCGCGTTCGCTCGCCGACGTCGATGTGGGCGGCCTTTACCAGTCCCGCGACGGCAAGCTGGCGCTGATCGAGGTCAACGCCTTTCTGCTGGCGGGACTGTGCGCCCGCACGCGCCGCCCGGTACTGCAGGTGTGGCCGCTCGGGGCGGTGGTCGTGGCCGAGGCGCTGCGCGCGCATCCCGCGCCCGAGCACAGCCCGTTGCTCGGGTCCGCGCTGACCCTGGTGCATCTGACGTGCGCGACGCTGTGGGTGGGCGGTCTGCCGCACGCGCTGCGCATGCTGCGCCGGTGGCACGACCGGGCGGCCGGGGCCGCACTGCTCGGTCTCTACGCGCGCGTGGCCGCCGTCCTGCTCGCGGCCATCACCGCGACGGGCGTGTGGAGCGCGCTGCGGCGGATGCCCGCGGGCACCGTCCTGGACCAGCTGACGACGACGGCGTACGGGCGCACCCTGGTGGCCAAGGTGATCCTCGTCGCCGCCGTCGCCGTACTCGCGCTGTGGGCGCGGTACCGGCTGCGCCGGGCGGCCGACCCGCTGACCGCGTACGTCCCCGCGCGGGCCGAGGTGGTCGCGCTGGGGGCGGTGGTCGCGGTGTCGGGGGTGCTGACGGCGCTGCCGCTGCCGATCAGGTGGACTTGATCAACCATTGATCGGATCGTTGATCCAGCCGCCGATCCAGTCGTTGGTTCAGTCGTTGATCCAGCCGTTGGTTCAGCCGTTCGTGACGAGCACCTTCAGGGCGGTGCGCTCGTCCATCGCCTTGTAGCCGTCGGGCACGCCCTCGATGCCGACGGTCAGGTCGAAGACCGGCGACGGGTCGATCGTGCCGTCGAGGACGTCGGGCAGCAGGTCGGGGATGTAGGCGCGGACCGGGGCGACACCGCCGCGCAGGGCGATGTTCCGGTCGAACATCACGCCGAGGTCCAGGCCGGTGCCGCTGCCGTGCGGCACGCCGACGAAGCCGATGGCGCCGCCGTCCCGGGTGATCTCGACGGCCGTCCGCATGGACTGCTCGGTGCCGACGGCCTCGACGACGGCGTGCGCGCCCTGGCCGCGGGTGAGTTCGCGTACGGCGGCCACGGCCGCGTCGCCGCGTTCGGCGACGACGTCGGTGGCGCCGAAGCGGCGCGCGATGTCGGTACGGACCTCGTGCCGGCCAAGCGCGATGATCCGCTCGGCGCCGAGCCGCTTGGCTGCCAGCACGGCGCACAGGCCGACCGCGCCGTCCCCGACGACGGCGACCGTGGCACCGGGGCGGGCGCCCGCGCCGAGGGCCGCGTGGTGGCCGGTGCCGAGCACGTCGGAGAGGGTCAGCAGGGCGGACAGCAGATGGTCGTCGGAGGCCGCCTCCTTGGGCAGCTGGACCAGCGTGCCGTCGGCGAACGGCACGCGCACGGCCTCGCCCTGGCCGCCGTCGTAGCCCACGGAGCCCCAGAAGCCGCCGTGCTCGCAGGAGGTCGTCAGACCTTCACGGCAGTAGTCGCAGACGCCGTCGGACCACATGAAGGGCGCGACCACGAGGTCCCCGCGCCGCACGGTGCCCACCTCGGAGCCGGTCTCCTCGACGACACCGAGGAACTCGTGCCCGATGCGCTGCCCCGGCTGCCGGGCCGCCTCGCCCCGGTACGCCCACAGGTCGCTGCCGCAGATACAGGCGCGCAGCACCCGTACGACGGCGTCGGTGGGCAGCTGCACCACGGGCTCGGGTACGTCCTCCACGCGCATGTCGAACGGGGCGTGGATGGTGGTGGCGCGCATGGCGAGGGTCCTTCTCGTGCGGTGTCGTGGGTGCGCTCAGGGGGTGGTCGAGCGCACTTCACGGTACGCCGAGGCCGGTGCGGGTCGCGCGTCGAGGGCGCCCCGGACCAGCAGGAACTGTCCAGCCGCGTAGGTGAGCATGATCCAGAAGTCGGGCCGGGGCGGCTGCGGCCAGTCGGCGACGCCGGTCGCGATGAGGGTGTCGGAGAGCATGAAGAGCGCGCCGCCGAGCCCGGCCACCGGGCCGAGCCGGGTGGCCGCGGTGTACGCCATGGCCGTCAGGAGGGTGCTGTAGCAGGCGACGGGGACCCGGAGGCCGGCCGGCAGGTCCGGCCACAGCAGAGCGACCAGGGCGACGAGGGCCGCGGCGTAGACCGGGGCGAGGACGCGCGCGCCCGCGCGGGGCGGACCCTGCCGGCGGAACAGGACGAGATAGCAGACGTGTCCGGCGGCGAAACAGGCCATGCCCGCCATGAAGGCCGGGTCGGCGTCGGAGAGCAGCAGCACGTCGCCGCCCCAGCCGCACAGCAGGGCGGCGACCAGGAGCCGCGGGCCGCCCGCGCGGGCGGCACCGGCGGCGAGCAGCGGCATCAGGAGCCCCTTGGCGACCATGTGCCCCGGGTGGAAGCCGGCGGCGAGACAGCCGAGGTCGACGACGATGGCGAGGGCGAAGGCGGCGAGCAGCGTCCAGGGCACTCTCACGCGGCCACGGACTCCTCGGCCTGCTCCACGGCGGCCGGCGGCGCCCAGCCCGGCCCCCGGAACACCCGTCCGGCCCGCTCCCGCCAGCTGCGCGCGGCCCTGAGGTCCCGGCCGATGGCCGCGTACTCGTGGGTGGCCACCTTGATCGGGTTGAACGTGTTGATGTTCTTGGTCAACCCGTACACGGGTCGTTCGACCTCGGGCACCCACGATCCGAACAGCCGGTCCCAGATGATCAGGATCCCGCCGAAGTTGCGGTCCAGGTAGCCGCCCTGGGAGGCGTGGTGCACACGGTGGTGGGACGGCGTGTTGAACACGAACTCGAACCACCGGGGCATCTTGTCGATGCGCTCGGTGTGGATCCAGAACTGGTAGACGAGGTTCGCCGAGGAGCAGAAGGCGAGTGCGGCCGGATGCACACCGGCGGCCACCAGCGGGACGTAGAACGGCCAGACGGTCAGGGAGGTCCAGGGCTGGCGCAGCGCGGTGGAGAGGTTGAACTTCTTGCTGGAGTGGTGGACGACGTGGCAGGCCCACAGGATGCGGATCACGTGGTGGCCGCGGTGCGACCAGTAGTAGAGGAAGTCCTGCGCGAACAGCATCAGCGGGACCGTCCACCACAGGACGGGAACGCGCAGCGGGGTGAGTTCGTAGATCGCCGTGTAGATCGCGACGATCGGGATCTTCCAGACGAAGTCGAAGACGAGCGACCCGAGCCCCATGCCGATGCTGGTGGCCGCGTCCTTGGCCTGGTACCCGGCGGCATCGTCGTCGGGATGGATGCGGTAGCTGATCACCTCGATCACGGTGAGCAGCACAAAGGCGGGTATCGACCACAGCACGACATCGGGCAGGTTCGGCATGGGGGCACCGTAGAACCGCCGGTCGGCCGCGGCTAGACGTTGTTACCCACAAGTATTACCAGCGGTATGCGCTTGCTTGTTGGCGATCTCCGCCAACGGGCTAGACCCCCACCGCCCCCAGCAGGCTCCCCGCCCCGTAGGTGACCCCCATGGCCAGCGCCCCGCCCACCACGTTCCGGACGACGGCCGGGCCCACCGCCGCCGCGCCCAGCCGTGCGCTGGCCCATCCCGTGAGGACCAGGGCCGCCAGCACCGAACCCACGGTCACCGGGAGCCGCCAGTCCGCCGGTGGCAGGACGATGGCCAGGAGGGGCAGCAGCGCCCCCACCGTGAACGCGAGGAAGCTGGCGAGGGCCGCGTGCCAGGGGTTGGTCAGCTGGTCCGGGTCGATGCCCAGCTCCACGCGCGCGTGGGCCCGCAGGGCGTCCCGTTCCGTGAGCTGGACCGCCGCCTCCCCGGCCACCTCGCGCGAGAGGCCGCGCCGCTCCAGCAGCTCGGTCAGCTCCTCCAGCTCGGCCTCCGGCTGCTCCTTCAGCTCGCGTTTCTCCAGGGCCAGCGCGGCCAGTTCCGAATCGCGCTGGGTGGACACCGACACGTACTCGCCCGCCGCCATCGACATGGATCCGGCGAGCAGGCCGGCCAGCCCCGCCGTCAGCAGGGTGCTCCGGTCACCCGTCGCCCCGGCCACGCCGACGACGATGCCCGCCGTCGACACGATGCCGTCGTTCGCGCCCAGTACGGCCGCCCGCAGCCAGTTCAGCCGGGAGCCGAGCGCTCCCCCATGGGCCTCGTTGTCGTGCGTTGGTTCCGTCACAGCAGGGAGGATCGCACCCGGAGGCCCACGGGCGTCGTACCGACGTCACCAGACCCGTACCGAGGCGCCCTTCGCGAACACCGGACTGGTCGCGTCCGCCGGAGGCGTCGACAGCGGCTCGGCGATCTCCGCCACCGTCGGTCCCACCTTCGCCGCGATCGGGTCCAGGAGGTCCAGGTCGAAGCCGTAGACGCGGGCCGCGTTGCCGCCGAGCATCGCCGCGAGCTCGCCCTGCGGGACGCCGGCGAAGGCGAAGCGCAGGCCCTCACGGGTGTAGGGGTACGTCCCCTCGTCGTGCGGGAAGTCGCTGCCCCACATGATCTTGTCCAGGCCGATGCGGTCGCGCAGCGGTACCTCGTGCGGGCGCATGAAGCTGGCGCCGACGAAGCAGTTGTCCCGCCAGACCGTGGACGGCGCCTCCCCCATCGAGTCCGCCAGGCCGACGCCGAACTTCGACTCCGCGGTCGTCGCCCTGGTGGCCGCCGCCAGCATGCGGCCGTGGTAGTAGTCCAGCATCGCCAGGACCCCGGGGATCCAGCCCGAGCCCTGTTCCGTCAGGACCAGCCTCAGGTCCGGGTGGCGGCGGAAGGCGCCGCCGAAGATCAGGTGCCACAGCGCCCGGTGCGAGAACCAGGTCGTCTCGACCATGAAGACCGCGCGGGCGGCCGGTTCGTCGCCGAGCGGCGGGGACGCCGAGCCCGCGTGGTGGTTGACGGGGACGCCGAGTTCCGCGCAGACGGCCCAGATCGGGTCGTACACGCGCGCGTGGAGTTCGGGCAGGCCCGAGCCGGGCGGCGTGCCGGGCAGCAGGAGGCCGCCCTTGAGCCCCGCGTCCGCCGCCCAGCGGATCTCCTTCACCGCCTCCTCCACGTCGTTCAGGAGGATCTGGAAGACCCCGGCCCTGCGCCCGGGCGCGGCGGCGCAGAAGTCGGCCAGCCAGCGGTTGTGGGCGCGCAGGCCCGCCCAGCGCCGTTCGAACTCGGCCGCCGTCGGTGCCGGGGCCATCAGGGACCCGGACGGGAAGAACGGCGGGATGGTGTTCGGGAAGATCACCTCCGCGACGATCCCGTCCTCCTCCAGCTCCGCGAGCCGCCGCGCGGAGTTCCAGTTCCGGTCGGCCGAGTCGGCGAGCAGGTCCTCGTACGGGTTGACGTACGTCGCCGCCCAGACGTCGAAGTCGTCGTGGTGGCGCTTGTCCAGGTACGGCTTGTAGTCGAGGAGGTCGGCGCCCGCGTGGCAGTCGGCCGAGATCACCGTGTAGCGGTCCTGTCCGTTCATCGATCCGCTCCCAGCACAGGGAAGTCGTTGTCCGTCAGCCAGTGCCGGCCCACCTCGCGCGAGCGGGCCCAGGAGGCCTCCACCGCCGTCTGGTCGGCCTGCTGGCCGAGGTCGGCGGGGGTGGGGCCGATACGGCGGGCCAGCGGGGCCAGGCGGTCCACGTCGAAGCCGAAGACCTCGGCCGCCGCGAGGCCCAGCATCCGGCGGGTCTCGGCCACCGGGATGTCGTGGAAGGTGCGGCGCAGCCACGCGCGCGTGTCGGGCCAGGTGCCCTCGGGGTGCGGGAAGTCGCTGCCCCAGAGGATGTTGTCGACACCGATCTCGTAGCGCTGGGCGAGTTCCCGGCGCTTGGTGTTGGTGGCGCAGACGAAGACCTGCCGGTCCAGGTACTCGTGCGGCGGGCGCCGCAGTTCCTCGAAGGGGGACAGCTTCTTGCCGCCGTGGGCGCCGAGGTAGAGGCGGTCCATGAACCACAGCAGGTTCGGCAGCCACCAGCAGCCGGACTCGGCGACGCCGAAGCGCAGCCCCGGGTGCCGTTCGAACGCGCCGGACCAGAGCAGGAACCACAGCGGGCGGGCCGGCCACCACGTCACCTCGCTGACGTAGATGCCGAGATGGTCGCCGTACTCGTGGCGGGGGGCCGCCCCGGAGTGGGTGACGACCGGCAGCCCGCACTCGGCGGCGGCCGCCCACACGGGGTCGTAACGGCGGTCGTGGTAGGGCTCCTTGTCGACCCACATGGCCGGGATCATCAGCGCGCCGAGGCCCGACTCCTTCGCGCGGTGCACCTCGGCGACCACCCGCTCCGTCGGCGCCGTGACGGGCAGCAGGGCGACCCCGCAGTGCCGTTCGGGGTTCTCCGACACGAACTCCGCCAGCCAGCGGTTGTGGGCCTGAGCGCCCGCCATGCCCAGCTCCGGGTCGTGGTCCCCGGAGAGGCCGAGGCCCACCCCGAAGGGCGCGGCCGTCCGGCTGTCGACCGCGTCGGCGTCCGGGAACACCACCTCGGCGGCCACCCCGTCGCCGTCCAGCTCCTTGAGGCGCTGCGCGGTGTCCCAGCCCCCGCGCAGCCCCTCCTCGTTGTCGTGGAACCACTTGGTCGCGAACGCCTCGTTGCGGATGCCGAGCCGGGTCATCTCCTCCCGGCGGCGCTCGCGTCCGGCGAGGAACTCGTCGAAGTCCCGGTGGAACCGGGACTCCAGATAGGGCCGGTACTCCTCGGTGGGCAGTCCGGCGTGGCAGTCGGAGGAGATGATCAGGTATGGGTCGTCGTACGCGGTCACCACTGCCCCCTGTCGGTCCAGGTGCTCAGTCCAGGATGAAGCTCTCGAGGTACGACGGGTTCGCGCGGTCCAGCATCGAGGCGGCCCGCGCCCGGATCTGCGCGTCGCTGTGCGCGCTGTCGGGCAGCAGCCAGAAGCGGTCCGCGCGGATGCCCGCCACGACGAACTCGGCGACCTCCTCGACGGGCGTGAAGGCGACCTCCTTGCCCGCCGCGCGCATCGCCGCCTCCCACTGGTCGAGACTGCGGTACGGCGTCCTGCGCGGCCGTTCCTTGGCCCAGCGTTCGGGCCGGTTGCGGTGCGACTCCCACAGCCCCGTGCGCAGCATGTGCGGCCCCGGGAAGAGCACCGAGGCGCCCACGCGCGCGTGCTCGGCCTTCAGGTGGGCGTACAGGGACTCGGTGAGGGTGACCACGGCCGCCTTCGTCACGGCGTACACGGAGGCCGTCGGGAGCGGTGCGATACCGCCGTCACCGGAGGATGTATTGACCACATGACCGGGTTGACCCGACTTGATCATCCTGGGCAGGAAAGCCTGTACGCCGTGGAAGACGCCCCACACATTGACTTCGAACGCCCACTTCCAGTCGTTCGGTTCGTGCTCCCACATACGGCCCTCGGCGCCCGAGCCGACCCCGGCGTTGTTGCACAGGACGTGCACCGCGCCGTAGGTGTCGTAGGCCGACTCGGCCAGTTCCAGGACCTGTTCGCGGACGCCGACGTCGACCACGCGCGCGTGCACGTCGGCACCGTCCGCGCGCAGGCCGTCGGCGGCCTTCTCCAGCGCGGCGGCCTCGACGTCGGCGAGGACCACCTTCAGGCCCTCCGCGGCGAACCGCCGTGCCATCGCGAGCCCGAGTCCGCTCGCGGCGCCCGTGACGACGGCGACCTGTCCGGCCCGCAGCTCCATCAGGCCTCGCTTCCTTCGGGCGGCGCGTCATGGATCTGGCGCGGGTCGTCGTACCGCTGGTGGACGTACGGCAACAGGGCCTGGGCGTCGACCCGTTCGGCGACCCGGCCGCGCTGGTCGCTGGTCTTCTCACCCAGGGTGAGGTCCAGCAGGCGCAGCACCGGGAGATCGGCGACCGGGTCGTAGGCCGACTCACGGAGGATCACCTCCCCGGTGACGCGCTCCAGCCGGCGGACCTTCTCCTCGCGTACGCAGTGCACCAGCAGCGGGTCCCCGTCGAAGCCCGAACCGTCCACGGCCGGGAGGAACTTGAAGTAGAAGTCGGTCTTGGGGGCGGGCTCGGGCAGCGGCAGCGGGCCGTCGACCGTGCCGCGCACCTCGACGAAGGCGACCCCGTGCCGGGCAAGCGCCGCGCGGACCTCCTGGCCCTCCCGTTCGACGGTCACCTCGCCGAGCTTCTTCGGCTCGCCGAACACCTCACGCCCGCCGGTCAGGGCGCGTTCGTGGGTCATCGGCATCACCAGCGGGTACCAGCCCTCGACCGCGCCATGGGCGGCGGCGACCGCGAACGAGCCCGCGCCGAGCGGGTACCCGGGCAGCTGGACCTTGCTGATGCCGACCCGGGCCAGGGGCCGGCCGGTGGGCTTGAGCGGGGGCGGCAGCACCGCCGCGACCGCGTCCGGGTCGGTCTCCCAGACGGCCACCACCCCGGTGGACCAGACGTCCGGGAGGCGCGCGGTGCGCGCGGCCCTGATCTCCGCCTCGGTCCGAGCGCCGTACCGTACGCGTGCCATCCGCCGTACCGCCCTTCCGTCGGCCGCCGTCTGCGCCGGGCGGGGTGCACGCTTGCACCGGGCGGTGAAAAGGTCCATAGCCGCGCGAAGGGCAATCAGGACAAAGGTCCGCGGGCGTGCGACGGATTATCAGGACATGCGAACGGGTGGGTGCGGCAGGTGACCTGACGGACCGGACTGTCGGTCGGGGCCCGTATCCTCAATGACCATGCTCCAAGACCGTACGACCGCAGTGTCCCCCGGCACCCCGTGGCCGGCCGCGTATCCGAAGGGGTATGCGGTCGTCGACGTGGAGACCACCGGACTGGCCCGGGACGACCGGATAATCTCCGCGGCCGTCTACCGGCTGGACGAGCGCGGCGAGGTCGAGGACCACTGGTACACGCTGGTCAACCCCGAGCGGGACCCGGGTCCGGTGTGGATCCACGGTCTGACGAGCGAGGCGCTCGACGGGGCTCCGCTCTTCACCGACATCGCCGAGGAGTTCTCGGCCCGGCTGGACGGCCGGGTGCTGGTCGCGCACAACGCGGTCTTCGACTGGCAGATGATCGCGCGGGAGTACGCGCGCGCGAAGGCCGAGCCCCCGGTGCGGCAGCGGTTGTGCACGATCGCGCTCTCCAAGGAGCTGGCCCTGCCGCTGCCCAACCACAAGCTGGAGACCCTGGCCGCGCACTTCGGTGTCGTGCAGCGGCGGGCGCACCACGCGCTGGACGACGCGCGGGTGCTCGCGGAGGCGTTCCGGCCCAGCCTGCGGGCCGCGGCGGCGGGCAACGTACGGCTGCCGCTCCTCGAGTGCCGGCCGCTGACGGAGTGGTCGGACACGCCCAGGATCGGGCAGCAGGCGAGCGGTGGCTACGGCGGCGGCTACCGGCCGACCAGCTGGCGGCCGTCCCGCAGGCGGCCGGCGTGCCCGTACCCGAACCCGGGGCGGTACGAGGACGGCAGGCCGCTCCAGCAGGGCATGCGGGTGGCGTTCTCCGGGGACACCTCGGTCGACCGCGAGCTCCTGGAGGACCGGGCGGCGGAGGCCGGTCTGCATGTCTCCACCAGCATCTCGCGGCTGACCAGCCTGCTCGTCACCAACGACCCCGACTCGGGTACGTCGAAGGTCGTCAAGGCCCGCCAGTTCGGGACCCCGGTCGTCGACGAGGCGGCCTTCGGCCAGCTGCTGCGGGACGTGGCACCGGCCTCCGGGACGTGACCGTACGGACGGGTGATTGCCGTGCGACTCGCCACGCGCCCGCTCGCCCGCGCGAGCACGACAGCCCACCCTGTGGCGCATGGCGAAATGCGAAGTATGCGGCAATGACTACGGAATGACCTTCGAGGTGCACGCGCAGGGCGCGGTCCATGTCTTCGACTGCTTCTCCTGTGCGATCCACCGCATGGCCCCGGTCTGCGAGCACTGCAAGGTCTCGATCATCGGCCAGGGCGTGGAGGCCGAGAACCAGTGGTTCTGCGGCGCCCACTGCGCCCGCGAGGCCGGGAAGGCGGGCATCGTCGACCGCGTGTGACCCGGTACCCGCCCGATCGCGCCCCACGACCGAGTTGTACGGTCGTGGGGTGTACCGCTTCCTGTTGACCCGGCAGTGGGTGATCCTCACCCTGATCTCGCTGCTTCTCATCCCCACGATGATCCGGCTGGGGTTCTGGCAGAAACACCGGTACGAGGAGCGCAGCGCCCGCAACCAGTTGGTGGCCGAGGCGCTGCACGCCAAGCCGGTGCCGGTGGAGCAGGTGACCGGGCCGGGGCACGCGGTGACCCGCAAGGAGCGGTACCACACCGTCACCGCGACCGGCACCTTCGACACCGCCGACGAGGTCGTCGTCCGCCGCCGTACCAACGACGACGACGAGGTCGGCTACCACGTCCTCACCCCGTTCGTCCTGGCCGACGGCAAGGTGCTGCTGGTCAACCGGGGCTGGATCCCGTCGGACGGCCCCAGCCAGACCGCCTTCCCCAAGATCCCGGCGCCGCCCGCCGGCCAGGTCACCATCCAGGGCCGGCTGATGCCCGACGAGACCACCGCGGCGAGCGGCATCAAGGACATCAAGGGCCTGCCCGACCGTCAGATCATGCTGATCAACAGCGCGGAACAGGCGCGCCGGCTCGGCAAGCAGGTGCTCGGCGGCTACGTCCAGCAGACCGCGCCGGAGTCCAAGGGCGACACCCCGGAGCAGATCTCCGACCCGGGCAAGGAAGACGCCCCGCTGAACTACGCGTACATGATCCAGTGGTGGCTGTTCGCCGCGGGCGTCCCGTACGGCTTCTTCGTCCTGGCCCGCCGCGAGGCACACACGCGTGCGGAGGCGGCGGCCGACAAGGAGGCGGCCGAGGAGGCGGAGCCCGCCGCCGTCTGAGCGCGGTGCCGTGTCACTCCCCCGGCCCACCCCCTGATTGGCCCCCCGGCCGGGCGGGAAACCGGCTCCCGTGGACCGACGCATCGAGGACTACGCCCTCATCGGTGACGAGCAGACCGCGGCCCTGATCGGCCGGGACGGCTCCATCGACTGGCTGTGCCTGCCCCGCTTCGACTCGGCCGCCTCCTTCGCCCGGCTCCTGGGCGACGAGGACCACGGCCACTGGCGGATCGCCCCGCAGGGCGCCACCGTCTGCACCCGGCGCGCCTACCGGCCCGACACCCTGGTCCTGGACACCGAGTGGGAGACGGCCGAGGGCACGGTCCGGGTGACCGACCTGATGCCCCAGCGCGACCGCGCCCCCGACGTCGTACGCATCATCGAGGGCGTCAGCGGCCGGGTCACCGTGCAGAGCACGCTCCGGCTCCGCTTCGACTACGGCTCGGTCATCCCGTGGATGCGCCGCTCCGGCGGCAACCGGGTCGCCGTGGCCGGACCCGACGCGGTGTGGCTGCGCAGCGAGCCGTCCGTACGGACCTGGGGCGAGGACTTCGGCACGCACTCGGAGTTCACCGTCGCGGAGGGCGAGCGGGTCGCGTTCGTGCTCACCTGGCACCCCTCGCACGAGCCCCGGCCGCCGCTCGTGGACCCGTACGAGGCGTTGCGCGCCAGCGTCACCGACTGGCGGCGCTGGACCGCCCGCTGCACGTACAACGGCCCCTACCGGGACGCGGTCGTGCGCTCCCTGATCACCCTGAAGGCGCTCACCTACCGGCCGACCGGCGGCATCGTGGCGGCCGCCACCAGCTCGCTGCCCGAGGAGCTGGGCGGGGTGCGCAACTGGGACTACCGCTTCTGCTGGCTGCGCGACTCCACCCTCGCCCTCGGCGCCCTGCTCTCCGCCGGCTACCACAAGGAGGCCGAGGCCTGGCGCGACTGGCTGGTGCGCGCGGTCGCCGGCGACCCTGCGGACCTGCAGATCATGTACGGGCTCGCGGGTGAACGCCGGCTCCCCGAGTTCGAACTGCCCTGGCTGCCCGGCTTCGCCGGATCGGCACCCGTACGCGTCGGCAACGGCGCCGTCGACCAGCTCCAGCTGGACGTGTACGGCGAGGTCATGGACTCGCTGTCGCTGGGCCGCACCGCGGGACTGCCCACCAAGCCGCACCTGTGGGCCATCCAGTGCGCGCTGATGAAGTTCCTGGAGAAGAGCTGGCGGCAGCCGGACGAAGGGCTGTGGGAGGTGCGCGGCGGCCGCCGCCACTTCGTGCACTCCAAGGTGCTGGTGTGGGTGGCCGCGGACCGCGCCGTGCAGACCCTGGAGGAGCACGCGGAGCTGAAGGGCGAGCTGGAGGGCTGGCGGGCGCTCCGCGACGAGGTGCACCGGGAGGTCTGCGAGAAGGGGTACGACCCGAAGCGCAACACCTTCACGCAGTACTACGGCTCGCGCGAGCTGGACGCCTCGCTGCTGCTGATCCCGCGCCTGGGCTTCCTGCCGCCGGACGACCCCCGGGTGATCGGCACGGTGGACGCGATCCGCGACGACCTCGGCCACGGCGGTTTCGTGCGCCGCTACGACACCGACGCGGTCGGCGTCGACGGGATGCCGGGCGGCGAGGGCGCCTTCCTCGCCTGCTCGTTCTGGCTCGCCGACGCACTGCACATGACGGGCCGCACCGACGAGGCGAAGGAACTGTTCGAACGGCTGGTGGGGCTGGTCAACGACGTGGGGCTGCTGGCCGAGGAGTACGACGTGGAGCTCGGACGCCAGCTGGGCAACTTCCCGCAGGCGTTCAGCCACATCGGGCTGGTGAACACCGCCCTCACGCTGTTCGGGAGCGACCAGGCAGGATAGGGGTCATGGATCTTGGACTGAAGGACCGGGTGTACGTCGTCACCGGAGCGACCCGCGGGCTGGGCAACGCGACCGCGCGGGAGCTGGTCGCCGACGGGGCGAAGGTCGTGGTGACCGGACGGGACGAGAAGCGGGCCGCGGAGGCCGCCGCCGAGCTGGGCCCGAACGCGGTCGGCGTCGGCGTCGACAACGCGGACCCGGACGCGCCGGCGCGGCTGATCGCGGCCGCGCGGGATCACTTCGGCGGCTTCGACGGCATTCTCGTGAGTGTGGGCGGACCCGCGGCCGGGTTCGTCGCCGACAACACGGACGAGCAGTGGCGGAGCGCCTTCGAGTCGGTGTTCCTCGGGGCCGTGCGACTGGCCCGGGCGGCCGCGGCCGAACTGACGGACGGGGGTGTCATCGGGTTCGTGCTGTCCGCGTCCGTGTACGAGCCGATTCCCGGGCTGACGATCTCCAACGGGCTGCGGCCGGGTCTTGCCGGGTTCGCCAAGTCGCTGGCGGACGAGCTGGGGCCGCGCGGGATCCGGGTGGTGGGGGTGCTGCCGTCCCGGATCGATACGGACCGCGTGCGCGAGCTGGACGGGATGTCCGCGGATCCGGAGGCGACGCGGGCGGAGCACGAGTCGAAGATTCCGTTGCGGCGGTACGGGACCGCGCAGGAGTTCGGGCGGGTGTCGGCGTTTCTGATGTCTCCGGCGGCGTCCTATCTGACGGGGATCATGGTTCCTGTCGATGGAGGGATGCGGCACGGGTTCTAGCGGTTGAGTTCTGGGTGCGGGTGTGTGGGGGCTGGTCGCGCAGTTCCCCCCGCCCCCACACAAGTGGGGCACATGAACCGCGATGTCAAGTGACCCTCTCCGCACGGTGTTTGACCGACGTCAGTCGGACTTCTGCGGGGAGCTTCTTCAAGGCTGCCGAATCCCGGGCGTGTGCGAGGGCCTGAGCCGTCAGGTCGTCGAGGGCCGCGCCCGGCGAGACGTCCGGCTCCAGTTGGAGCCAGACCCGTACCTGCGGTGCCGTCCGTGTGCCCTTCAGGACCGCCTGGGCGTGGGCCACGCCCTCCTGGTGGGCCGCGTCCGTCGCGAGGACCGTCTCCAGGGCCCGGCCGCGCAGCAGCGCGCTCTCGCCGTCTCCCGTGTCCACCAGGACCTCGGGCAGACGGCGGCGGCGCAGCTGGGCGGTCAGCCACCACAGGGAGAGCAGGACCAGCACGGCCAGCGCGGCCAGGACCGTCGGCCACCACCAGCCCGCGTCCCGCCAGTGGGTGCGCTCGGCGGTGCTGAGCAGGACGTCGTGGCGGCCGGTGTGGATCCACCAGGACGGCGGCGGGGCGCCGAGGCCGACGGCCAGCACCGAGCCGCCCAGGGCGAGGAGCAACAGCCCCGCCAGGCCGACCAGTACGCGGTTGACCGCACCGAGCATGACGTCACCCCTTCCGGCCGGGTCGCAGCACCAGCAGGGTCAGTTTGGGCGGGTGGGCGAGGCCCAGGCTGCGGATCGCGTCGTTCAGGGCCGCGTCCAGGTCGGCCCGTACCTCGTCGAGATCCCGGAAGTGGGAGATGGCGAGGACGTGGGCCCGGGAGCGGTGCAGCCGTACCCGTACCCGCCGCACGCCGGAGATCTCCATGGCCCGGTCGCGCAGCACCATCGCGGCCGCGTCGCGGCGCAGTCCGGCGCGGACGTCGGGGTGGGTGCGGCGCATGGGCAGCAGGTCGCGCAGGCCGGGGGTGACGGCCAGGATCAGCAGCCACAGGCCGAGGGCGGCGGCGACGCCCGCGCCGGCCAGCACCCAGGTGTCGTCGAGGGGCCGCTCGGCGAGTTGGCGGGCCAGTGCGCGGCGCCAGTGCATCGCGGGGTGGTGGGCGCGTACGGCCGCGATGTCGTAGAGGAAGGCGCCCGCGGTCACGAGGACGAGCACGGCGACCACGGCCGCGGGAGCGCGGCGCGGGGACCAGAAGCGGGCCTCGCGGCCGGCCGGGGGTGCGGTCTCGGGTGGCGGTTTCTCGATGACCTGTGTCTGCTCGGTGCTCATCACGCCCTCCCCTGGGTCTGGGCCGGGTGCAGCCGTTCCACGTGGACGGCGACCTCCGGGACCTCCATGTCCACCAACGCGCCTACCCGCTCGACCACATGTCGACGCACGGCCGCGCACCGGGCGCCGATGTCGGACGGATAGTCCAGTTCGAGATGGACGCGGACACGGACCGCCTCGTGGTGCACGACGACCGTGGCGTGCGGGGGTACGGCGTCCTTCGGGAGGCTGCCGAGCGCCTCGCGGGCCGCCTGGGAGGCGACCTTGGCCACCACCCGGTCGGCGATCCGGAGGGCGCCGCGCTCGCCGGGCGCCACAGCGGCCGGGGCGCTGGGTGTCTCACCGCTCGCGGAGGTCATCGCCGACGGTCACGCCGGTCGTCGCGGGTGCGGAAGAAGTCGCCGAGTTCGATGTCCCCCTCCGCGAACCGGCCGACGACGAACCCGACCGCGCCCAACGCGGCCACCAGCAGGAAGGCGCCGAATCCACCGAAGTACCCGGCGAAGCCCAGTGCCATGCCGGCGATCATGCCCACCACGGCCGTGCTCATGGTGCGCTCCTCTCAGCGGTCACTGGAGCCGGGACTCCGGCTCTTCTTCCTCTTCCTCCGGAAGCTTCACATCACTCACCGCGATGTTGACCTCGACCACTTCGAGTCCGGTCATGCGCTCCACGGCGGCGATCACGTTCTCCCGCACCGCGCGGGCGACATCGGAGATCGACACGCCGTAGTCCACGACGATCTCCAGGTCGAGCGCGGTCTGCACCTCGCCGACCTCGGCCTTCACCCCGCGGGTCACGGACTTCGAGCCGCCGGGCACCCGGTCGCGCACCACCCCGAAGGTACGGGCCAGTCCACTGCCCATCGCGTGCACGCCGACCACGTCCCGCGCCGCCAGCCCGGCGATCTTCTCCACGACACCGTCGGCGATCGTCGTACGCCCCCGGGTGGCCGGATCGCCGCCGCCCCGTCTGGTCGTCTTGCGGGTGGTCACCGTGGGGTCCTTCTCGGCCTCGGCCGCCGTCTCGCTCATCGCCGCGCGTCCCTTCCGGTCGTCGTCCTGCGACCACGGTAAGTGCGGATGCCCCGTCATGCCCCGGTGATGCGGCAGGCTGGAGGAATGACGGCGGACCGATGGGCAGAGGCGGTACGGCACCCCCTGGGCTTCGGCAGGCTGCTTCCGCTGGGCGGCCCGCACGACGGGGCCTGGCTCGCGGAGACGGCGGCCGACGGGGTGCTCCGGCGGGCGGCGGGCGAGGTGCCGGGCGTACGACTGGGGGCACTCCGGATCGCGCCGGCGGATCCGACCGACGTCCGGGAGCCCGCCGTACCCCCACCCCCCGGCGCCGTCCCACCGGGCCCGCTGCGCCTCTCGGCGGACTTCGCGGCAACCGCCACAGAACCCCTGCCGACGACGGCGGCCGCACTGCGCCGGGCCCTGGCGGCGGCCACGGACCGGCTCGGACTGGCCGTGACCGAAGTGGACTTGCGAGTGACCGACCTGCTGGACGAGGACACGGCGGAGCCGGCGGACGTACGACCGCCTCGGCCCCCGTCGGTCCGGGAGAGTGCCGACCCCGACGGGGCCAGGGTCACGGCGGCGGCGCTCACCGTGCCGGGAGTGGACCGGGTCACGGGCGCACTGAGCCGCGAGATCCACTTCGACGCCGCCCTGCCGCGCCGCCACGTCCGGGTGGAGGTGGCACTGGCCAACGGCCTACGGGCCGTGGAGGTGGCCCGGCAGGTCCGTACGACGGTCAGCGAGGCGTTGGACGATCAGCCGACCGTAGCCGTGCTTGTCACAAGCGTCGGCTGAAGCGCCCCGTCAGGGGCGCGGGGCTGCATTCGACGTGCGGCTCCGCCGCGTGGGGCGCGCTCAACCCCCACTCACCCGCAGGTGAACTACTCACCCACTCCCGCAAGGTCCCGCAGCCGCCGAGCCTGCGCCTGCCGCTCAGCAGCCCGCTGCTCGTCATACGTACGACCACCCGCACCACGCAGCAACGCCTTCGTCTCCACCACGGCATCCCGCGGCGCAGCCAACAGCGCCCCGGCCAGGTCCCGCACCGCAGCGTCGAGTTCGCCCACCGGCACGGCCACGCTCGCCAGCCCGGAAGCCACCGCCTCCTCGGCCAGGACGTACCGTCCGGTCGCGCAGATCTCCAGCGCGCGGGCATAGCCCACCAGGGAGACCAGCGGATGCGTACCGGTCAGGTCCGGCACCAGCCCCAGGCTGGTCTCGCGCATGGCGAACTGCACGTCGTCCGCGACGACGCGCAGGTCACACCCGAGGGCAAGCTGGAAGCCGGCCCCGATGGCGTGTCCCTGCACGGCGGCGATCGACACGATGTCGTTGCGCCGCCACCAGGTGAACCCCTCCTGGTATTCGGCGATGGTCGCGTCGAGTTCGGCGTCGTCGCGGTGCGCGAGCTCGATGAAGGTCGGCTCGCCCGGGATCCCTTCCGGTGTGAACATCTGCCGGTCGAGGCCCGCGGAGAAGGACTGGCCCTCGCCGCGCAGCACGACGACCCGGACCGACCCCGGCAGTGACCGCCCGGCCTCGGCCAACGCCCGCCACAGTGCGGGGCTCTGGGCGTTGCGCTTGGCCGGGTTGGTCAGCGTCACCGTGGCGAGCGCGTCGTCGACGGTGAGCCGTACGCCGTCCTTGTCGAGAACAGGAGTGAGGTCCTGGTCGGGCGAAGCCATGGGGCGCCTCCGATGTGTGCGGTCATCACGCATTGCCGTACGGCATGCTAAGTGACTGCACAGTAACCACCCGGTCGATCACCCGACCGACCGGGTGGCCACCATCGAAGCCGATGGGCCGCCCGGGGTCAGGACGCGGCTTTCTTGCCCCGCGTCGCCCCGCCACGCCCACGCAGCGTGACACCCGACTCACTGAGCATCCGGTGGACGAAGCCATACGAGCGGCCGGTTTCCTCGGCCAGTGCCCGAATGCTCGCACCGGAGTCGTACTTCTTCTTCAGGTCTGCCGCGAGCTTGTCGCGCGCGGCGCCGGTTACCCGGCTGCCCTTCTTCAGAGTCTCGGCCACCCGTGCCTCCTCATGGGAAGTGCGCTCTGGTCCCCTCATGATCACCCCTCCGGGGCGCGATGGCCACCCATTCGGCAAGGTCCGTGAGACATCGTTGTGACGACAGGAGCACATCCCCACAAGCGGAATCTGTTGTTCCGGTGAGAGTTGTCCACACGGCCGAACGGGTTCTTTCGCGAAGTACCAGGTCAGGCACGACAAGCGGCCGACCCCTTGTCGACAATGGGATCGGCCGCGAAATCGATGTAGGACACACCTCGATACGAGGAGATCTCACACAGATGATGGATCACCGATAGGCCGAATGATCCATAGCCAGTGGATCAGGCATTCGATCAAACGACGGCGACACACGCGTTCTCAGGCGAGGGCGACGAGGTCCGCGTAGTCGGCGCCCCACAGGTCCTCGACACCGTCGGGGAGCAGGATGATCCGCTCGGGCTGGAGCGCCTCGACGGCACCCTCGTCGTGGGTGACGAGGACGACCGCGCCCTTGTAGGTGCGCAGGGCGCCGAGGATCTCCTCGCGGCTGGCGGGGTCGAGGTTGTTGGTCGGCTCGTCGAGGAGCAGGACGTTCGCGGAGGAGACGACCAGGGTGGCGAGGGCGAGACGGGTCTTCTCGCCGCCGGAGAGGACCCCGGCCGGCTTGTCGACGTCGTCACCGGAGAACAGGAACGAGCCCAGCACCTTGCGGACCTCGACGAGGTCCATGTCGGGGGCGGCCGAGCGCATGTTCTCCAGGACCGTGCGGCCCGGGTCCAGGGTCTCGTGCTCCTGGGCGTAGTAACCCAGCTTGAGGCCGTGGCCCTCGATGACCTCGCCGGTGTCGGGCTGCTCGACGCCGCCGAGCAGTCGCAGCAGGGTGGTCTTGCCGGCGCCGTTGAGGCCGAGGATGACGACCCGGGAGCCCTTGTCGATGGCCAGGTCGACGTCGGTGAAGATCTCCAGCGAGCCGTACGACTTCGACAGGCCCTCGGCGGTCAGCGGGGTCTTGCCGCAGGGCGAGGGCTCAGGGAAGCGGAGCTTGGCGACCTTGTCGGAGACCCGGACGGCGTCCAGGCCGGCCAGCAGCTTGTCCGCGCGGCGGGCCATGTTCTGCGCGGCGACCGTCTTGGTGGCCTTGGCACGCATCTTGTCCGCCTGGGAGTGCAGCGCCGCGGCCTTCTTCTCGGCGTTGGCGCGCTCGCGCTTGCGGCGCTTCTCGTCGGCCTCGCGCTGCTGCTGGTAGAGCTTCCAGCCCATGTTGTAGACGTCGATCTGGGCGCGGTTGGCGTCCAGGTAGAAGACCTTGTTGACGACCGTCTCGACCAGGTCGACGTCGTGGGAGATCACGATGAAGCCGCCGCGGTAGGTCTTCAGGTAGTCGCGCAGCCAGACGATCGAGTCCGCGTCGAGGTGGTTCGTCGGCTCGTCGAGCAGCAGGGTGTCGGCGTCCGAGAACAGGATCCGGGCCAGCTCGATACGGCGGCGCTGACCGCCGGAGAGCGTGTGCAGGGGCTGGCCGAGCACCCGGTCGGGCAGGTTGAGCGCGGCGGCGATGGTGGCGGCCTCGGCCTCGGCGGCATAGCCGCCCTTGGTGAGGAACTCCGTCTCCTGGCGCTCGTACTGCCGGAGCGCCTTCTCGCGGGTGGCGCCCTGGCCGTTGGCGATGCGCTGCTCGTTCTCGCGCATCTTGCGGATCAGTACGTCGAGACCGCGCGCGGACAGGACGCGGTCGCGGGCGAGGACGTCGAGGTCACCGGTGCGGGGGTCCTGCGGGAGGTAGCCGACCTCGCCGGAGCGGGTGACGGTGCCCGCGGCAGGGATGCCGTCACCGGCCAGCACCTTGGTGAGGGTGGTCTTGCCGGCGCCGTTGCGGCCGACCAGCCCGATGCGGTCGCCCTTGGCGACACGGAAAGTGGCGTTCTCGATAAGGATGCGGGCACCGGCGCGCAGCTCGATACCGGAGACGGAGATCACGGACAGACTCCAGAGCGTACGGAGAGTGACGGGTGGGCGGCTGAGGACGTTCCCGCCGTCTAATGCGCGAGGAGAATGGCCATGGGCCAAGTCTAACGGGGCGGCGCAAGCGCTTTTTCGGTGCGCGGGTGTTCGGGGCGGCCCGCTCCGGGGGGTTCGTTGCCCAGGGGCTCGCGGTGCGGGGCGATCCCGCCCAGGTCGTCCACGGCGACGAGCTGTTCCGTCCAGGCGCCGTGCCGACAGGGCTGGGCGACGAGCAGGGCGGTGCCGTGACGAACGGCACGCTCCGGGTGGAACGCGCAGCCCGCGCGGGCGGGCAGCACCCAGCGCAGGTCGCCGTCGGCGGTGCGGTAGGCGGCGATGCGCGACGGGGTGACGACGGCGAGGATGCCGCGGCCCAGGGGGCGCAGGACGCCGGTGGCGCCCTGGCGGCGGAGCCACCCGGTGGCGGCGGGCAGAGCGCGGTGCCAGCGCACGGCGCGACCGTCCGTGTCGGTGACGAGCCCGTCGTCCCAGAGGGCGATCGCGTGCCCCCGCGCGGGCAGCACGCTGAGCGGACGGCGGCCCACGCGCGCGTACCGCCACCGCAGGGTCCGCCCCTCGTAGGCCTCGACGACGTCCGCACGCGCGCGTGCGGTGTGCGCGGGCGGGCCGGGGGTGAGGCGGTCGCCGTAGGGGGCGGGGCGGATCGTGTGGGCGACGGCGAGCAGGGCGGTCATGACGAGGAGGGTGGCGGCGAGGGCGAGGGAGCGGTGAGGGCGCTTTCGGGTGGGGCGCGCGGGCGCGGGGGCGGCCGGGCGGTGCACTTCCCGGTGTTCCGAGCGGTGCTCCGGGAAGTGCGCCGGGGGCCGCGCCGGGGGGTGCACCGCTTCGTCCGCCTCGTCCGGGGGGTTCTCCGTTTCGGGCGGCGCGGTCCTCCCGTACGGCAGAACAGCCACCGTTTCCCCCCTTCGGCGCCCGGCCGGGTGCCCGTGTCCCATCGATCAGGCGCAGAGCGTAGCCACGCCCGCGAGGCGGGGCCGGGCGTGACGCGGCGGCGGGGCGGGACGTCGCCCGATCGGGGGTCGGTCCGGCCACCGACGCGAAGTGGCGGCGCGGAAGGCGCAAGGTGGATGCGGAGGGGTGCAGCGGGATCCGGGGGACGGTGCGGTGCGAGCAGGAGGCGGTGCCCCATGCAGTTCGACGACGACGCGAACCTGGACGCCTCCGAGGTCCAGGACGTGCGCGGCAGGCGGGTCCCGGGCGGGAAGGCGACCATCGGCGGCGGCCTCGCCGGTCTGATCGCGCTGCTGCTCGCCCTGTTCTTCGGCGTGGGCCCGGACCAGTTGGGCCTCTCCTCCGGTGACAGCTCGCCCGCGCCCGCCTCCTCCTCGCTGGCGCAGGTGCAGCAGAGCTGCCGTACCGGACAGGACGCGAACACCAAGGAGGACTGCCGGATCGTGGCGGTGGTCAACAGCGTGCAGGACTTCTGGAAGCAGGAGTTCCGGCAGCGCCGGGGCACCTACACCGCCGTGCCCACGGTCTTCTTCACCGGGCGGGTCGGCACCGCGTGCGGGACGGCGACCTCGGCGGTGGGGCCGTTCTACTGCCCGGGCGACCGGAAGGTCTATCTGGACCTCGGCTTCTTCGACGAGCTGCGGTCCAAGTTCGGGGCGAGCGGCGGGCCGTTCGCCCAGGCGTACGTCGTGGCGCACGAGTACGGGCACCATGTGCAGGACCTGATGGGCACGTTGAGCCGGTCGCAGGACAACATGACCGGGGTGAACAGCAACGCGGTACGGGTGGAGCTCCAGGCCGACTGCTACGCGGGGGTGTGGGCACGGCACGCGACGACCACGAAGGACGAGTCGACCGGCCGGCCGCTGATCACCAGTCTCACGAACGCCGACATCCGGGACGGCCTGGACGCGGCGGCGGCCGTGGGCGACGACCGGATCCAGGAGAGGTTCCAGGGGCGGGTGACCCCGGAGACCTGGACGCACGGGTCGGCGCAGCAGCGGCAGGCATGGTTCTACCAGGGCTACCGGACCGGGGACATGGCCCGGTGCGACACCTTCCGCTGAGCCATTGAGCCGCCGAGCCGCTGCCCCGTCAAGCCACTGACCTGCAACGACCGTGCGGGCATGGGGCGTTGTCAGTGCCGGGTGCGAGACTGTGCAGCAGGTCGGAACGACGGCTTTCGGGGGACCGGCACACGAGGGAGTGATCGGGATGGCAGGTACGACCGGCGGACGGCCGAGCATCTATCCGTCGCTGCTGTACACGGACGCGAAGGCGGCGATCAAGCAGCTGACGGAGGCCTTCGGCTTCACCGAGCTGTCGGTGTACGAGGGCGAGGACGGCATGGTGCTCCACGCCGAGCTGGTGCAGGGCAACGGCGCGATCATGCTGGGCTCCAGGGGCCGCGGCGGCCGCTTCGACGCGGCGATGGAGGGCGCGGGCCCGGCCGGGGTGTACATCGTCGTGGACGACGTCGACGCACACCACCAGCGGGCCGTGGACCACGGCGCCGAGATCCTGATGCCCCCGACGGACCAGGACTACGGCTCGCGGGACTACATGGCCCTGGACGTCGGGGGCAACGTCTGGAGCTTCGGCACCTACGCCCCCGAGATAACGGCCTGACCCTGCCCCCCTACCCGGCCCCCGCGGCTATCGGCCGGTGTGCACCTGGAAGGCGGCCCGGCGGACGGCCTTGGCCAGCGCCGGGTCCGGGTGGGCGGCGGCCAGCGCGACCAGGACCTGCACGGTGCGCGGGTGACCGACGGCGCGCACCTCGTCGAGCAGCGCGGGGACGGTGGGCTGCAGCGCCGACTCCAGATGACGCACGAGCAGCGGCGCCTCGCCGTGGTCGGCGACCGCGGCGGCCGTGTCCACCCAGAGCCAGGTGGCCTCTTCGCGGGTGAGCACCTCGTGGGCGTCCTCGGGGTCGACCCCGTCGTGCTCGGCCAGCCACAGCAGGGCGTACGGCCGCAGGGTGGGTTCGTCGACGACCGCGCGGACGTCCGGTTCGGCGGGGGCGCCGACGACCCGCAGCGCCTCGAAGGCGAGGCCGCGCAGCAGGGCGTCCTCGCCGCGGGCGGCGTCGACGAGTTCGGTGACGGCGCCGCCGACGGGGCGGGCGGCGAGCCAGGCGCGGTACTCGGCGCGGGCCGCGTTGGGGCGGAGCTGGGCGCAGCCGCGGAGCATCTCCTCGGCGGCGACCTCGATGTTGCCGGCGGGGCTCTGCGCGGCCACGCAGATCTGCTCCAGCTTGACCCAGACCGCCCAGCTGCCCAGCGGGGTGAGGGTGGCCTGGCCGTCGCCGTAGGTCAGCGCGCCGACGGAGCCGAGGGCGTGCAGGGACCAGTCGAGGAGGGGGGCGAGCTCGGCGTTCTCGGCGGGGGCGGGGTCCTCGGCCGGTGCGCGGTCCGCCGGGTCGGCGTCGGCGGAGCGCAGGGCGGCGACGGGCCCGGCGGACCCGGTCCCGTTCTCCGTGTCGTAGGGCACCTCGCAACGCTCGGTGCGCAGTTCGGTGACCCGCTGCCGGAGCAGGTCCAGGAGCTGCTCGACCGGGACGGGACCGGCGGACAACTGGAGGAAGGAGAGCACCTGGGGCATGGCCGAGACGACCTCGGCGACGGCGGCGGCCTCGACGTCCGTGGGCTCCGGATGGGCGAGCGACCAGGCGTCGAAGAGGGCGACCCAGCCGCGCAGTACGGCGCTGTCGTCGCGGTCCCAGGCGCGCAGGCGCCAGCCGGGGCGCGCGCTGTCGCCGTGCACCTCGACCAGGCCGGCGAGCCGGGCGGTGTCCCAGTCGGCCCGGATCTGAGCCACGGTCAGGCCCAGGTCGCCGGCCGCGCGTTCGGCGGTGGCGTCGGCGAGGGTGGCCTTGCCGTCGGCGGTCGCGCCGTCGCTGCCGGGACCGAGAGCCGCGTCGGCCCAGTGGGCGACGCGGGCCGCTCCGGCGAGCCGGGAGCGTGCCATTCTGGCCAGCTCGCCGGGGGCCGGGGTGCCCTCGGGCGGGCGTGGTGCGGGGCGGCGCGCGGGCCGCTGGTTCATCGCTCGGGGGGCTGCGGCCAGGGGTCGCGTTCGGACGAGTCGAAGCCTTGAGTCGCGCGGGATACGGGACGTCACGGGTGCAGTCTTCCGGTTGACGGTCCGAAAACCCAAACGGAATGTCACGGCGGGCGACGGGGCTGGCCAACGCACGGGGTTCGGCGGGAGGCGGGGAGACATGTTCAGGCCAGTGGTACGGCCTTAAACGGAACCCGCGCGACCGACTGGAACCAGGGCCTCCGGCCCGGGCCGAGGCGGCGCGCCGGAAGGAGCGTGAGTGCGGGAAGAATCACATCGCGGGGTCGCGTCCGGGGATGACGCGGGACCCTGTGCAAGGGGGGATGCCGTCACATCAGGGGCGTGAGGAACCGGCGCAGCCGCTCCTCGTAGTGCTTGGGGTCGGCGTTCCACATCGCCCCGTGCGGGGCGTCGGGGACGGTGTAGAGGGCGACCCGGTCCGGGCGCCGGGCGGCGAGCCGGCGGGAGTGGGTCCAGGGGGCCACCGTGTCGTCGGGGCCGTGGATGATCAGGGTGGGCACGGTGGGGTGGTCCGGGCCGACGGGGTCGGCGAGGTGGTCGGCGTGCAGGCCGGCGCGGCCCTGGGCGGCGCGCACCGCGAGCGGCAGCAGGGGCTCGGGGGTGTGCCGGGCCTGGGCGAGGGCGCGCAGGGTGGCCTCCCAGCTGAGCACCGGGGAGTCCAGGACCAGCCCGGAGACGCGTTCGCGCAGTGCCGAGTGGGCGGCGGCGCGCAGCGCCATGGTGGCGCCGGTGGACCAGCCGTACAGGACGACGCGGCGGGCGCCGTAGCGGACGGCGTAGCGGATGGCCGCGTCCAGGTCGCGCCACTCGCTCTCGCCGAGGTGGTTCAGGCCGTCCGGGGGGCGCGGGGCGCCGAGGTCGCCCCGGTAGGCGAGGGCGAGGACCGGCAGCCGGCGGCCGTGCAGGAACCCCATGACGTTCATGGCCAGCTCGCGGGTGGCGCCCAGACCGTGCACGGCGATCACCCAGGTGTCCCGGTAACCGGGCACGAACCAGGCGGGCAGCGGGCCGAGTTCGCCGGGGATGTCGATGTCGGCGCACTCCAGGCCGAGCGCGGCCCCCGGCTCGCCGATGTGGACGTTGGGCGTGAGCCAGACCTTGTCGCCGGTCTCCAGGGTGCCGTGCGTCACCCGTTCCAGGCGCCGCACGACGCTGTCCGGGGTGCTCGCGGCGGACTCCAGGACGGCTCCGACGACCGCGTGCGTGCCGTCGCCGGCCAGGCCGTACCGGCCGGGGCGCAGCGAGGCGAGGTCCCGGGTGAGGGTGATGCGGCCGGCCGCGGTGGAGTGCACGGTGAGCCGGGGTTCGGTGGGCAGGGGCCGGCCCGGCGGCGCCTTGAGCGCGGCGCCACTGGCGAACCGCCCCGCGGCCACACCGGCCGCGCCGGCGGCGAGTACGGCACCGACGGCGGCGGCCGTGACTTTGACTGGGCGCACCTGTCCAGTGTCGGGGCGGACCGGGGCGGCGGCCAGTGGAGGGAACGCGTCTCCCCGAAGGACCGGGCACCGCCGCCTTCACTCCTTGCGCTGTCCGTACCCCCGCAGCTTCTCCCCCGCCTCCGCCACCTGTTCCGCGGAGAGCAGGGTCGGGGTCAGGCCGGGCACCGAGGACGCCGTCAGCCACAGGCGGCACATCCACTCCAGCTGGGCGGTGCGGTCGTAGGCCTGGGACAGGGTGGCGCCGTAGGTGATCGTGCCGTGGTTGCGCAGGAGGCAGCCGGAGCGGTCGGTCAAGGCGCGGAGCATGTTCTCGGCCAACTCGTCGGTGCCGTAGGTCGCGTACGGGGCGACCCGGACGGCGCCGCCGAGGGCCCCGGACATGTAGTGGATCGCCGGCAGCTCGGGGACGAGCGTCGAGACGGCCGTCGCGTGGACGGCGTGGGTGTGGACGACGGCCCGGGCGTCGGTGGCGCGGTAGATCGCGAGATGCATCGGCAGTTCGCTGGTCGGGACCAAGGCGCCGAGCACCCGCCGGCCGGAGAGGTCCACGCCTGTCACGTCGTCGTCGGTGAGCCGGTCGTAGGGCACGCCCGACGGTGTGACCAGCACGGTGTCGTCGACGCGGACCGAGACGTTGCCGGAGGTGCCGACGACCAGTCCGTCGGTCACGGTGCGGCGGGCCGTGGCGACGAGTTCCCGCCAGGCGCCCGCCTCCGCCGCGCGTACATCCCGCCTTCGCAGGTCCGACACACCCTGTGCGCCACCCCGTTCGGCCCGTCCGTCACGCTCGTCCCGCCGCCGCTCAGCCATGGCCCGATCCTGTCAGCCGACACCCCGACCGGCCCGCGCGGCAGGGCACTTCAGGCCCGGCGTCCCGCATCCAGTAGAGCGCAAATCACTGCAAAGAGTCCTATGTCGAGGCTTGGCTGAAGATCGCCGATCATAGGCCGATCTTCCAATAATCTCTGGACGATTTTCCGTGCGCGTTGCCATTCCGGGGGGAAACATGGCCCGTGACAGCTCTCCGCCGTACCGCCACCGCGTCCGCGTCCTCGCGGCGTCCGTGGCGGCGCTCGCCCTCGTGGGGGCCGCGACCGCGCTCGCCGGGACGCCGGCGTCCGCGGCGGGCCCGCCGAAGGGGCACGACGTCTCCTCGCACCAGAAGAACGTCGACTGGTCGAGCGCCAAGGCGAAAGGCGCCCGGTTCGTCTACATCAAGGCGACCGAGTCCACCACCTACCGCAACCCCTACTTCAGCCAGCAGTACAACGGCTCGCGCAAGGCGGGGATCCTGCGGGGCGCGTACCACTTCGCCCTGCCGGACAAGTCGTCGGGCGCGCAGCAGGCGGCCTACTTCGTGAGCCACGGCGGCACCTGGACCGCGGACGGCTGGACGCTGCCGCCCGCCCTCGACGTCGAGTACAACCCGTACGACAAGAAGCACCGGTGCTACGGGCTGAGCAACTCCAGGATGGTCCAGTGGATCAGGTCCTTCAGTGACGAGCTGAAGCGGGAGACCGGCCGGCGGCCGGTGATCTACACGACCACCCACTGGTGGAACCTCTGCACCGGCGGCAGCAGCGCCTTCGCCGCCGACCATGCGCTGTGGATCGCCCGCCACGGCTCGGCGGACGCGGGATCGCTGCCGGCCGGATGGTCGTACTGGACCTTCTGGCAGTACGACAACAGCGGCAGTCTGCCGGGTGACCAGAATCTCTTCAACGGGTCGATGGGCCGGCTGAAGTCGTTCACCCTGGGCCTCTAGCCGCGAGGCCGACCAAGGGGCACCTGGGCCGCCGGACCGGAAACGGAACTACGGCCCAGGCGCCCTTCTTCGCGGACCCGAACAGTGACACCCTTGCGCCCACCCCAGTTCACCTTCCGTTCATCCAGGTTGCCTACGGTCCAACGGCTGATGACCTCTAAAGATTGTCTGGGTAAATGGAAAGCTTCTCGCTGATCCTCGCGATTGTGGTCGTCACCGCACTCGCGTTTGATTTCACGAACGGTTTCCACGACACCGCCAACGCGATGGCCACGACCATCTCGACCGGCGCGCTCAAGCCCAAGATCGCGGTGACCATGTCCGCCGCGCTCAACCTGGTGGGCGCCTTCCTCTCTGTGGAGGTCGCCAACACGATCTCCAAGGGCCTCGTCGACGAGAACGGCATCCGCCCCGAGGTCATCTTCGCCGCCCTCGTCGGCGCGATCCTCTGGAATCTCGTGACCTGGCTGGTGGGCCTGCCCTCCAGTTCCTCGCACGCCCTCATGGGCGGTCTGATCGGCGCCACCGTCGCCTCGGCCGGCTTCGGCGCGGTCCACGGCGACGTGCTCGTCACCAAGGTCCTGCTGCCGGCGGTCGCCGCCCCGCTCGTCGCGGGCCTCGCGGCGACGCTCGCCACCCGACTGTCCTACGCGCTCTCGAAGAACGCCGAGGACGAGGCCACCCGCAAGGGCTACCGCGCCGGCCAGATCGCCTCGGCCGGCCTGGTCTCGCTCGCGCACGGCACCAACGACGCGCAGAAGACGATGGGCATCATCACCCTCGCACTGATCGCGGGCGGTTCGATCGCCCCCGGCTCGAACCCTCCCACCTGGGTCATCCTCTCCGCCGGTCTCGCCATCGCGCTCGGCACCTACATCGGCGGCTGGCGGATCATCCGCACCATGGGCAAGGGCCTGACCGACCTTCAGCCGCAGCAGGGCTTCGCCGCTCAGACCAGCGCGGCCACCGCCATCCTGGCCTCCTCCCACCTCGGCTTCTCCCTCTCCACCACGCACGTCGTCTCCGGCTCGGTGATAGGCGCGGGCCTCGGCCGCAAGGGCGGCACGGTCCGCTGGTCCACCGCGACCCGCATGGTGATCGCCTGGCTGCTCACCCTCCCCGCCGCCGCGCTGGTCGGCGCGCTCGCCGAGTCCGTGACGGACCTCGGCGACTGGGGCACCGCGGCCGTCGCCGTCTTCCTGGTGGCCGCCAGCGCCACGATCTGGAAGCTGTCCCGCCGCGAGGTCGTGGACAGCGGCAACGTCAACGACACCGCAACCGGCGAGCCGGCCGGTGTGGTGACCACGGCGATCGCCGCCGTGACCCCGCCGCCCGCGGGCACCGTCACGGACGGCCTGACGGCCACCATCCCCTCCCCCGCCGCTCCCGCGACCGACCCGGCCGCCACCGTCTGACCCCGAGGAAGAACCGACATGAACATCGACTGGGCAGCCATCGGCTCCGTCTTCGGCGTCAGCCTCGTGGTCGCGGTGGGCCTGGTGGCCCTCTTCACCCTCGGCATCAAGGGCCTCTCCGCCCGCGAACGCGCCACCGCCCAGGGCAACTCGGCGGCCCTCGCCGTGACCGCCGCCTACCTCTGCTTCGCGGGCTGCGCGGCCGCCGTGGCGTACGGCATCCACCTGATCGTGGCCAAGGCCTGACCGATTCCGAGAAGGCTCCTCCCCGGCACATGCGGGGAGGAGCCTTCGGCATGTCCCAGGAGTCCCGCCGGGCAACCGGTGTGGGTCTTCGCACACTCTCCCCTCGCAGGTCAACGGCAAGTTGACGGGTCTTCCGGGGGCATGGTGGACTTCCTGAGCCATGTACGGCGGCAAGAGAGGAAGCCGGTGTGAATCCGGCGCGGTCCCGCCACTGTCACCGGGGTAGCAATCCCCGGGAGCCAGGAACTCTCACCGCCGGTCTCGTCGAACCAGGGCGTGGACACCCTGAGTGAGGACATATCGCCATGCGCGGCTGCCGATCGAGGTTCCGTACCCGGCCCTTCCCCGACCCCGCGGCCGGCTGAGCCGATGGGTGCCGATCGCGTCTTCGCGTACGGCGCCGCCGCCGGCCTCCTCGGTGACCTGCTGCTCGGCGATCCTCGCCGGGGGCATCCGGTCGCCGCGTTCGGGCGGGCGGCCGGGGCCGTGGAGCGGGTGCTGTGGCGGGACCACCGCGGGTGGGGCGCGCTGCACACCGCCGTGTGCGCCGGCGGCGCCGTGGCGCTGGGGGCCCTGGCCCAGCGGGTCGTACGACCGTCCACCGCCGCGTCCATGGCCCTCACCGGCGCCGCCACCTGGGCCGTCGTCGGCGGCACGTCGCTCGCCCGCGAGGCGCGGGCCATCGGGCACGCCCTGGAGGCGGGGGACGTCGAGGCCGCTCGCGCCCGGCTGCCGCATCTGTGCGGGCGGGACCCGCAGGCCCTGGACCCCGACGGGATCGCCCGGGCCGTGGTGGAGTCGGTCGCCGAGAACACCAGCGACGCCGTTGTGGGGGCGCTGGTGTGGGGGGCCGTGGCCGGGGTGCCGGGGCTGCTGGGGTTCCGGGCCGTGAACACGCTGGACGCCATGGTCGGGCACAAGTCGGCGCGGTACCGGCGCTACGGCTGGGCCTCCGCCCGGCTGGACGACGTCGCCGGGTGGCCGGGGGCGCGGCTGACGGCCGTACTGGCGACGGTCGCCGGTGGCGATGCCCGGGGCGCCGTACGGGCCTGGCGGGCCGACGCCGCGAAGCATCCGAGTCCCAACGCCGGGCCCGTGGAGGCCTCGTTCGCGGGGGCGTTGGGGGTGCGGCTCGGGGGGACGCTGTCGTACGGCGGCCGGGTCGAGCACCGGCCCGTGCTGAATCAGAAGGGGCGGGCCGTGGCGGTCGCGGACATCCGGCGGGCGGTACGGCTCTCCCGTCGCGTCGGTGTGCTCGCGCTCGGCGCGACCGTCACCGCACGACTCATCGCGAAGGGACGGACGTCATGAACGGTGGTCTCCTCGTCGCCGGCACCACCTCCGACGCCGGCAAGAGCGTCGTCACCGCCGGTATCTGCCGGTGGCTGGTGCGGCAGGGGGTGAAGGTCGCGCCGTTCAAGGCGCAGAACATGTCCCTCAACTCCTTCGTCACCCGCGAGGGTGCCGAGATCGGGCGGGCGCAGGCCATGCAGGCGCAGGCCTGCCGGGTCGAGCCGACCGCGCTGATGAATCCCGTGCTGCTCAAGCCGGGTGGCGAGCAGAGCAGCCAGGTCGTGCTGCTCGGCAAGCCGGTCGGTGAACTCAGTGCACGCGGCTACCACGGCGGGCGGCAGCAGAAGCTGCTCGGGACCGTGCTCGACTGCCTGGCGGAGTTGCGGGGCACGTATGACGCGGTGATCTGTGAGGGGGCCGGCAGTCCCGCCGAGATCAATCTGCGGCGGACGGACATCGTGAACATGGGGATCGCGCGCAATGCGCGGCTTCCCGTGCTGGTCGTGGGGGACATCGACCGCGGGGGCGTGTTCGCCTCCTTCTTCGGGACCGTCGCGCTGCTCTCACGGGAGGACCAGGAACTCGTCGCCGGGTTCCTCGTCAACAAGTTCCGCGGGGATGTGAGCCTGCTGGAGCCCGGGCTCGACATGCTGCACGGGCTGACCGGGCGGCAGACGTACGGCGTCCTCCCCTTCCGGCACGGCCTCGGCATCGACGAGGAGGACGGGCTCCGGGTCTCCCTGCGCGGGACCGTCCGCGAGTCGGCCGTCGCCCCGCCCGTCGGCGCGGACGTGCTCCGGGTCGCCGTCTGTGCCATCCCCCTGATGTCCAACTTCACGGACGTGGACGCGCTGGCCGCCGAACCCGGGGTCGTGGTGCGGTTCGTGGACCGGCCGGAGGAGCTGGCCGACGCCGACCTCGTCGTCGTCCCCGGTACCCGGGGGACGGTCCGGGCCCTGGAGTGGCTGCACGAACGGGGGCTCGCGGACGCGCTGCGGCGCCGGGCCGCCGAGCAGCGGCCGGTCCTCGGCATCTGCGGCGGCTTCCAGATCCTCGGCGAGCACATCGAGGACGAGGTCGAGAGCCGGCGGGGGCGGGTGGAGGGTCTCGGGGTGCTGCCCCTAAGGGTGCGGTTCGCCCCCGAGAAGATCCTTACCCGGCCGGAGGGGACGGCACTCGGCGAGCGGGTCGAGGGCTACGAGATCCATCACGGGGTCGCCGAAGTCACCGGAGGCGAACCCTTCCTGGACGGGTGCCGGGTCGGGCAGACCTGGGGCACGCACTGGCACGGCTCCCTGGAGTCGGACGGTTTCCGGCGGGCCTTCCTGCGCGAGGTGGCGGCCGCCGCGGGCCGCCGGTTCGTGCCGGCCCCCGACACCTCGTTCGCCGCGCTGCGCGAGGAGCAGCTCGACCGGCTCGGCGACCTGATCGAACAGCACGCGGACACCGACGCGCTCTGGCGGCTCATCGAGTCGGGCGCGCCGCAAGGACTGCCTTTCATTCCACCGGGAGCGCCCGCATGAGCACAGTGTTGTTGTTGTCGACCGCCGACACGGATCTGCTGGCGGCCCGGGCCGCCTCCGGTGCCGGCTACCGGATCGGCAATCCGACGCGCGTCGACGTCGCCGAGGAGCTGCCCGCGCTCGTCGAGGGCGCGGACATCGCCGTCGTGCGGCTGCTCGGCGGCAAGCGGGCCTGGGAGGACGGGCTCGCCGCGCTGAAGGCCGCCGGGATCCCGACCGTGCTGCTGGGCGGCGAGGCGGTGCCGGACGCCGAGCTGATGGCCGAGTCGTCGGTGCCCGCCGGTGTGGTGGCCGAAGCCCTCAAGTACCTCGTCGAGGGCGGGCCCGCCAACCTGCTGGAGCTGTCCCGGTTCCTCTCCGACACCGTGCTGCTGACCGGCGAGGGGTTCACCGAGCCGCACAAGATGCCCGAGTACGGGGTGCACGGCTCCTACGAGGTCCGAGGCGGCCGTCCCACGGTCGGCGTGCTCTTCTACCGGGCCCATGAGCTGAGCGGCAACACCGCCTTCGTGGACACCCTGTGCGAGGCGATCGAGGCGCGGGGCGCCAACGCCCTTCCGGTGTACTGCGGTTCGCTGCGCGGGGCGGACGCCGGGCTGTACGAGATCCTCGCCGGGGCGGACGCGCTGGTCGCCACCGTGCTGGCCGCCGGCGGCACCCACGCCTCGCACGCCTCGGCCGGCGGCGACGAGGAGGCCTGGGACATCGGCGCGCTCGCCGACCTGGACGTGCCGGTGCTGCAGGGCCTCTGCCTGACCTCCTCGAAGAGCGCCTGGGACGAGTCCGACGCCGCGCTCTCCCCCATGGACGCGGCGATGCAGGTCGCCATCCCGGAGTTCGACGGACGGCTGATCACGGTCCCCTTCTCCTTCAAGGAGCAGGGTCCGGACGACGTCCCGGTGTACGTCGCCGACCCCGAGCGGGCCGGACGCGTCGCCGGAATCGCCGTACGGCACGCCCGGTTGCGGCACAAGCCGAACGCGGAGAAGAAGGTCGCACTGGTCTTCACCGCGTATCCGACCAAGCACTCCCGGGTCGGCAACGCGGTCGGTCTGGACACCCCCGCGTCGGCGGTGCGGGTGCTGGACGCCCTCCGGGACGCCGGGTACGGCGTCACCGCGTACCCGTCCGGCGGCGACGAGTTGATCCACCGGCTCATCGAGGCCGGTGGGCACGACGTCGAGTGGCTGACCGAGGAGCAGCTGGCCGCCGCGCCCGCGCGGGTGCCGCTGGCCGACTACCGGGCGTGGTTCGAGAAGCTCGACCCGGAGCTGCGGGACGCGATGACGGAGGCGTGGGGTGAGCCGCCGGGCTCGCTGTACGTCGACGGGGACGACATCGTGCTCGCCTCCCTGCAGTTCGGGAACGTCGTCGTGATGATCCAGCCGCCGCGCGGCTTCGGGGAGAACCCGATCGCGATCTACCACGACCCGGACATGCCGCCGTCGCACCACTACATGGCGGCCTACCGGTGGCTGGACAACTCGTTTGGCGCGGACGCGATCGTGCACATGGGCAAGCACGGCACGATGGAGTGGCTGCCGGGCAAGGGCCTCGGGCTGAGCGCCGGCTGCGCGCCGGACGCGGTCCTCGGCGACCTGCCGCTGATCTACCCGTTCATCGTCAACGACCCCGGCGAGGGCACCCAGGCCAAGCGGCGCGGGCACGCCACCGTCGTCGACCACCTGGTCCCGCCGATGGCCCGCGCCGACACCTACGGCGACCTGGCCAAGCTGGAGCAGCTGCTCGACGAGTACGCGCTCGTCTCCGACCTGGACCCGACGAAGGCGCCGGCCGTCCGGGCGCAGATCTGGACGCTGGTCAAGGCGGCCGAGCTCCACCACGACCTGCATGTGGACGAGCAGCCCGAGGACGACGACTTCGACTCGTTCGTCATGCACATCGACGGCTATCTCTGCGAGATCAAGGACGTGCAGATCCGCGACGGCCTGCACATCCTCGGCGGCGGCCCGGTCGGCGAGGCGCGCGTCAACCTGGTGCTGGCCGTGCTGCGTGCCTCGCAGGTGTGGGGCGGGCAGGCCAACGCGCTGCCGGGGCTGCGGGCCTCCTTCGCGGCCCACTTCGGGCTGGTCGAGAAGGAGTTGCTGGCCGAGCCGGGAGCGCCGGTGAAGGTGCCGGTCGAGCTGTCGGATCTCGTCGAGGGTCCCTCGCGGACCGCGGCCGACGCGATCGACCTGCTGGAGCAGCTGTGCCGCCGGGTCGCGGAGGGCATGGAGCAGCGGGACTGGGCCGTCGCCGGGAGCCGCGCGCTCGTGCGTGAGGTGCTGGGCACCGAACTCCCGGACGCGGTCGCCGTGTTGGAGTTCGCCTGCAACGAGGTCGTACCGCGTCTCGCCCGGACCACGGACGAGATCGGGCACATCCTGAAGGCCCTGGACGGCGGTTACGTCCCGGCGGGTCCGTCGGGCTCGCCGACGCGCGGACTGGTCAACGTCCTCCCCACCGGCCGGAACTTCTACTCGGTCGACCCCAAGGCCATTCCGTCCCGGCTGAGTTGGGAGGTCGGCCAGTCGCTCGCGGACTCGCTCGTGCAGCGGTACCTCCAGGACACCGGGGAGTACCCGAAGTCCGTCGGCCTGACGGTGTGGGGCACCTCCGCGATGCGCACCCAGGGCGACGACATCGCCGAGATCCTGGCGCTGCTGGGCTGCCGTCCGGTGTGGGACGAGGCCTCGCGCCGGGTGACCGGCTTCGAGGTGATCCCCCTCGACGAGCTGGGCCGGCCGCGCATCGACGTCACGGTCCGTATCTCCGGCTTCTTCCGGGACGCGTTCCCGCACGTGGTCGGACTGATCGACGACGCGGTGCGCAAGGTGGCCGAACTGGACGAGCCCGCCGAGTCCAACTACGTGCGGGCGCACGCCGACGAGGACACCGCCGAGCACGGCGACCGGCGGCGCGCGACGGCCCGTATCTTCGGCTCCAAGCCGGGGGCGTACGGGGCCGGGCTGCTGCCGCTCATCGACGCGCGGAACTGGCGCTCGGACGCCGACCTCGCCGAGGTGTACGCGGTGTGGGGCGGTTACGCCTACGGGCGCGGGCTCGACGGGCGGGCGGCGCGCGGGGACATGGAGACCGCGTTCAAGCGGATCGCCGTCGCCGCGAAGAACGTGGACACCCGCGAGCACGACCTCGTCGACGCCGACGACTACTTCCAGTACCACGGCGGCATGGTCGCCATGGTCCGTCATCTGACCGGCGCCAACCCCGAGGCGTACGTGGGTGATTCGGCCACGCCGGACCAGGTGAAGACGCGCACGCTGGGCGAGGAGACGCACCGGGTCTTCCGGGCGCGGGTGGTCAACCCCCGCTGGATGGCGGCGATGCGCCGGCACGGCTACAAGGGTGCCTTCGAGATGGCGGCGACCGTCGACTACCTCTTCGGCTACGACGCCACGGCGGGCGTGGTCGACGACTGGATGTACGAGAAGCTCAGCGCGGAGTACGTCTTCGACGCGGAGAACCGGGACTTCATGAAGAAGTCCAACCCGTGGGCGCTGCGCGGGATCACCGAACGGCTCCTGGAGGCCGCCGACCGGGGCCTGTGGGCCGAGCCGGACGCGGACACCCTGGAGAGGCTGCGCGCCACCTATCTGGAGCTGGAAGGCGACTTGGAGGGCGACGACCAGTGAGCACCCCCTTCCCCTTTACCGCCGTCGTCGGCCAGGACGACCTGCGGCTCGCGCTGCTGCTGAACGCCGTGTCCCCGGCGGTCGGCGGGGTGCTGGTGCGCGGCGAGAAGGGCACCGCCAAGTCGACCGCCGTACGCGCTCTTTCGGCGCTGCTGCCGGCCGTGGACGTGGTCGCCGGCTGCCGGTTCTCCTGCGACCCGGCCGCCCCGGACCCGGCCTGCCCGGACGGCCCGCACAACCCGCCCGGGGCCTTCGAGTCCCGACCGGCGCGGATGGTCGAGCTGCCGGTCGGCGCCTCCGAGGACCGGCTGGTCGGGGCGCTTGACATCGAGCGTGCGCTCGCCGAGGGCGTGAAGGCCTTCGAACCCGGGCTGCTGGCCGACGCGCACCGGGGCATCCTCTACGTCGACGAGGTCAACCTCCTCCACGACCATCTGGTCGACCTGCTGCTGGACGCGGCCGCGATGGGCGCCTCCTATGTGGAGCGCGAGGGTGTCTCGGTCCGGCACGCGGCGCGGTTCCTGCTCGTCGGCACGATGAACCCCGAAGAGGGCGAGCTGCGGCCGCAGTTGCTCGACCGGTTCGGGCTGACCGTGGAGGTGGCCGCCTCCCGCGAGCCCGACCAGCGGGTGGAGGTCGTACGGCGACGGCTCGCGTACGACGACGATCCGGCCCAGTTCGCGACGCGGTGGGCCGGTGAGGAGTCCGCCCTCCGGCAACGGGTCGTGGCGGCACGGGAGTTGCTGCCGTCGGTGCGGCTGGGCGACGGGGCGCTGCGGCAGATCGCGGCGACCTGTGCGGCCTTCGAGGTCGACGGGATGCGCGCCGACATCGTGATGGCGCGGACCGCGACGGCGCTGGCCGCGTGGGACGGGCGGACCGAGGTGCTGGCGGAGGACGTCCGGCAGGCCGCGCTGCTCGCGCTGCCGCACCGCAGGCGCCGCAACCCCTTCGACGCGCCGGGACTCGACGAGGACAAGCTGGACCGGACGCTGGAGGAGTTCTCCGGGGAGGACCGGAGCGACGACGATCCGGATCCCGACGGTCCCGGCGGGGGCGGCGGGCAGCCGCAGCCGGACGAGGGGCCGCAGGGCGACGGGGGCGCGGACGGTGCCGCCCGGCCCGAGGCCGGGGAGGGCGACGGCGTACCGCGGCAGGCCGGGGGCGGGGAGCAGGCTCCGGTGCGGGCCGCCGAGCCCTTTCGCGCCAAGGTGCTGAGCGTGCCGGGGATCGGCGAGGGGGCCGCCGGGCGGCGGTCCCGGGCGCGGACCGAGCACGGGCGGACCACGGGTGCGCGCCGGCCGCGCGGTGCGCTGACCAAGCTGCACCTGGCGGCGACCGTGCAGGCCGCCGCCCCGCACCAGCGGGCGCGTGGGCGGTCCGGGCCGGGGCTGGTGATCCGGCGGGACGATCTGCGGCAGGCGACCCGGGAAGGGCGTGAGGGCAACCTCGTGCTGTTCGTGGTCGACGCGTCCGGGTCGATGGCCGCCCGGCAGCGGATGAGTGCCGTGAAGGGGGCCGTGCTGTCGCTGCTGCTCGACGCGTACCAGCGGCGGGACAAGGTGGGGCTGGTGACCTTCCGGGGGTCGGCCGCCGAGGTGGCGCTGCCGCCGACGTCGTCGGTCGACGCGGCCGCCGCCCGGCTGGAGTCGCTGCCGACCGGTGGGCGTACACCGCTCGCGGCCGGGCTGCTCAAGGCGCACGACGTGCTGCGGGTGGAGCGGTTGCGGGATCCCGCGCGGCGGGCGCTGGTGGTGCTGGTGACCGACGGACGGGCCACGGGCGGGCCTGAGCCGGTCGCCCTGGCCGGGCGGGCGGCCCGGCTGTTCGCGGCCGACGGGGTCGCCTCGGTGGTCGTGGACTGCGAGTCCGGGCCGGTGCGGCTGGGGCTCGCCGGACAGGTGGCCCGTGAGCTGGGCGGGACGGCGGTGACGCTCGACGAACTGCGGGCGGACTCGATCGCCGGGCTGGTCAAGGACGTACAGAGGAGGGCCGCGTAATGCCGCAGGGGCAGCCGAGTGTCGTACCGGAGGACGGGCTGACGACCCGTCAGCGCCGTAACCGGCCGTTGGTGGTCGTGCACACGGGCGTGGGCAAGGGCAAGTCCACCGCCGCCTTCGGGCTCGCGTTGCGGGCCTGGAACCAGGGGTGGCCCATCGGGGTGTTCCAGTTCGTCAAGTCGGCGAAGTGGAAGGTCGGCGAGGAGCGGGCGCTGCGCGTCCTCGGGGACTCCGGGGAGGGCGGGTCCGTCGACTGGCACAAGATGGGCGAGGGCTGGTCCTGGGTTCAGCGGGACATCCAGGGTGACAACTCGACCAACGAGGAGAAGGCCCGGGAGGGCTGGGAGCAGGTCAAGCGGGACCTCGCCGCCGAGTCGTACCAGCTGTACGTGCTCGACGAGTTCGCGTACCCGATGCACTGGGGGTGGGTGGACACCGACGAGGTGGTCGAGGTGCTGCGCAACCGGCCCGGGACCCAGCATGTCGTGATCACCGGGCGGAACGCGCCGGAGAAGCTGGTCGACTTCGCGGATCTCGTCACCGACATGTCCAAGGTCAAGCACCCGATGGACGTGGGGCAGAAGGGACAGAGGGGCATCGAGTGGTGAGGTCGTGGTGAGTTCCCTTTCCGTCCCACGGCTGGTCATCGCCGCGCCGTCGTCCGGCAGTGGCAAGACCACCGTTGCCACGGGGCTGATGGCCGCGTTCGCCGCACGGGGGCTCGCCGTGTCTCCGCACAAGGTGGGGCCGGACTACATCGACCCCGGGTACCACGCGCTCGCCACCGGGCGGGTGGGGCGGAACCTCGACGCGTACCTGTGCGGGCCGGAGCTGATCGGTCCGCTGTTCGCGCACGGTGCGCGCGGCTGCGATCTGGCCGTCGTCGAGGGGGTGATGGGGCTGTACGACGGGGCCGCGGGCGAAGGCGAACTCGCGTCCACGGCGCATGTGGCGAAGCTGCTGCGGGCGCCGGTGGTGCTGGTCGTGGACGCGTCGTCGCAGTCGCGGTCGGTGGCGGCGCTGGTGCACGGGTTCGCGTCGTGGGATCCGGAGGTGCGGGTCGGGGGCGTGATCCTGAACAAGGTGGCGTCGGACCGGCACGAGGAACTGCTGCGGGAGGCGCTGGAGTCTTCTGGTGTGCCCGTGTTCGGGGTGCTGCGGCGGGTGGCGCGGGTGGATACGCCGTCGCGGCATCTGGGGTTGGTGCCGGTCGCCGAACGGCGGGCGGAGGCGGTGGACGCGGTGGCGGCGATGGCCGCGCAGGTCGCCGACGGGTGTGACCTGGAGGGGCTGCTGGGGCTGGCGCGGGGGGCGGGGGTGTTGTCGGGTGCGGCTTGGGATGCGGGTGAGGCCCTGGTTTCCCCGCCCCCGCCGCCCCTGCCCGTCCCGTCCTCCAGAGGCGCTGCCCCTTCGACCCCGTCCTCGGGGGCTGCCGCCCCCGGACCCCCGCTTCGGCCCGAAGGGCCCCGTCCTCAAACTCCCCCAGAGGGGGCACCCCCAGACGGGCTGGAGAGGGTGCGGGCCGGGCTGGAGGGAGTGCCGGACGGCCTGAATGGGGTGCCGGACGGGCTGAATGGGGTGGTGGCTGTTGCCGGTGGGGCCGCGTTCACCTTCTCCTATGCCGAGCATGGCGAGTTGCTCGCCGCCGCCGGGGCCGAGGTGGTGGTGTTCGATCCGCTTCGGGACGAGCGGCTGCCCGAGGGGACGTGCGGGTTGGTGATCGGGGGTGGGTTTCCCGAGGTGTACGGGGCCGAGTTGTCCGCGAACGAGACGCTCAGGAAGGACATCGCCGCCCTCGCGCGGAGCGGTGCCCCGGTCGCCGCCGAGTGTGCCGGGCTGCTGTACCTCTGCCGGGAGCTCGACGGGCTGCCCATGTGCGGGGTGCTGGACGCGGGCGCGCGGATGTCGGAACGGCTGACTCTCGGGTACCGGGATGCCGTCGCCGTCGGGGACAGTGTGCTGGCCGTGGCCGGGACGCGGATGCGGGGGCACGAGTTCCACCGGACCGTGGTGGAGCCGCGGGCGGGGGCGGCGCCCGCGTGGGGTGTGCGCACCCCCCGGCCGCATGTCGAAGGTTTTGTACAGCAGGGTGTGCACGCGAGTTATCTGCACACGCACTGGGCGTCCGAGCCCGGTGTGGCCCGAAGGTTCGTGGAGAGGTGCCGGACGTCATGAGCAGCAGCAGGTTGGTCGGAGTCGGGGTGGGTCCCGGTGACCCCGAGCTGGTGACCGTCAAGGGGGTCAACGCCCTGCGCGCGGCCGAGGTCGTCGTCGTGCCCGTGATGGCTGCGCTTGATGGAAAAGACGGGGGTGAGCGGGGGCGGGCCGAGGCCACGGTGCTGCACTACGTCGGCGCGGAGAAGGTCGTACGGGTCGTGTTCGCGCTCAACGAGCGCAGTGACCGGGGGCGCCGGGAGGCCGCCTGGGACGCGGCCGGGGCCACGGTCGCCGAGCTGCTGCGGGCGCACGGGTCGGTCGCCTTCGCTACGATCGGGGATCCGAATGTCTATTCGACGTTCACGTATCTCGCGCAGACCATCGCGGAGCTGGTGCCGGAGGCGGTCGTGGAGACCGTGCCCGGTATCACCGCCATGCAGGATCTCGCCGCCCGCTCCGGGGCCGTGCTCACCGAGGGGACCGAGCCGCTGACGCTGGTGCCCGTGACGGCCGGTGCGCAGGCGCTGAAGGACGCGCTGAGCGGGCCGGGGACGGTCGTGGCGTACAAGTTCGGCCGGCAGGCCGGTGCGGTGGTGGAGGCGTTGCGGGAGACCGGGCGGGTGGACGACGCCGTGTGGGGGTCGGCGCTGGGCCTCGACGAGGAGTCGATCCGGCCCGCCGCCGAACTCGACGGCTCCCCGCTGCCGTACCTCTCCACCCTGATCGCGCCCCCGCGCCGGGACGGTGGCAGAGGCGGGAAACTGTGAGCCGCGCGGCCTCAGCCGGAGACGCCCACCACCAGCCAGATGAAGGCGGCGCCGGCCACCGTGCAGAGCAGGGTGGAGCGGGCCGGGTGTTCGTGGTGGGCCTCGGGGAGGATCTCGGCGGCGGCCAGGTAGAGCAGGACACCGCCGAAGAGGCCGAGATAGCCGCCGAGCAGGGTCTCGGGGATGGTGAAGAAGATCGTGGAGAGGGCACCGAGGACCGGTGCGCAGGCGTCCGCGACCAGCATGCCTATCGCCCGGCGGCGCGCGTTGCCGTACAGGCTCGTGAGGGTGAACGTGTTGAAGCCGTCCGCGAAGTCGTGGGCGATCACGGCCAGCGCGACCGCCGCGCCCATGCCGCCGCCCACCTGGAAGGCCGCGCCGATCGCCACACCGTCCATCGCGCTGTGGCCGACCATCGCCCCGGCCGCCGTCAGCCCCACCTCGGGGGCCCGGTGACCGTGCTCGTCGCCGCCGTGCGCGGCCTGGCGCAGGGCCAGGGTGCGCTCCACCAGATGGGCCAGCAGGAAGCCGGCCACGAACAGGAGCAGGGCGGCCGGTACGCCGAAGACCTCGCGGCCGGCCGCGCGCAGCGCCTCCGGCAGCAGGTCGAGGCCGACCACCCCGAGCATCAGACCGCCGGCCAGGCCCAGGACCAGGTGGCGACGGTCGGTCACGCGCTGTGCCGTCCAGCCGCCGGCCAGCGTCATCAGGAACGCGCCGAGCGCGACGAAGACCGCCATGGGGCCTTCGTATCCGATCGACCCGCCTCAGCGCACATCCAGCAGCACCCGTAACACCCTTTGTCCAGAGAGGACCGAAATTTCATGGCCGATGCCGCCGCTCCCGCAGGCAAGGTGACCTTCGTCGGTGCCGGCCCCGGCGCCGCCGATCTGCTGACGTTCCGGGCCGCGCGCGCGATCGCCGAGGCCGATGTCGTGATCTGGGCCGCGAGCCTGGTGCAGGCGGAGGTCCTCCAGCACGCGCGCGAGGACGCGGAGATCCTCGACTCCGCGACGATGTCGTTGGAGGACGTCGTCGCCGTGTACGAGCGGGCCCGGGCGGAGGGGCTGCGGGTGGCCAGGATCCACTCCGGGGATCCGGCGCTCTGGGGCGGCACGCAGGAGCAGGTCGACCGGTGTGCCGGGATCGGCATCGAGGTCGAGATCGTGCCGGGGGTCTCCTCCTTCTCGGCCGTGGCCGCGATCGCCCGGCGCGAGCTGACCATCCCCGAGGTCGCGCAGTCCGTGGTGCTCACCCGGCTCGGCGGCGGCAAGACGCCGATGCCGCCGGGCGAGGAGGTGCGGGAGTTCGCGCGGCACGGGACGACCATGGCGGTCTTCCTGTCCGCCGCGCGCAGCGGGCAGCTGGTGCGGGAGCTGCTGGAGGGCGGCTATCCGACGTCCACCCCGGTCGTCGTCGCCTACCAGGCGACCTGGCCGGAGGAGCTGATCGTGAAGTGCACGATCGAGACGCTGGAGGAGACGGTCAAGGAGCACAAGCTCTGGAAGCACACCCTCTTCCTGGTCGGCCCGGCCCTGGACGCCGAGGGCACCCGCTCGCACCTGTACCACCCCGGCCACTTCCACGGCTTCCG
This sequence comes from Streptomyces sp. NPDC007901, assembly GCF_042959465.1. Taxonomy (NCBI): domain Bacteria; kingdom Bacillati; phylum Actinomycetota; class Actinomycetes; order Kitasatosporales; family Streptomycetaceae; genus Streptomyces; species Streptomyces sp. NPDC007901. Next base: position 893,324 of record NZ_JBIBKW010000002.1, on the reverse strand, counting down.
CAAGGCGGACCCGCAGGCCCGCAAGGCGCTGCGCGAGCGGGGGGCGAGTACGTGATCACGGTCATCGGTACCGGGACGGGCGCGCCCGTCCCGCCGGAGGCGGTGGCCGGGGCCGAGCTGGTCGTCGGCGGGCGGCGGCACCTGGACGCCGTACGGCTGCCGGCGGGGGCCGAGCGGGTCGTCCTCGGGCCGCTGGCGCCCGCCCTGGACATCGTCGAGGAGTACGTCGGCAAGGACCGGCCCGTGCTCGTGCTGGCCTCGGGCGACCCCGGGTTCTTCGGGATCGTGCGGGCGCTGGCGGAGCGGTTCGGGGCGGACCGGCTCGATGTGCGGGCCGGGGTGTCGTCCGTCGCCGCCGCCTTCGCGCGGGTCGGGCTGCCCTGGGACGACGCGGTGGTGGTCAGCGCCCACGGACGGGAGCTGCGGACGGCGGTGAACGTCTGCCGGGCGCATCCGAAGGTGGCGGTGCTGACCGGGCCGGGCGCCGGGCCCGCCGAACTGGGGGCCGCGGTGCCGGCGGACCGGCTGCTCGTCGTGGCGAGCGCGCTCGGCGACCCGGAACGGGAGCGGGTGGAGCGGGTCACCCCCGCCGAGGCCGCCGCCCGCGACTGGGGTACGACGGTGAGCGTCGTCCTCTGCCTGGACGGGACGCGGGCGCTGGGTCCGGTGCGCACGGTGGCGGGCGCTCCGGCGCGGCCCGCCGGGTGGGCCCTGGACGAGGGCGGGTTCGCGCACCGCGACTCGATGATCACCAAGTTCGAGGTGCGGGCGCTGGCGCTGGCCCGGCTCGGGCCCCGGCTGGGCGACCTGGTCTGGGACGTGGGCGCGGGATCCGGGTCCGTGGCGGTGGAGTGCGCGCGGCTCGGCGCCGCCGCCGTGGCCGTGGAGAAGACGGCGGACGGGGTGGAGCGGATCGCCGCCAACGCGCGGGCGCACGGGGTGTACGTGGACGTGGTGTGTGACATGGCACCGGACGCCCTGACCGCGCTCCCCGATCCCGACGCCGTGTTCATCGGCGGCGGCGGAGCCGAGCTGCCCGCCATCGTCGCCGCCTGCGCGCTGCGCGCCCGGCGGACGGTGGTGGTCGCGATGGCCGCCCTGGACCGGGTACCGGCGGCGCGCGAGGCGCTCACCGGTGCCGGGTTCTCCTGCGACGGGGTACTGCTGCAGTCCTCCCGTCTCGCGCCGCTGCCGGGCGACGTGACCCGGCTCGCCGCGACCAATCCCGTGTTTCTGCTGTGGGGAACCAGAATCCCCGTTTCCGACGAAGGAGTTGCCCAGTGATCGGCCTCATTTCCGCCACCGCGGCGGGGGCGGCGGCGCGCGACCGGCTGGCCGCGGCGTGGCCGGACCGTACGCGGGTGTACGACGGTCCCGTCGGGGACGCCGTGCGGTCCGCGTTCGCGGAGTGCGAGCAGCTGGTGTGTTTCCTGGCCACCGGCGCGGTGGTCCGGCTGATCGCCCCGCTCCTCGGCGGAAAGACGACCGACCCGGGGGTGGTCTGTGTCGACGAGGGCGGGCGGTTCGCCGTGTCGCTGGTCGGCGGGCACGCGGGCGGCGCCAATGAACTCGCCGTGGCGGTGGGTGAGGTGCTGGCCGCGCGGCCGGTGGTGACCACGGCGACCGACGCCGTCGGCCTGCCGGGGCTGGACACCCTCGGCTTCCCCGTGGAGGGCTCGGTGGCCGCCGTGTCGCGGGCCCTGCTGGACGGCGAACCGGTCGCCCTGCGCGCCGAGTCGAGCTGGCCGCTGCCCCCGCTGCCGCTGGCCGGGGAGGGCGCGTACACCGTCCGGCTGACCGACCGCGCGGTCGAACCCGCCGAGAACGAGGTGCTGTTGCGCCCGCCGTCCCTCGTGGTGGGCGTCGGCGCCTCCAAGGGCGCCCCCGCCGACGAGGTGCTCACGCTGATCGAGGCGGCCGTGCGGGACGCGGGGCTGTCTCCTCGGAGCATCGCCGAACTCGCCACCGTCGACGCCAAGGCCGGCGAACCCGGGATCGTCGAGGCGGCCGCACGGCTCGGGGTCCCGCTGGTGACCCACTCCGCCGAGGAGCTGGCCGAGGTCCGGGTCCCCAACCCCTCAAACGCGCCCCTCGCCGCCGTCGGCACGCCCTCCGTGGCCGAGGCGGCGGCGCTGCTGCGGGGCGGTGAACTGCTGGTCCCCAAGCGGAAGTCGGACGGCCGGCCCGCCATGGCGACCTGCGCCGTCGTACGGCGCCCCGCGCGCGGCCGGCTCGCGGTCGTCGGGCTCGGCCCCGGCGCCCGGGATCTGCTCACCCCGCGGGCCACGGCCGAACTGCGGCGCGCCGCCGTGCTGGTGGGTCTCGACCAGTACGTCGACCAGATCCGCGACCTGCTGCGGCCCGGTACCCGGATCCTGGAGTCGGGGCTCGGGGCCGAGGAGGAGCGGGCACGGACGGCGGTCGCCGAGGCGCGGGCCGGGCATGCCGTCGCGCTGATCGGCAGCGGGGACGCGGGCGTGTACGCGATGGCCTCGCCGGCGCTCGCCGAAGCCTCGGACGACATCGACGTGATCGGCGTGCCCGGGGTCACCGCGGCGCTCGCGGCCGGGGCGATCCTGGGTGCGCCGCTGGGCCACGACCATGTCTCGATCAGCCTGTCCGACCTGCACACGCCGTGGGAGGTCATCGAGCGCCGGGTGCGGGCGGCGGCCGAGGCGGACATCGTCGTGACGTTCTACAACCCGCGTTCCCGGGGCCGTGACTGGCAGTTGCCCAAGGCCCTCGCGATCCTCGCCGAGCACCGCGCGCCGGCGACGCCCGTCGGCGTCGTACGCAACGCCTCGCGCCCCGACGAGTCGAGCCGACTGACCACCCTGGGTGCGCTCGACCCGGCGTGGGTCGACATGATGACGGTGGTGACCGTGGGCAACACGGCGACCCGGAACATCGCCGGACGTATGGTCACCCCGCGCGGCTACCGCTGGCAGACGTCCGAGGAGGGCGCCAAGTGAACCGAGTCGTCCACCCCATCGAGCAGGAGTCCTTCCGGCGGCTGCGCGCGCGTCTGGACACCTCGCACTTCCCGCCGCTGACCCGGGCGGTGGTCGAGCGGGTCATCCACTCCGCCGCCGACCTGGAGTACGCGACCGATCTCGTGACCGACGAGGGCGACCTGGCGAAGGCGCATGCGGCGCTGCACGCCGGGGCGCCGGTGGTCGTGGACGTGGAGATGGTCGCGGCCGGGATCACCCGCCGGGAGACGGTGTGCCGGCTGCGCGACGCCGAGTCCGGTCCCGGCCTGACCCGTTCGGCACACGCGATCCGGCTCGCCTACGAGCAGGTCGGGCCCGGCGCCCTGTGGGTGATCGGCAACGCGCCGACCGCGCTGGAGGAGTTGCTGACCCTGGACGCCTCCCCCGCGCTCGTCATCGGCCTGCCCGTCGGTTTCGTCGGCGCGGTCGAGTCCAAGGCCGCGTTGCGGGAGAGCGGGCTGCCCGCCGTCAGCAACGTGTCCGAGAAGGGCGGCTCGGCGGTCGCCGCCGCCGCGCTCAACGCCCTGCTGTACCACCCCACTTCCGAGGAGAACCTGTGACCACCCCGCCCGCCCTGCTCATCGCCGGCCATGGCACCCGGGACGACGCCGGGGCCGAGGCGTTCCGCGACTTCGTACGGGAGCTGGGGCGCCGCCACCCCGAACTGCCCGTCGCGGGCGGCTTCATCGAGCTGTCCCCGCCCCCGCTGGGCGAAGCCGTCGCCGAGCTGGTGGAGCGGGGGGTACGACGGTTCGCCGCCGTTCCGCTGATGCTGGTCTCCGCCGGGCACGCCAAGGGGGACATCCCGGCCGCGCTGACGCGGGAGAAGGAGCGGCACCCGGGGATCTCGTACACCTACGGCCGTCCGCTGGGCCCGCACCCCGCGCTGCTGTCGGTCCTCGAGCGGCGGCTGGACGAGGCACTCGGCGCCGGCGAGGGGCGCAGCCCGCTGGACCGGGCGGACGTGACCGTGCTGCTGGTCGGGCGCGGGTCGACCGACCCCGACGCCAACGCCGAGGTGCACAAGGCGGCGCGGCTGCTGTGGGAGGGGCGCGGGTACGCCGGGGTGGAGACGGCGTTCGTGTCGCTGGCCGCGCCGGACGTGCCGAGCGGACTCGACCGGTGCCGGAAACTGGGGGCGCGCCGGATCGTCGTCCTGCCCTACTTCCTGTTCACCGGGATCCTGCCGGACCGGGTGCGGCAGCAGGCCGAGGGCTGGGCGGACGCGCACCCCGAGGTCGAGGTGCGGTCGGCGGACGTCATCGGGCCCGAGCCGGAGCTGCTCGACCTGGTGATGGAGCGGTACCGGGAGGCGGTCGCGGGCGACCTGCGGATGAACTGCGACTCGTGTGTGTACCGGATCGCGCTGCCCGGCTTCGAGGACAAGGTGGGGCTGCCGCAGCAGCCGCACTTCCACCCGGACGACGACCACCACCACGGGCACCACCACCACGGCGGACACGCCCATGCGCACTGAGGGCGGCTCCAGACGCGAGCACGATCTGCGCCACCACGGCGACGCCGAGGTCCGTGACGCCGGTTCCGCGCTCGTCGACCTCGCGGTCAATGTGCGGACCGGTACTCCCCCGGTCTGGCTGCGGGAGCGGATAGCCCAGTCGCTGGGCGGTCTCGCGGCCTACCCGGACGGGCGGGCGGCGCGGGCGGCGGTGGCGGCGCGGCACGGGCTGCCGGTGGAACGGGTGCTGCTGACGGCGGGTGCGGCGGAGGCGTTCGTGCTGCTGGCGCGGGCGCTGAAGGTGCGCCGGCCGGTGGTGGTGCATCCGCAGTTCACCGAGCCGGAGGCGGCGCTGCGGGACGCCGGGCACACCGTGGACCGCGTGCTGCTGCGGGCGGCGGACGGGTTCCGGCTGGATCCGGCGGCCGTCCCGGAGGACGCGGACCTGGTGGTGATCGGCAATCCGACCAACCCGACGTCGGTGCTGCACCCGGCCGAGGCCATCGTCCGGCTCGCCCGTCCCGGGCGGACGCTGGTGGTCGACGAGGCGTTCATGGACGCGGTGCCGGGTGAGCGGGAGGCGCTGGCCGGGCGGACGGACGTGCCCGGGCTGGTGGTGCTGCGGAGCCTGACGAAGACGTGGGGGCTGGCCGGGCTGCGGATCGGGTACGTGCTGGCGGCACCGGAGGTCGTCGCCGAACTGGAGCGGGCGCAGCCGTTGTGGCCGGTGTCGACACCGGCGCTGGCGGCGGCCGAGGCGTGTGTGGCGCCGCGGGCGCTGGCGGAGGCCGCGCACGCGGCGCACCGGGGGGCGGCCGACCGGGCCCATCTGGTGGCGGGACTGGAGGAGTTCGCGCCGGAGGGGGTGCGGGTGGCGGGGCCCGCGGAGGGGCCGTTCGTGCTGGTCCGGGTACCGGGGGCGGCCGCCGTGCGCCGGCAGTTGCGGGTGCTGGGGTATGCGGTGCGGCGGGGGGACACGTTTCCGGGGCTGGACGAGGAGTGGGTGCGGATCGCTGTGCGCGACAGGGTGACGGTGAACGGGTTCTTGCAGGCGTTCGATCAGGCGTTGATGTTGATACGCGGATGAGATGAGGGGGGACTGCGCGCTGCCGTGCGATTGCGGGTGCGGGTGCGGGTGCGTCGTGGCTGGTCGCGCCCGCGCGGCGGCAGCCGCAAATCGACTACCGCCCCGCGCCCCTGACGGGGCGCTATCGGCGCCGTCGGGTGAGAGTTACCGCTCCTCCGCCTGCCACCACCAACGCCAGCGCTCCTCCGACCACGTACGGGGTCAGCGAACTGCCGCCCGTCTCCGCGAGCTTGGTCTCCTTTGCCGGGGCGCCCTGGGGCTTGACGTCGGTGACGGGGTCGGCCGGGTCGGTCGGTGCCGGCGGGGTCTGGCAGGTGGCCTTCGCCAGGGTCAGTGTCCCCTCCACGTCCGCGACGTTGAGCTTCAGCGGGTTCACGGAGACCTTGAGTTCGAGGGCGCTGGCGGCCGCCGTGGTGGAGGTCGTCTCGCGGTGGGAGAGGTCGAGGCGGACCTCGCCGACGCCGGGGACCTTGACGTCGGTGGGGCCGCCCGCGCTGAGGGTCACCCGCTTGCCGAGCACCGTGACGGCGCCGAGGACGTTGGCGGAGGCCTCGGGGCGCTTGCCGGTCTCGCAGGTGGCGGTGGAGGTGACGGTGTCGAGTTCGACGAGGGACAGCAGGGGCAGGCCGGGCAGGTGCAGCCGGGCGTGGGCGAGGTGGACGGAGCCCTCGGCGCGGGTGTCGGAGACGGTCGCCTTCGCGGCGGCGACGTCCGCGCCGAGGACGTTGAACGGCTTGCCGTCGTCGACTCCGTCGAGGGTGGCGGTCAGCGCGGTCCGGTCGGCGCTCCGCGGTGCCCGGACCTCGTTCAGCGAGACCGCGAGCGGGACGTTCACGGTCTTGTTCAGGAGGGAGACGTCCAGGCCGGTGCGGAGGACGGCCGCGCTCGCGCGACCGTGGTCGGCGGTGGCGTGCGCGGTGCCCGCGCCGGCCAGGGCCGCGGGACCGGCGACCAGGGCCGTGGCCGTCGCGACGGTCGCGAGACGGCGTGCGGGCATGCGGAAGGTGTCGCTGTTCACTGTGGTGGGACCCCCAGAGGAAACTTGCTCGGGACCCGCCAAGAATTACGCACTGTGGGTGAACGGGCAGCAATCCTGCGTTACTTCACTCATTAGTGGACTTTCCGTGAATCTATTCGAACCGACCGGCACAGGAGTTCCCTTACTCCACGACCTGCCCGTTCAGCACCACCCGCCGGGGGGACGCGAGGACGCGCACGTCGGCGCGCGGGTCGCTCTCGTACACCACCAGGTCCGCCGGTGCGCCCTCTTCCAGCCCTGGCCTGCCGAGCCAGGCGCGGGCCGCCCAACTGGTCGCCGCGAGCGCGTCGAGGGGCGGGATCCCGGCGGTCACCAGCTCGGCCACCTCGGCCGCGACCAGGCCGTGCGCGAGGGAGCCGCCGGCGTCCGTGCCGACGTACACCGGGATGCCGGCGTCGTAGGCGCCCCGGACGGTGTCGTAGCGGCGCTCGTGGAGCCGGCGCATGTGCGCGGACCACTGCGGGAACTTGGTGTCGCCGCCCGCCGCGAGCTGCGGGAAGGTGGCGATGTTGACAAGGGTCGGGACGATGGCGACGCCCCGGGCGGCGAAGAGGGGGATCAGGTCGTCCGTGAGGCCGGTCGCGTGCTCGATGCAGTCGATGCCGGCCTCGACCAGGTCCTGGAGGGAGTTCTCGGCGAAGCAGTGGGCGGTGACCCGGGCGCCGAGCCGGTGCGCCTCCGCGATCGCCGCCTCCACCGCGTCCCGGGGCCAGCTGGGGGCCAGGTCGCCGAGGTCGCGGTCGATCCAGTCGCCGACCAGCTTGACCCAGCCGTCGCCGCGCCGGGCCTCCTCGGCGACGTACGCGACCAGGTCCTCCGGCTCGATCTCGTGGGCGAAGTTCCTTATGTAGCGGCGGGTGCGCGCGATGTGCCGGCCGGCCCGGATGATTTTCGGCAGGTCCTCGCGGTCGTCGACCCAGCGGGTGTCGGAGGGCGATCCGGCGTCCCGGATCAGCAGGGTGCCCGCCTCGCGGTCGGTGAGGGCCTGCTTCTCGGCGGTCGCCGCGTCGACCGGGCCGTGCGTGCCGAGGCCGACATGGCAGTGGGCGTCGACGAGTCCGGGCAGCACCCAGCCCTCGACGGTCGTGATGTCACGGGCGGCGAGGGGACGGTCGTAGGAGATCCGACCGCCCACCACCCACAGTTCGTCGCGGACGTCCTCGGGCCCCGCAAGGACCCGGCCCTTCACGTGCAGCACCGCTTGATCGCTCATGGGCCTCAGCCTAGGACGACGGGGAGCCCCTCATCGATACGGCTCAGCAGCCGACCGCCGTGCACGCGCGGGGCGTCGAAGCCGCGCGGGCAGTCCTCGCCGTCCGCGCGGAGCACCTCGGGGACGAGGACCGAGGCGGGGTCGACGTCCTGGGCGAGGTCGAGGTAGGCCGGCGCGACGACGGCGCCGTGCAGGGTGCCGCCGACGAGTTCGGGGCTGAACTCGCCGGACAGGATGGTCACCCTGGCCCGCAGGTCGCCCAGGACGATCAGCGCCGGGCAGCCGTCGTCGACGTTGACGATGTTGCCCCCGACGGTCAGGTCACCGTCGACCACCACTCCGGTGCCGGAGGTCTCCAGGGCGTCCAGGTCCAGCTCACCCGGGACCGTGAGCGGGCCGGGGAGTATGTCGTACGACTCCTCGTCGAGGTTCTCGTACGACGACTCGGGCAGCCCGCGCCGCTCGAACAGGGCGACGGTCTCTTCCCAACCCTGTTCCAGGTGCTCTGTGTTCGTCGCGGAACCCTCGCACACGGCACTGACAGCGGCTCCGGCCCGGCCCCGCCTAGGGCTGGTCCGGGGTCTCCTCCACCTGGGCCATGGCCGGGTCGAGGAGCCGGGAGAGGAAGTGGCGGGTGCGGTCGTGGGTGGGGGCGCCGATGACCCGGTCGGGGGTGCCGTCCTCGACGATCACCCCGCCGTCCATGAAGACGACCCGGTCGGCGACCTCGCGGGCGAAGGTCATCTCGTGGGTGACGACCATCATGGTCATGCCCTCCTGGGCCAGCATCCGCATCACCGCGAGGACATCGCCGACCAGCTCCGGGTCGAGGGCCGAGGTCGGCTCGTCGAAGAGCATCACCTCGGGGCCCATCGAGAGGGAGCGGGCGATGGCCACGCGCTGCTGCTGGCCGCCGGAGAGGGAGGCGGGGTAGGCGTCCGCCTTCTCGGAGAGGCCCACGCGGGCGAGGTTCTCGGCGGCGACCCGTGCCGCCGTCGCCTTGTCCCTGCGCAGCACCCGGCGCTGCGGCAGCGTGAGGTTCTCGGTGGCGGTGAGGTGCGGGAAGAGGTTGAACTGCTGGAAGACCATGCCGATCCGGCGGCGGACGGCGTCGATGTCGACGTCGGGGTCCGTCAACTCCGTGCCGCCTACGAACACCTGGCCCTGGGTGGGCTCTTCCAGGAGGTTGACGCAGCGCAGCAGGGTGGACTTGCCGGAGCCGGACGGGCCGATGACACACACGACCTCGCCCTGGCCGATCTCCAGGTCGATGCCGCGCAGCACCTCGTTGTCGCCGAAGGACTTGTGCAGGCCCTTCACCTCGATCTCGGGTCGGCTCATTTCACGGCCTTCCGGGCGTTCGCCTCCATGCGGCGTACGACGAAGCCGAGCGGGATCGTGACCAGCAGGTAGCACAGGCCGGCGACGAGGATCGGCGTGGAGTTGGCGGTCGTACTGGCCAGGTCGCGGCCGTACTTGGACAGTTCGCGCTCCTCCAGGGTGACTCCGAGGAGCAGGACCAGGGAGGAGTCCTTGAAGAGGATCACGAACTCGTTGGTCAGCGGCGGGAGGATGATCCGGAAGGCCTGCGGGATGATGATCGAGACCATGGCCCGGGTGGGCGAGAAGCCCAGCGAACGGGCCGCCTCCAGCTGTCCCTTGGGCACCGCCTGGATGCCCGCGCGGAACGTCTCCGCCAGGTAGGCGGCCCCGACCAGGCCGAGCGCGATGGCGGCCTTGCCGTAGGTACCGCCGACGATCTCCGTGCCCGGGAAGGCGAGCGGGACCGCCACGCCGATGAAGATGAAGATCAGCAGGGCGGGCAGGCCGCGGAAGATCTCGATGTAGACGCCGGCGACCCAGCGGTACGGGGCGACGGACGACAGCCGCATCAGCGCGACCACCAGGCCCAGCACCAGGGCGAAGACGAACCCTGACACCGTGTAGAGCACGGTGTTCTTCAGCGCCAGCGTGATGACGTCCGGGAACATCTGCTTGGCGATGTCCCACTGGGCGAACTGGTTCTGCAGCCGCCCCCAGTCGGCGCCGACCGCGAAGGCGATCACGGCGGCGACGAAGACGACGTACTGCACCCCGCGCGACAGGCTGCGTTTCTGACTCCGGGTCAGACCCTTCCTGCGGGGCTGGAGTTCCGTGTCCGCAGCGGTCATGACGCGGAGGGGGAGGCCGCGGACGCGTCGTAGGGGCCGATCCACTTCTCGTAGAGCTTCTTGTACGTGCCGTCGGCCTTGGCGTCGGAGATCGCCTTGTTGATCGCGGCGAGCAGCTTGGTGTTGCCCTTCTTCACCGTGAAGCCGTACTGCTCGCCGGTGTTGATGTTGCCGGCGAGCAGGAAGGCGTTCGCGTTGGCCTTGTCCTTCAGCCAGCCCTGGACCACCGGGTAGTCGATGATGACGGCCTTGACCTGGCCGGTGCGCAGGCCGTTGAGGACGGCGTCGGAGGACTCGAAGGAGACCGGGTCGAAGCCCTGCGCCTTGGCGTAGTCCTCGCCGGTGGTCTGGGCCTGGGCACCGAGCCGGGCCTTCTTGGCCTTGGCGTCGGCCAGCGAGGTGATGCCGCTGTTCTTGGCGACGAGGAGGGCCTGGGTGGCGTCGAAGTAGGGGTCGGAGAAGTCGACGTTCTTCTTGCGCTCGGCGGTGATGGTCATACCGGCCGCGGCCAGGTCGCACTCGCCGGAGTTGAGGAAGGCGCCGGTCTTGAAGTTCTCGAAGGGCGTGTCGAGGATCTGCTGCTTCACGCCGAGGTTCTTGGCGACGAGGTCGATCATCGACACGTCGAAGCCCTGCACCTTGCCGTCGATCTCCGACTGGAACGGCGGGTAGGGCAGGTGGGTGCAGGTGGTGAGCTGGCCGGCCTTGACGAGTTCGACCCCGCCGGCGGCGGTTCTGGAGGCGCTGGAGCCGTTGCCGCTCGACGTGCAGCCGGCCACGAGGGCCAGCCCGGCCGCGGCGGTGACGGCGGCCAGGGCGCGAGCCCGGCGGCGCCCGAGGAGCGTGGTCACGAGACCTCCAGAAGTCTGTGGGGGAGCTTTGTGTTCCGGTTCTGCGGGTTCCGATTATAAGGAGATGTTTGGGTCTCTCAAATCAAACCGATGGCCGTGGAGCCGTCCGGCCTAAGAAGTCGCCGGTCAGGGCCGGTGATCCCCCTGCGGTTACGCTCATCTGGATCTCCCCCGTCCCGACCGAAGAGAGCACCGCCGTGACCCACCCCTTCCTCGACCTGCCCCCGCTGAGCGCCGCGCACTTCGCCGCGATCGAGGACCGGGTGGCCCGGCTGCTGGATACCCGCCAGGACGTGGTGATCATGCAGGGCGAGGCGCTGCTGCCCCTGGAGGGCGCGATCCGGGCGACGGCGGGGCCGGAAACGGTCGCCCTGAACGTGATCACCGGCCCGTACGGGCAGACCTTCGGGAACTGGCTGCGGGACTGCGGCGCGACCGTGATCGACCTCGCCGTGCCGTTCCACACGGCGGTGACGGCCGCACAGATCCGGGAGGCGTTCGCCGAGCACCCGGAGATCGACTTCGTCTCCCTGGTGCACGCGGAGGCGGCCACCGGCAACACCAACCCGGTCGCGGAGATCGGCGAGGCGGTACGGGAGCAGGGCGCCCTCTTCTACCTCGACGCGGTCGCCTCGGTCGGGGCGGAGCCGGTGCTGCCGGACGCGTGGGGTGTGGACCTGTGCGTGATCGGGGCACAGAAGGCGATGGGCGGGCCGGCCGGCGTCTCGGCGGTGTCGGTCAGCGAGCGGGCCTGGGCCCGGATGGCGGCGAACCCGCACGCCCCGCGCCGCTCCTACCTCTCCCTGCCGGACTGGAAGGAGCGCTGGGTCGACGGCGGCCGCAAGGTGCTGCTGCACGCGCCGGCCCAGCTGGAGATGCTGGCCCTCGAGGCGTGCGTGGAGCGGATCGAGGCGGACGGCCTGGAGACGGTGATGCGGCGGCACCGTACGGCTGCGCTGGCCACCCGGGCCGGGGCGGTGGCCCTCGGCGGCGGCCTGGCGCCGTACGTCCACGAGGAGTCCGACGCGGCGCCGGTCGCCACGACCCTGCGGGTGCCGGCCGGCGTGGTGGCCTCGGAGCTGGTCGCCGAGGCCCTGGCGAGCGACGGCACCCTCCCGCTGGCCGCCGGCGGCGGCGCCCTGGCCGGGGAGATGATCCGGGTCAACCACTACGGGGTGGACGCCACGGTGGGCGCGGTGCAGTCGAGCCTGGCGGCCCTCGGCGCGGGCCTCGCGAAGCAGGGCCTGACCGTGGACCTGGAGGGCGCCCGGCGCGCGGCGGAGTCCGCCTGGCGATAGGGGCCGAAAAGCGGCGGGTGGCACCGCGGCCGTCCGTGCCACCCTGCCCCCATGACCACCGAGACGCCCAGCACCCTCCCGGACGGCCGCCCCTTCCCGCTCCTGACCGGCGCCGAACGCCCCATGCTGGAAAGCTGGTTGGACTACCACCGGGCGACCCTCGCCCTGAAGTGCTCGGGCCTGGACGACACCCAGGTACGGACGGCGTCGGCGGCGCCGTCCGCGCTGACGCTGCTGGGGCTGGTGCAGCATCTCGCCGAGGTCGAACGGAACTGGTTCCAGCGGGTGTTCGCGGGGCTCGACGTGACTCCGGTGTACGAGGACGAGACGGGGTACGCGCTCGACCCCGGGCGCGGGCTCGGCGAGGCGCTGGACGTGTGGCGGCGGGAGATCGCGCGGGGGCGGGAGCTGTGCGCGGGGCGGTCGCTCGACGACACCGGGCGGATCTCCGGTGGTCCGCTGGACGGTGTCGAGGTCAGTCTGCGGTGGGTGTTCGTGCATCTTGTCGAGGAGTACGCGCGGCACAACGGGCACGCCGACATCCTGCGCGAGGGTATCGACGGCGTTACCGGAGCCTGAATTCAGAGCAATTCCGAATTCCCTTTCAGTGGATGGCTTACCCGAGTTCTTCTGCCCGCTTTTTGCGGAGCTAAACAGGGGAGATTTCATCCGGGTTTCAACCCTGTGACACACTCCACATAGCAGGGCTTTTTGTCTGGTTTGTGGTGGGAAATATCGGCACATAAGGGCACCCCTGGTTGAGCTGACAAGACCACCCGCCGTGCATTTTTGTATTTGCCTCGCTAAATTCAAGCCGCATGACTGCCCCACAAGCAGACCTGACCGTCGAGCGCCCGCTGGTGACCGACGGCGCCGCTCTCTGGCGTATCGCGAAGGATTCGAGAAGCCTCGATCTGAACTCCTCCTACAGCTATCTGCTGTGGTGCCGGGATTTCGCCGGCACGTCGGTGGTGGCGCGCGGCGCGGACGGTGAGCCCGTCGGGTTCGTGACCGGGTACACCCGGCCGGACCGGCCGGACACCCTGCTCGTCTGGCAGGTGGCCGTGGACGCCGCGCAGCGCGGACGCGGTATCGCGGCGCGGCTGCTGGACGGCCTCACGGCCCAGGTGGCCGCCGACCGGCCGCTCACCGCCGTCGAGACCACCATCACGCCGGGCAACACCGCCTCGGAGCGCCTGTTCACCTCGTACGCCGCCCGGCACGGCGCCACCCTGGAGCGCTCGGTGCTGTTCGAGGCGGGCGAGTTCCCCGACGGTCCGCACGACCCCGAAGTCCTGTACCGCATCGGCCCCTTGACCCCCACATCGCACTGAGGAGCCCTACCGTGACCATCATCCAGCCCGACCTGAGTATCTTCGAGACCCTGGAGTCCGAGGTCCGCAGCTACTGCCGCGGCTGGCCGACCGTCTTCGACCGTGCCCGGGGCAGCCGGATGTACGACGAGGACGGACACGCGTACCTGGACTTCTTCGCCGGCGCCGGGTCGCTCAACTACGGCCACAACAACCCTGTGCTGAAACGGGCGTTGCTCGACTACCTGGAACGCGACGGGGTCACCCACGGCCTCGACATGTCGACCACGGCCAAGCGGTCGTTCCTGCAGACGTTCCAGGACCTGGTGCTGCGGCCGCGCGACCTGCCGTACAAGGTCATGTTCCCGGGGCCGACAGGGACCAACGCCGTGGAGTCGGCGCTCAAGCTCGCCCGGAAGGTGAAGGGGCGCGAGGCGATCGTGTCGTTCACCAACGCCTTCCACGGGATGTCCCTCGGCTCGCTCGCCGTCACCGGCAACGCCTTCAAGCGGGCCGGCGCCGGGATCCCGCTGGTGCACGGGACGCCGATGCCGTTCGACAACTACTTCGACGGGACCGTGCCGGACTTCCTCTGGTTCGAGCGGCTCCTCGAGGACCAGGGGTCGGGGCTCAACAAGCCGGCCGCGGTGATCGTGGAGACCGTGCAGGGCGAGGGCGGCATCAACGTCGCCCGGCCCGAGTGGCTGCGCGCGCTGAAGGCGCTGTGCGAGCGGCAGGACATGCTGCTGATCGTCGACGACATCCAGATGGGCTGCGGACGCACCGGTGCCTTCTTCTCCTTCGAGGAGTCGGGGATCGTCCCGGACATCGTCACCGTGTCCAAGTCCATCAGCGGGTACGGGCTGCCGATGTCGCTGTGCCTGTTCCGGCCCGAGCTGGACGTGTGGGAGCCGGGCGAGCACAACGGCACCTTCCGCGGCAACAACCCCGCCTTCGTCACCGCGACCGCCGCCCTGGAGAGCTACTGGAGCGACGGCCCGGCGATGGAGAAGCAGACCCGGACCAAGGGCGAGCAGATCGAGCGGGGGCTCATCGCGATCGTCGAGGAGAACCTCGCCGACGTGCGCGAGTACCGGGGGCGAGGCCTGGTGTGGGGCCTGGAGTTCCACGACAAGGAGCGAGCCGGGCGGATCGCCGCGCGCGCCTTCGAACTCGGGCTGCTCATCGAGACGTCGGGGCCGGAGAGCGAGGTCGTCAAGCTGCTGCCCGCCCTGACCGTCACCCCGGAGGAGCTGGACGAGGGGCTGAGCATCCTCGCCCGGGCCGTCCGGGAAACCGCCTGACCAAGACCGAGCAAGGAGGCTGTACACCACCGTGATCGTCCGATCGTTCAAGGAAATCGAAGGCACCGACCGGCATGTGAGGTCCGCGTCCGGTACCTGGGAGAGCAAACGCATCGTCCTCGCCAAGGAGCGGGTCGGGTTCTCGCTGCACGAGACGATCCTGTACGCGGGCACCGAGACGTCGATGTGGTACGCCAACCACATCGAGGCCGTCGTCTGCGTCGAGGGCGAGGCCGAGCTGACCGACCGCGAGACCGGGACGTCGTACACGATCACGCCCGGGACCATGTACCTCCTCGACGGGCACGAGCGGCACACGCTGCGCGTCAAGGAGGACTTCCGCTGCATCTGCGTGTTCGACCCGCCGGTCACCGGGCGGGAGGACCACGACGAGAACGGCGTCTATCCTCCCCCAGAGCCAAATGCCTGGGGGGACCCCCAGCTGACGGAGGAGGGCTGACCATGACCACGATCACCGACCTGTACCCGAGCCGTGGCCCGGTCGAGGTCGCCGTACCCCGCAAGGACCCGGTCGTCTGGTCGGCGCCCGGCGCGCCCGGGCCGATCCCCACGGACCGGCTGGAGGCGTTCGACCGCGACGGCTTCCTCGCCGTCGAGCAGCTGATCGGGGACGACGAGGTCACCGTCTACCGGCGGGAGCTGGAGCGGCTGATCGCCGACCCGGCGGTCCGGGCCGACGAACGCTCGATCATCGAGCCGAAGTCGCAGGAGATCCGGTCCGTCTTCGAGGTGCACCGGATCAGCGAGATCTTCGCGAACCTGGTGCACGACGAGCGGGTGGTCGGCCGGGCCCGGCAGATCCTCGGCTCGGACGTGTACGTCCACCAGTCGCGGATCAACGTCAAGCCGGGGTTCGGCGCCAGCGGCTTCTACTGGCACTCGGACTTCGAGACCTGGCACGCCGAGGACGGCCTGCCGAACATGCGGGCGGTGTCCGTCTCGATCGCGCTGACCGAGAACCACGACACCAACGGCGGGCTCATGATCATGCCGGGCTCGCACAAGACGTTCCTGGGCTGCGCCGGCGCCACGCCCAGGGACAACTACAAGAAGTCCCTGCAGATGCAGGACGCGGGCACCCCGTCCGACGAGGCGCTCACCGCCATGGCCGGCGAGTACGGCATCAAGCTGTTCACCGGCAGGGCCGGCTCGGCGACCTGGTTCGACTGCAACTGCATGCACGGCTCCGGCGACAACATCACGCCGTTCCCGCGCAGCAACGTCTTCATCGTGTTCAACAGCGTGGAGAACGCGGCGGTGGAGCCGTTCGCGGCGCCGGTCCGCCGGCCCGAGTTCATCGGCGCGCGGGACTTCACGCCGGTGAGGTGACCGCTCGGTGAGCCGCCGGGCCGGGATCTCCTCGTGTGGGACGGGAGGTCCCGGCCCGGCCGTGTCGCCGGTCAGCCGGCCAGGACGTCCAGCAGCCGGTCCACGTCGGCCGCCGTGTTGTACAGGTGGAAGGCGGCCCGCAGGTTCCCGGCCCGGTTGGAGACCTCGATGCCCGCCCGGCTCAGCTCGGGCTGCCGGCCACCGAGCCCGGGCACCGAGACGATCGCGGAGCCGGGAGCGGCCACCGGCTCGTGTCCGAGGCGCGCCAGCCCGGCGCGGAACCGGTCGGCGAGGCCCACGTCGTGGGTGTGGACGGCGGCCACGCCGAGTTCCTCGATCAGGTCGAGCGAGCGACGCAGGCCCGCGCACGTGAACAGGGCGTGGGTGAGGTCGAACCGCCGGGCGGAGTGAGCGAGTTCGGCGACCGGGCCGTAACAGCTGTCCCACGGCTCCTCGGCCGCGACCCAGCCCGCGAGCACGGGAGTGAGCCCGCCGAAGTCCTCAGGAACCACGAGGAAGGCCGCGCCGTGCGGGCCGAGCAGCCACTTGAAGGCGACGGACGCGGTGAAGTCGAAGGCGTCGGCCTCCATCGGCAGCCAGCCGGCGGCCTGGGAGAAGTCGACGTAGGTCCGCGCCCCGTGGGTGCGGGCGGCCTCGCGCAGCGCGGGCAGGTCGGCGATCCGGCCGTCCGCCGACTGGGCCGCGCTGACCGCGACCAGGGCGGTGCCCGGGCGGACGGACTCGGCGATCCGCTCCAGCGGCACCGCGCGGACCTTGAGGTCGCCGCGGACGTGGAAGGGGTTCAGTACGGAGGTGAAGTCGTCCTCGGCGGTGAGCACTTCGGCACCCGCCGGCAGCGAGGCGGCGATCACGCCGGTGTGCGCGGCGACCGAGGCGCCCACCGCCACCCGGGTCGGCGGGACACCGGCGAGCCGGGCGTACCCGGCCCGGCACGCCTCCACGTCTTCGTACAGGGAGGTCAGCGGCCGGCCCTCGGCCCGCAGCAGCGCCGCCGCGTGCAGGGCGGCCACGGTACGGGCGGGCAGCAGGCCGTTGCTGGCGGTGTTGAGGTAGGTGCTCTGCGGGGTGAACTCGGCGCGGACGAGGCTCTCGAACGTCTCCGTGGTCTCCATGCGTCCACTCTGCGGCCCACGGAACCCCCCGTCCATTGCGGATTGTTACGTGGAACCGCTAAGCGATGCTTATACGACCGTCCCGACCTGGACTTTCTCAGTGCTGCGGGACCGCACACCCGTCCGGCCCACAGGCCTCGGCGCCGCCCTCGTCGATGAGCTTCAGCGGGGAACGCGCGTCCCAGGCCTGGCCGAGCGCCTGGGCGAAGAGCTCGGTGGGCTGGGCGCCGGAGACCCCGTACTTCCGGTCGAGCACGAAGAAGGGCACCCCGTTCGCGCCGAGCTCGGCGGCCTCGCGCTCGTCGGCGCGGACCTCGTCGGCGTAGGCGGCCGGGTCGGCGAGCACCTCGCGCACGGCCGCCGCGTCCAGTCCGGCCTCCGCGGCCAGCTCGACGAGCCGCTCGGGGCCCTCGGTGAACAGGGACCGCTCCTCGGCGAAGTTCGCCCGGTAGAGGATCTGGACCAGCTCGTCCTGCCGGCCCTCCGCCTTGGCGAGGTGCAGCAGCCGGTGCATGTCGAAGGTGTTGCCGTGGTCACGGCCCCGGGTGCGGTAGTCGAGACCCTCGGCGGCCGCCTGCGCGCCCAGGTTGTCCTCGCCCGCCTGGGCCTGCGCCTCGCTCATGCCGTACTTCTTGCCGAGCATGGCGAGCACCGGCTGCACGTCGTCCTTGGCACGGCCGGGGTCCAGCTCGAAGGAGCGGTGCACGACCTCGACCTCGTCACGGTGCGGGAAGGCCGCAAGGGCCTTCTCGAAACGGGCCTTTCCGACATAGCACCAGGGGCAAGCGATATCGGACCAGATCTCGACGCGCATGTTGTCGGCTCTCCAGGTAGTTGCAGGTGGTGAATAAAACGCCTCTCAACTGCCTGAACCTTCAACCAGTCCGCTTCATTCCCCGCGCACCGCGTACCGCAGGTAGAGGTGGTGATCGTCCTCGGCGGGCGGCTGCTCCGGGTCCGGCACCCAGCCCTGCCGGGCGTAGAAGGCCTGGGCCCGCCGGTTGTCGACGTGCACGTCCAGTACGGCCGTCCGCCTGCCCTCGGCCCGCCACTGCTCCACACAGGCGGTGTGCAGGGCGGTGCCGATACCGGCCCGCCAGCGGCCGGGGTCGACATGGAACTGGAACAGCTTGACCGTTTCGGCAGGGGCGCCCTGCGGGGGGCGGAAGGAGGCCACGCCGATGATCTCGCCCGCCTCGACCGCGCACAGCACCTGCCCGTCGGGCCGTTCGACGGCGGAGCGCCAGGCGGCCGTCCAGTCCATGCCGTCGTCCGGCAGCCCGTCCGGGTAGTACGTCGACCGGGCCCGGTGGTGCAGTGCGGCGATCTTCTCCGCCTCCGCGGACAGCGCCGTACGGATCACACGGAGTCCCTTCACACGGTCACTGATCATGCAACGGAGGACGCGTCCGGACCCGCGCCGGTTCCGTGCCGCCGCGACGCCCCCGCTCAGCTGCCGTCGCGCAGATCGGCCGGCCAGTCGGTCCTGAACTCGAGGTGGTCGTACGTCACCACGCACCCC
The DNA here is from genome assembly GCF_042959465.1 of Streptomyces sp. NPDC007901. Lineage (NCBI taxonomy): Bacteria > Bacillati > Actinomycetota > Actinomycetes > Kitasatosporales > Streptomycetaceae > Streptomyces > Streptomyces sp. NPDC007901. The sequence goes on along the minus strand of NZ_JBIBKW010000002.1, from coordinate 874,594 downwards.
TCTCCCATCGGCGACTGCGTCATGAAGCCGACCAGCGCGCCACCCGTCTCCTTCTCGCCGCCCAGGGTGAACAGCCGGACGAAGACCCACTTCTTGCCGTCGCGGGAGGCGTGGAAGGCGAGTGCCCGCCCGGTCCGGCTGATCCGCAGCCACACCGAACTGCCCTCCACCGTGAAGGCGTTGGAGTCGTCGGAGTGCCCCCGGGTGACCACCGTGCAGACGGTGGGCACGTCCGGGGAGTTCTCCAGACAGAGCTTGGCCCAGGCCCGGTCGCCGACGTGCACGTACAGCACACCGGCGTCGAAGGCGGCACCGAACCCGACGGTGACCCGGGCGATCAGCTGGAAGTCCCCTTCGGGCGCCCCGAGCAGCCGGGGCGCGTCCGAGGCGGGATCCAGCGCCTCCCCGGTCGGCGAGACGAACCGGTCCTGCCGGGCCCCGGCCCACCCGGTGAGCACACCGTCCTCATAGAACCAGTGCCCGTCGGGCCCATAGGTACGGAGGGGGAAAGGAAGTTCGGGAAGTTCCACGTCCATGGTCGGATTGTGTCAGCAGAACAATGTGACTTGCTCAGGGGCAGCCAACGTGAAGGGGCGCTGGGGGTACCCCCGGCCGAAGGCTGGGGGAGGAACTGCGCGAGCAACCACCTCGAACCGGCACCCCGCGACGCACCCGCACCCCCACGGCGCTACCGCTCCAGAACCCCGTTGAACCGCCGAGGAAGCCCCAGGGGATTCTCGTCCTTCAGCTCCGCCGGCAGCAAAGCCGACGGCGCCCCCTGATACGCCACCGGCCGCAGCCACCGCTCGATGGCGGTCCCGCCCACGGAGGTCGACGTGGACGTCGTCGCCGGGTACGGCCCGCCGTGATGCTGGGCAGGCGCCACGGCCACCCCCGTCGGCCACCCGTTGACCAGCACGCGCCCGGCCAGCGGCGTCAGCTCCGCGAGGATCTCCGCGCCGAGCCCCTCCCCCGCGGCCTCCCCGTCGGAGACATGGACCGTGGCCGTGAGGTTCCCCGGCAGTCGCGACAGCACGGCCGTCGCCTCGCCCCGGTCCTCGTAACGGACCACCACGGTCACCGGCCCGAAGCACTCCTCCAGGAGCAGGTCGTACGACCCCGCCTCGGCCAGCCGGCTCGCCGGCACGGTGAGGAACCCCGCGCTGACGGTGTGCTCGCCGCCCGCCCCGGGCGTCACCGGGCTGTCCACGTCGGGGAGTTCGCCGCGCTCGGCGACCCCGGCGATGAAGTTGTCCCGCATCCGGTGGTCGAGCAGCACCCCCGCGTCGGTGTTGCTGACCGCGTCCGTGAGGGACTTGACCAGGCCGTCACCGGCGGCACCGGCCGGTACCAGGACCAGGCCCGGCTTGACGCAGAACTGCCCGACGCCCAGGGTCATCGACCCGGCGAGCCCGGTGCCGATCTCCTCGGCGCGCTCGGTGGCCGCGGCCTCCGTGACGAGGACCGGGTTCAGGGAGCCCAGCTCGCCGTGGAACGGGATCGGCACCGGACGCGCGGCGGCCGCGTCGAACAGCGCGCGTCCGCCGCGGATGGAACCGGTGAAGCCGGCCGCGGCGACCAGCGGGTGCCTGATCAGTTCGATGCCGGCCTCGAAGCCGTGCACGAGTCCGAGGACGGCGTCCGGGATGCCGTGCTCGGCGGCGGCCCGGCGCAGCACCTTGGCGACCAGTTCGGACAGCGCCGGGTGGTCGGGGTGGGCCTTGACGACGACCGGGTTGCCGGCGGCCAGCGCGCTCGCGGTGTCGCCGCCGGCGACGGAGAACGCGAAGGGGAAGTTGGAGGCCGAGTAGACGGCGACGACGCCCAGCGGGACCTTGTAGCGGCGCAGGTCCGGGACGGGCGGGGTGGCGGTGGCGTCGGGGTGGTTGATGATGACGTCGAGGAAGGCGCCCTCGTCGACGATGTCCGCGAAGGCCCGCAGCTGGTAGACGGTGCGGGCGAGTTCGCCGGTGAGCCGGACCGGGCCCAGCGCGGTCTCCGCGTCGGCGGCCTCGACCAGCCGGTCCTTGGCCGCGTCGAGTCCGGCGGCGGCCGAGCGCAGGAAGGCGGCGCGGACGGTGCGGTCGGCGAGGGAACCGCGTACGGCGTGCGCGGCCGTGACGACGGCGTCCACCTCTTCGGCTGTGGCCTCCACCGCAACCTGTTCACGCTGCTTCCCGGTGCGCGGGTCGACACTCCAGACTGGTGCTGCTGCCACCGCGGGTCCCTCCATGTATTGCGTTAGTGCCGCAGTATCCGGGTCATTCACCAGGGATGTTCGATATACTGAACGCTGTCTCTGATGATGAATATGTGTTGGAGACTATAACTTCAGTTTCTCGTCCAACGAAGGGGTCAAGGGCGATGTCGGCAGGCGAGACAGGCGGCGGGGCGCAGGTCAAGTCCGCGGTGCGGACCGTGGAATTGCTCGAGTACTTCGCCGGCCGGCCCGGTATGCACTCCCTCGCGGCGGTCCAGGAGGCCGTCGGATATCCCAAGTCCAGCCTCTACATGCTGCTGCGCACGCTGGTGGAGCTGGGCTGGGTGGAGACGGACGCGACCGGCACCCGGTACGGCATCGGGGTGCGGGCGCTGCTGGTCGGCACCTCGTACATCGACGGCGACGAGGTGGTCGCGGCGGCCCGTCCGACCCTGGACCGGCTCTCCGACGACACCACGGAGACCATCCACCTGGCGCGCCTGGACGGCACCAACGTGGTCTACCTGGCCACCCGCCAGTCCCAGCACTACCTGCGCCCCTTCACCCGGGTCGGCCGCCGCCTGCCCGCGCACTCCACATCCCTCGGCAAGGCGCTGCTCGCCACCCACACCGACGAGCAGGTCCGCAAGCTGCTGCCGGAGACCCTCCCGGCACTCACCGAGCACACCCTCACGGACCGCGAGAAGCTCATCGAGGAGCTCCACCAGATCCGTGAGCAGGGCTTCGCGATCGACCGTGAGGAGAACACGCTGGGGCTGCGCTGCTTCGGCGTGGCGATCCCGTACCGCACCCCGGCCCGCGACGCGATCAGCTGCTCGGTCCCGGTGGCCCGCCTCACCCCCGCCCACGAACAGATGATCAAGGACGCCCTGTTCGACGCGCGGGACCGCCTCACGCTGGCGACGCGCAGGCTGTGAGGCGGTCGTCCCTCGCATGAGCGAACGATGAGAAATCGGCTCCACGGGAACGAACACCCCGCCTTCGCTCGTCTGTCTGAGCGGGATGAACAAGACGATCAGGCGGGCGTCCGTCTTCGCACTGCTGCTCGTGCTCGCCCTGCTGGTCAGGGCGACATGGGTGCAGTTCTACGACGGACAGGCCCTCGCGGACGACACGCACAACCGGCGCAACGTCATCGAGACGTACTCACAGCCGCTCGGGAACATCATCGTGGCCGGTGAGGCGATCACCGGCTCGACCAGGTCCTCGGGCAACAGCGACCTCAAGTACAAGCGCACGTACACGGACGGAAAGCTGTACGCGGCGGTGACGGGCTACGCCTCGCAGAGCTATGCCCCGACCCAGCTGGAAGGCATCTACCAGGACCTGCTCAACGGCACCGACACCCGGCTCAAGACCGCCATGGACACGGTCACCGACCGGCGCGCCGACCCGGGTGACGTGATCACGACGATCGACCCGGCCGTCCAGAAGGCGGCGTACAAGGCGCTCGGCGGCAACAAGGGCGCGGCCGTCGCCATGGACCCGAAGACCGGCAAGATCCTGGCGGTGGTGTCGACCCCGTCGTACGACCCCTCCTCGCTCACCGACGCCAACACCGCCGGCACGGCCTGGAAGAAGCTGAACGCCGACAGCGACAAGCCGCTCACCAACCGGGCGCTGCGCCAGCCGCTGCCGCCGGGTTCGACCTTCAAGCTGGTGGTCGCGGCGGCGGCCCTGGAGGACGGCCTCTACGCGAACGTCGACACGAAGACCGACAGCCCCGACCCGTACACCCTGCCGGGCACGACGACCCCGCTCAAGAACGAGAACACCTCGGCGCCCTGCGAGGACGCCTCGATCCGCACCGCCCTGCGCTTCTCCTGCAACAACGTCTTCGGCAAGATGGCCGTCGACCTCGGTCAGGACAAGGTGCGGGCGATGGCCGAGAAGTTCGGCTTCAACGACGACAAGCTGGACGTGCCGGTGCGCGCCTACACCAGCGTCTACCCCAAGGACATGGACAAGGCCCAGACCGGCCTGTCCGGCATCGGCCAGTTCGACGTCACGGCGACCCCGCTCCAGATGGCCATGGTGTCGGCCGCCATAGCCAACGGCGGCAAGCTGGTCTCGCCGCATATGGTCTCGCAGATCACCGACAGCGGCGGCGACGTGCTGAAGAACTACGACGACGAGGCGAGCAGCAAGGAGATCGTCAGCTCCTCGACCGCCGAGCAGCTGCAGTCCGCGATGCAGACGGTCGTCGAGGACGGCACGGGCACGAACGCGCGGATCGACGGCGTGACCGTGGGCGGCAAGACGGGCACGGCCCAGCACGGCGAGAACAACAGCAAGACGCCGTACGCCTGGTTCACGTCGTACGGCAAGTCCGACAGCACGGGCAAGGAGGTCGCCGTGGCGGTGATGGTCGAGCAGTCCGACGCGGCCCGCTCCGAGGTCAGCGGCAACGGCCTGGCGGCGCCGGTGGCCAAGGCGATGATGCAGGCGGCTCTGAAGAATTGAGCGGTTCTCTGCGCGATCGGCTGCGGCTTTCGTCGTGGCTGGTCGCGCCCGCGCGGCGGTAGCCGCATATCGACTACCGCCCCGCGCCCCTTACGGGGCGCTCTACTTCACGCCCAGCACCTGCTCCACCGGATCAATCGCGAAGTACACCAGGAACAGCGCCGAGACCACCCACAGCAGCCAGTTGACCTCCTTCGCCTTCCCCAGCACCGCCTTGATCACGACGTACGACAGGAAGCCCGCCCCGATGCCGTCCGTGATGGAGTAGGTGAACGGCATCGCGGCGATCGTCAGGAACGCCGGGATGGCGATCTCGTACTTGTCCCAGTCGATGTGCTTGACGTGGGTCATCATCAGGAAGCCCACGGCGATCAGCGCGGGCGCCGCCGCCTGCAGCGGGACGATGGTCAGCAGCGGGGTGAGGAAGAGCGAGAGCCCGAACAGGCCGCCGGTGACCAGGTTGGCGAAGCCGGTGCGGGCCCCCTCCCCCACGCCCGCCGCCGACTCGATGTACGCGGTGTTGGAGGAGGCCGAGCCGATGCCGCCGGCCACGGCCGCCGCGCCGTCGATGAACAGCACCCGCCCGATGCCCGGCACCTGCCCCTTGTCGTCGAGCAGCCCGGCCTCCGCGCTGATGCCGACGATCGTGCCCATGGCGTCGAAGAAGTCGGACAGGATCAGGGTGAAGACCAGCAGCACGGCGGTGAGCACACCGGCCTTGGCGAAGCCGCCGAACAGGCTGAAGTGACCGACGAGCCCGAAGTCGGGAGCGTCCACGATCTTGTCGGGGACCTTCGGCGTGGTCAGGCCCCAGCTCTTGATGTCGGCGACCGAGTCGATGACGATCGCGACCACGGTCATGGTGACGATGCTGATCAGGATCGCGCCCTTCACCTTGCGGGCGACCAGCGCGATGGTCAGGAGCACGCCAAGACAAAAAACGAGTACGGGCCAGCCGGTGAGCCGGCCGACGGCGCCCAGCTGCACCGGCACCGTGGTCTGCGCGGCGTCCGGGATCCGGCTGACGAAGCCCGCGTCGACGAAGCCGATGAACGCGATGAACAGGCCGATGCCGACGCCGATCGCCTGCTTCATCTGCTGCGGGATCGCGTTCATGATGGCCTCGCGCAGGCCGGTCACCACGAGCACGCAGATCAGCAGGCCTTCGAGGACGACCAGGCCCATCGCGTCGGACCAGCTCATCAGCGGCGCCAACTGGAAGGCCACGACGGCGTTGAGGCCGAGACCGGCGGCGATGGCGAGGGGCAGGTTGCCGCCGACCCCCATGATGATCGTCATCACACAGGCCACCAGCGCGGTGGCGGTGACGAGTTGGCCGGTGTCGAGGCTGTGGCCGAACTTGTCCTTGGCGCTGCCGAGGATGATGGGGTTCAGGACAAGGATGTAGGCCATGGTGAAGAACGTGGCGAAGCCGCCGCGTATCTCCCGGCCGAAGGTGGACCCCCGTTCGGAGATCTTGAAGAACCGGTCGACGCTGTTCCCGGCAGGTGGCGCCGCGCCGCGCGGCGGGACCACCTTCTGCGTCTCGGACATGGTCGTACTCCTCGTCGACTGAGCGTTCGTGCGCGGATGCTGGCTGGATTGTTCCCGCGTTGAACCAGTTTCAGGTTTTCCCCGTGTTACGGAATCAGGCTCGGCACACCGAACCCCCGTACGAAGCACACGAAATGACCACTGCTACGCTCCGGATCTCGCCGAAACGTCTCTCCGGACGTTCACATGTCATCTGCATGACACAAACACCCTGCCAGAAGCACCCGACAGAAGAGGTCACCCGTGGGCACAGTCGTCGACGACGCCGCCTCCGTGGAGTTCCATGCCTTCTTCGAACGCCACTACGCGGAGCTCTCCCGCCTCGCCTACATGCTGACCGGTGAGTCCGACGCGGCCGACGACCTGGCGGCCGACGCGCTGCTGGCCCTCTGGCACCGCTGGGACCGGGTGCGCGCGGCCGACCACCCGGTGGCCTACGCCCGGGGTGTCGTCGCCAATCTGGCCCGCACCCGCATCCGCAGCGCCGTGCGCGAGCGGCGCCGTATCGCCCTGTTCTGGTCGCAGCGCGAGGAGAAGACCGAGAACCCCGATGTCGCCGGGGTGGTGGACGTCCAGGGGGCGTTGCGCCGCCTGCCCTTCCGCAAACGGGCGTGTGTGGTGCTTCGACACGCGTTCGACCTGTCGGAGAAGGACACCGCTCTCGCCCTGGGAATCTCGGTGGGTACGGTTAAGAGCCAGACGTCGAAGGGCATGGCCGAGCTGCAGAAGCTCCTGGGCGACCAGGGTGTTCCGCAGCGGGTGCACGCGGCGATGGCGCCGCGCGCCGGTCAGAGCGGAGGAAGGAACCGATGAGGCAGCAGGACGTGCACGACGAGCTGCGCGCCCGGCTGCACGAGGCGGCCGAGGCGCACGAACCGGACCGCGCCCGCATCCTGGCCCGGATCGAGCGGGGCATGGCACCGCAGGCCCGCTCCAGTCATCGCGCCACCCTGCCGCCCGTGTTCGGCTGGGTCCGGGTGGTCAGCGCCACGGCCGCGGTCGCGGCGGTCCTCGGAGTCGGCGGCTACGCGGTCGCCTCGGCCGTGAAGGACACGCCCACCGAGAAGACGGTCGCCGTGTCTCCGGCGCCCTCCGGGTCCCCGGACGCCACCTCGCGCCCGCCCTCCCACTCGGCCGCCCCGCCGGCCCCCAGCACGTCCGCCTCCCCCCGGGCGAGTGCGACGCCCTCGTCGACCCCGAAGGCCTCCGCCACCCCGGTCACGCCCGTCGCGAAGGGCGAGGAGGACGGCCCGCTGTGGTCGGACGGCTCGGTGGACCCGCACAGCAACGACTTCTGGGCCCAGTCCGACGTGACCCTGAAGACCTCGCGGCAACTGACCTCGCTCACCGTCCGGCTGAAGGTCGCCCAGACCGGCGGGGTGTCCGACACCGGAGCCTGGCGCTCGCTGCCGGAGAGCGACTTCACGCAGACGGTGGCCGAGCAGGACGGGTTCCTGGTCTACACGTGGACGCTCAAGCCGGGCAGCAAGGTCGCCGTCGGCGAGTGGGTGTTCGCGGGCCAGTACAACCACCGGCAGGGCGGCCGCGACGCCAAGAAGGACAGCTACACGATCACGGGCGGCGCGGACGGCAAGCAGTACGCGGTGACCGGCGACTTCGCGACGCACACGACAGCCGACGGCGACTCGTAGAGAAGTTCCGCGGACACGGCAACCTTTTCCCCGCCGGCGGCAACCGGGAAGTGACGGGCGAGCCCGGCCGTACTGCGGCGAACCGGCTCGCCCCGGCGGTCGCGAGGGCGGTGGCTCGACCCCCGGCGGTGAGGTCCGGGAACAGGCCTCCTGGGCGGCCGCACGGACACGGTTCCCCGTGCCCCCAGAAGAAGCGGCAGGGGCGCGGGGAACCGTGAGCCGGGGCCAAAACCCTCGGCGGCCTCAGTCCATGGTCGCCCCGATGGCGGTGGACCCCGTGGTCAGGAAGGTCGTGGCGGGCAGCGAGCCGTCGGAGCCCCGGGCCCCGTACGCGGTCGTCGCGTCCGTCGACTTGAAGGCCGGCGCGCTCACTGCGCTGTCCCAGTTGTTCGCGGCGGAGACCGTGGCGGAGCCGAGCGTGGCCTTGCCGCCCTTGTTGCTCACCGACAGGTTCCGCGCCAGCCGCGACTTGCTGGTCCGGAAGAAGAACCCGGCCTCGCCGTTCGCGTACGCCGTGTTCCGGTTCAGCACGATCGCGCCGGTGTTGGAGTTCTCGGTGAACCCGTTGAGCGTGTTGTCCCAGGACACGTCGTCGTTGACGACATGCGCGACGGCGACGCCGCCACCGCCCAGCTTGAACCCGTTCCCGTTGCCCTCGAACGCGGAGTCGTTCCACCGGTTCTTGCCGTTGCCGAAGGCCCAGCTGTGCTCGATCCTGACCGGCGAGGAGAACTGCCAGAGGTCCAGGCCGTCGTCCGAGTTGTTGTAGAGGCGCGCGCCGGTCACCTTGTTGCCCGTGCCCGAACCGAACTTGATGGCGATGCCGTCGGCGTTCTGCCCGTGCCCGGCCTTGTCGTAGTTGCCGTAACTGTCCAGGTTCTGCACGAGGTTGTTCACGGTGTTGTCGCCGCGCAGGGTGAACCCGGAGTCGCCGTTGTTCGCGGTGACGAGGTTCTTGAAGATCCCGCCCGTGGACGAGGTGACGACGAAGCCCTGGGCCGGGGAGTTCTGGAAAGTCAGGTTCCGCACGGTCCAGTAGCTGCCGTAGATCCCGGTGAGCCAGGAGCCGGCGGGCAGCTTGGAGCCGTCGATCTTCACCTTCTCGCTGCCGTAGGCCTCAAGGGTGATGCGGGCGGAACCCGTGCCGCTGGCCGTCGACTTGAGGGTGGCGGTCGGGTAGTAGGTGCCCGCGCGCACCTGGATGACGGTACCGGCGGCGGCGCCCGCGACGGCCGACTCCAGCTGTGCGGTGGTGGAGACGGTGACCGTGCTGGTGGCGGCCTGGGCACCGCCGTTCGACAGGCCGAGGTAGACGCCGCTCGCGCCCGCGGCGACGGCCACCGCCGCGGCGATCGAGAGGGTACGCGTCCTGCGGTGGCGTCCGGTGCTGAAGCGCACTGGCCGTTCCTTTCCTTGACGCCCCTGGCGGGGCGTACTGACGAGGGGGAGCGAAACGGGCCGGAGGGGCCGCCCCGGCCCGTTTCTGTCTCCCAGTCGACGCCGTGGCCGGAAAGGGTTGCCGCCTTTCTGACTACGACACGAAGTACGTCGGGTTCGGCAGCTTGTACGTGCGGTCCGCGTAGCCGCCGTCCAGGTCCGAGTACTGGTCGCCGAAGTTGGCGACGATCTCGTAGCCGAGGTCGTCCTCGATGTGCTTGCGGGTGCCGGACTTGTACTGCACGGTGGTGCAGGTCCAGGTGCCCGGGGTGGCGCAGGCGCTCAGGTAGGACGGCGGGTTGGCCTTGTCCTTCAGGAACATGTGCGCGGTGTCGAGGTTGACGTCGGCGCCGATCTTCTTCAGGTTCTCCACGGCGGCGGTGCGCTGCGCCTCGCTCAGACCGGAGTTGTAGAAGACCTCGACGCCCTTGCTCGCCGCGTACTGCACGAGCTCCGCGCTGCCGAACACGCCCGGCCGGTCGGCCTTGTTGACGTAGTCGGCCCAGGTGGTCGAGTTGTACGTGTAGTTGTAGCGCTTCTCGTAGTCGAGGCTGAGCAGCAGCGTGTCGTCGATGTCGAAGACGACCGCGGGCTTCTCGCCGCGGTGGTGCGCCTTGCGCGCGGCCTGGTCGATCTGGCGCCTGGCGGCCGCGTCGATGCGCGCGAGGTCCTGGGCGTACGGGCTGTCCGCGGACGCCTGGTACACACCGTTGGCGTCGGCGGTGGTGCCGTAGTAGGTGTCGATGTCCTTCACCAGGAGCCCGATGTTGTACGGCTCGTGGGTGGAGTTCGCGGTCGACTGACCGGCGGTGGCGGCACCGGCGCCGTAGAGGGCGCCTCCCGCGACGGCACAGGCGGCGGTGATCGCCGCGATCCGAAGTGACTTATGCATGACAGGAGTTCTACGCGCGTCACCCCGGTGGGCGCGAGACCCGTTGCCTGATCGATATCTCATCCACAGGCAAAAACCGGGTCAAGCGCCCCGGACCGCGGACTCCGGTCAGTTCATCGTGGCGCCGATCGTGCTGCTGCCGGTGGTGAGGAACGTGGTCGCCGGCAGGGAGCCGTCCGACTTGCGGGCGTTGTACGTGGTGGAGGCGTCCGTGGAGACGAACGACGGCGTGGAGATGCCGCTGTCCCAGTTGTTGCCGGCGGAGACCACCGACGAGCCCTTGCTCACCGAGCCGCTGCCGTTGCTCACCGCGAGGTTCTTGCCGAGGCGGGCGGCGCTGGTGGCGAAGTAGTAGCCCCAGCCGCCGTTGACGTAGGCGGTGGTGCGGTTGATGACGATCGCGCCGGTGTCGGAGTTCTCGGTGAACCCGTTGCCGGCGTTCCCCCAGGCGGCGGAGTTGTTGACGACGTGGGCGACGGTGACGCCGTTGCCGCCCAGCTTGTAGCCGTTGCCGTTGCCCTCGAAGGCGGAGTCGCCCCAGCGGTTGACGCCGTTGCCGAAGGACCAGGTGTGCTCGATGGTGACCGGCGAGGAGAAGGACCACAGGTCGATCCCGTCGTCCGAGTTGTTGTACAGCCGGGCGCCGGTGACGAGGTTGCCGGTGCCGGAGCCGAACTTGATGGCCACGCCGTCCGCGTTCTGGCCGTGGGTGGCGGCGTCGTAGTTGCCGTAACTGTCCAGGTTCTTCACGGTGTTGTTGACCGTGCCGTCGCCGGTGAGCGTGAAGCCGGAGTCGCCGCCGTTGATGGTCTTGATGTTGGTCCAGTTGGTGCCGGTGCAGGACTGGCAGACCACCGCGCTGTCCGGGGAGTTCTGGAAGGTGATGTTGGAGACGTTCCAGTAGTCCGCGGTCAGCTTGAAGATCCAGGAGCCGGCGGCGAGCGAGGAACCGTCGATCTTGACGGTCTCCGAGCCGTACGCGGTGAGCGTGATCGGCGCGGAGGAGGTGCCGTTGGCCGTGGACTGGAGGGTGGCCGTCGGGTAGTAGGTGCCGCCGCGGACCTGGATGACCGTGCCGGCGGTGGCGTTCTTGATGGCGCTGGTCAGGTCGGTGGAGTTGCTGACCACGACGGTCGCCGCGTGGGCCGGGGTGGCGATGACGGCGAGTCCGAGCGAGGCCGTGGTCACGGCGAGCGCGGTGAAGGTGCTGAGTCGACGCATGACGTGCGGGTCCTTTCGTCGATCAGGGGAAGGGAATGCGCTGGGGCTTCCAGTCGCCGAGGTAGGTCGCGGGGGTGTGCGAATCCGCCTCGGCGTCGGTGAGCTGGGGCCGGTTCTCGGGGACGGAGACGACCGCGCCCGGTCCGGTGTTGCGGTACTCGGCGAACCGCATGGACTGCCAGGGGAAGCTCGCCGACATGTCGGTGTAGGGGGCGACGGCGTCGATCCCGGGACCGAGGACGGTGTCCCGGACGACGAGCGAGGGCCGGGCGGTGGTGTCGGAGCTGGGTACCCAGGGCCGGGCCAGCTTGTAGAAGGCGTCCGGGGCGGCGCTGCTCACCCGGCCGCGGGTCACCAGGTAGCCGCGTGGGTTGGCGCCCGCCGTCGAGGGCGCCAGGACGAACCCGTACGGGGCGGTGGCGAGGTCGCCGCGGTCCAGGGTGCGGAAGTGGCAGCCCTCGTACACCGCCGTGGCCCGCCCGAAGACGAAGTCGACATCGCCCTCGACGTAGCAGTGCGCGAAGTACTGCCGGGCGAGGACACCGAGGGCCGTCGAGTCGGCGTACAGGGTGTCCTGGTGGCCGAGGAAGCGGCAGTGGTGGAAGGCGCTGCGGTCACCCTGCACCTTCAGGGCCACGGCCTGGGTCCCGCTGATGTCGGGGTGGTCGGCGCGCAGCCAGTCGTTGGCGAAGGTGATCCAGCGGGCGGTGAAGCCGTCGCCCTGCACGGTGGCGGTGGCGGACCCGGTGGTGCCGTACGTCCCGCCGCCCGGCTTGGGGGTGCCGGCCGCCTTGTCGTAGACGATGACGACGTCACGCGGGTTCTCGGAGGCGCCGATCCAGGTGGCCTCGGTACGGGTGGTGTCGGCGGCGACCGTCTCCCGGTAGACGCCCGGGGCGAGGACCAGGGTCCATCCGCTGCCGGTGGCGGCGGTGACGGCGGCCTGGACGGTGGTGAAGTCGCCGCGCCCGTACGGGTCGACGTACAGGGTCTGCGGGGTGAGGCGGCGCTCCGGGGAGCCGTAGCGGCCGAAGGGGCGGCCCGAGGCGTGCGCGGGGAGGGCGGCCAGGCCGAGCGCGGCGCCCGCCCCGGCGCCCGCGAGCAGGAAACCCCGTCTGGACAGGGGAAGGTGGGGCGAGGACATGCGGGTGCTCCTTGACGGTGGTGAAGAAGAAGGAGGAGTGGCGGTACGTCCTTTGCCGTGGGGGGCGTGGGGGCCGGGGCGCGCGCTGCCCCGGCCCCGGGGGTGTCAGCGCAGGCGGCCGGCGCCCGCGCCGCAGTCGACGACGCGCGGCACGGCCTGCGCCGGGTCGATCCCCGTGCGCAGGGTCGGGGTCCAGCCGGCGCCGGACTGGAGGATCTCGCCGGGGACCTCGGTGTTGTGGACGGCGATGAGGTCCGTCGGTTCACCGTTGACGTAGTTGTCGTCGGCGGTGACCGGCGCCTCCTTCCACTTCTTCAGGATCGTGCCGGCGCCGATCCCGTCCGCGAGGGTGAACGCGTTGTGCTCGGCGACGAGTTGGGACTCCGTGCCGATGCCGTAGCTGTAGCCGTAGCCGTCCTCGGCGACGAAGTGGTTGTTGTAGGAGTCGACCTGCCCGAACCGCACCCGCGGGGCCCGCTCCACCAGGTTGGCGAACAGGTTGTGGTGGAAGGTGACCTTGAGGTGCCCCCGGTCGACGGCCGCGGTGGACGCGCTGTCGCTGTTGCCGATGAGGATCGTCTTGTCGTGGTCCTCGAAGACGTTCCAGGAGGCGGTGACGTAGTCGGCGCCCTTGACGATGTCCAGTTCGCCGTCGTGCTGCTCGTAGATCCGCCCGAAGTAGTACGGCAGCGTGCTGTCCGGGTGGTCGCCGTCGGTGAACGTGTCGTGGTCCATCCACACATGGGTCGCCCCGTAGATCACCGCGCTGTCGTACTCGGAGTTCCAGTTGCCGTCGGCGGTGTCGGTGGGGTCCCACTGCGGGAAGCAGTCGAGGGGGCTCTCGAACGCCAGGTTGCGGACGATGACGTTGTCGACGGCCTTGATCTGCACGCTGGCGCCCTTGAAGCCGGCGTCCTTGCCGATGCCGACGATGGTGGTGTTGGCCGGGACGTAGGCCTTGATGTAGGCGTCCTGCTGGGCCTGGGAGGCGCGGCGCAGCCCCTCCGGGCTGTCGTCGGGCTCGTTGTCCAGGGTGGTGGAGTGCCCCCAGGCCTCCGGTGAGTACGTGGCGAGGTAGGCGGCGAAGTCGTAGCCGGGCACGGCGAACGAGTCGCAGCTCGGCCCGTCCGCGTCGATGGTCCCCACGACCCTGACGATCTTCGGCGCGCTGCCGCCGTCGGCGAGGGCGGCCTTGAACTCGTCCCAGGTGGTGACGGTGTAGACGTGCGCGGCGTCGGCGGCGGACCCGCCGGTGGTCCCGGTGGTGGCCGAGCCCCAGCCGTCGTTGGCGGCGAGCACCTGGCGGTCGAGCGCGGTCCGGTGCGGGGCGGCGGCCTGGGCGGTCCCGGTCACGGCCAGCACGAGAGCCGTGCAGCCGGCCAGCGCGCCAATGACGCGTCCATGACATGTCTGTGTACACACTGTGCGGTTCTCCTCGGCTATGCGGGTGGCCAGGTGATCCAGGACGTCGGTATGTCCTCGTGCAGCCGGACGACGTCGTGCCGGGCCAGCACCCGGGTGCGCAGCAGCTCCTGCGCCACGAGCCGGGCCACGGCGATGGCCCCCGGCGGGTTGAAGTGCGTGTTGTCCTGCTCGGTGTCGGTCCAGTTGAAGTACGTCTTCGTCGCCTCGACCCCGAGCGACTGCCACAGCGCGAGCGACAGCGCCTCGATGTCGAGCAGCGCCACGTGCTCCTGCTCGGCCAGCGCACGCATCGCCGCCGGGTAGTCGCCGTGGGTCGGCACGGCGTTGCCGTCGGCGTCGAACTTCCTGCGCTCGACCGGGGTGGCGAGCACCGGCCGGGCTCCGCGCGCCCGGGCGCCGTCCACGTACAGCCGCAGATAGTCCTGGTACGTCGACCAGGGCTCGGTGTACCGGGTCGGATCGGCGCTCTTCTCGTCGTTGTGCGCGAACTGGACGAGCAGCAGATCGTGCGGCCGGATGGTGGCGAGGATGGCGTCCAGCCGTCCCTCGTCGACGAAGCTCTTGGAACTCCGGCCGTTCACGGCCTGGTTGGAGACGGTGATCTCGCTCCGGAGAAAGAAGGGAAGCGCCATTCCCCACCCGGTCTCGGGAGCCGCGTCGGCGTATTTCTGGGCGGCGGTGGAATCACCGGCGATGTAGAGGGTTCGAACCCTCTTGGAGGTACGACCCACGAGGGGGACTGCGGCAAGCGCGGCCGAGGTGACCTGTCTACGGGTAAGTGACAAGACCGTGCACCTTTCTGACCTCAGGGGCGCGGGGAACTGCGCGACCAGCCACAACGGACCCGCAGCTCCCCACAACCGCTCTCAGTGATGGGCCTTCCAGTCCGCCTGGGCCTTGTTCAACTGCGAAGCCAACGTGTCCAGGAATTCCTTCGCCGTCATCTTCCCGAGCAGCACCTTCTGGAAGTTCGGCTCGTTGTCGGCCTTGGAAATGGTGTTCCAGTCCGGCAGGTAGTAGGGAAGCTGCACGATCTTCGTCGTCGCCCCGTTCAGCGCCTCGGCCGCCAGCTTCGTCGGCTCGGACGACTGCACCCACGCGTCCTGCGCCGCCTCGTTGTTCGCCGGCACCTGCCCCGCCGACTCGTTCCACTTGCTGTTGGCCTCGTGGGACGCGGCGAACTCGATGAACTTCCAGGCGGCGGCCTTGTTCTTGCTGGACTTGAACAGCCCCAGACCGTCCACCGGGTTGGACACCTGCACCCGGGTGCCGTCGTCCAGCGTCGGATTGGGAATCCCCTTGAACTTGCCGCTCAGCGCCTTCTCGTGGTCGGCATAGGAGCCGAGGTTGTGGCTCAGCATCCCGATCGTGCCGGAGTCCCACTGCGCGACCATCTTGGTGAAGTCGTTGTTGACGTCGGCGGACGGGGTGTCCTTCTTGTACAGCGCGACGTACTTCTCCAGGGCGGCGACGTTCTTCGGGTCGTTGACGGTGGTCGTGTCGCCGTTCCAGAAGGAGGTGATCCCGCTCTGGCCGTACGTGGCGTCCAGCGCCTGGGCGATGGATCCCTCGCCGCCCCGGATGGTGTACCCGAACTTGTTCTTCGCCTTGTCGGTGAGCTTGTCGGCGGCCGCGTAGAACTTCGTCCAGGTGGTCGGCGCGTCCAGCTCGGCCGCGGCGAACAGATCGGTCCGGTACCAGAGCGTGCCGTTGTTCGCCGAGGTCGGCACGGAGTACGTCTTGCCGTCGCCGCCGGCGGCCGTGACGCTCTCCAGGAACTTCTCGTTGAGCTTGCTCTTCAGCGGGCTCTTGGCGAGCCGGCTGTCCAGCGGCTCCAGCGCGCCCTGCGCGGCGACCTCCGCGAGCATCGCGGTGCCGACCCCGCCGACGTCGGGGAGGCCGCCGCCCTGGATGGCGGTGTCGTACTTGGACTGGACGCTGGCGGCGGGCACACCGACGTAGGTGACCTTGATGTCGGGGTTCTGCTTCTCGAAGTCGGCGATGATCTGCTTCCAGACGTCGGTGCGGACACCGCCGTTGTTGTCCCAGAAGGTGATCGTGCCCTTGCCGGAGCCCTCGCCGCCCTTGTCCCCCGCGCTGCCGCTGCCGTCGTCGCCGCAGGCGGTGGCGGTCAGCGCGAGCACGGAACCCAGGGCGACGGCGAGGGCCGCGCGCCTGCTTCTGCGAATGCTGCTCTTCATCGGTCGGCTCTCTTCTCCGGGTCTCTGCTTCGGGATCCAGCGGACATGTGCGGGCGTGGGGGGAGTCGGCTCCTGACCTGGTAAGCGCTTGCTACGGAGGTGCGACATTGCGGCTCCCAACGGGGTTACGGAGGTGCGGACTAGGCGACGCCGGTCCGGGACTGCGGGTACGTCGTCACTGGGCCACCGCCTTGCGGACCAGCGTGGCCGCCTCGTCCCGGCCCAGTCGGCCGTCGGCGACGACGGTGACGATCCGGCGTACGGCGGTCTCGCCGGCCGGGATCGGCAGCCGTGCGGCGGCGGCCAGCGAGGAGCCGACGCCCGGGTACTCGGCGGTACGGACGAACCAGGGGTCGCGGCGGGTGTCCTCGGTGGCCCCCGCGAAGACGAGCGTCCAGTCGGTGCCCGCCAGCGCCAGCCAGTCGGCGCTCCGGCCGTGCACCGCCGGCTCGCCCTCCCGGTCCGCCGTGAACACGTCCGGCGCGACGGCCTCCTTGCGGGCCCGCCAGAAGAAACCGCCGTAGGCGGCGCCGGGGCGGCCGTTGGTGGCCGGGCTGCCGATCGAGAGCGGTCCGCCGCTGACGTTGGTGAGGGAGAAGGTGAAGTCCAGTGCCCAGGCGGTGTCGGTGAGTTCGGTGGCGGCGACGGTGCGCCGCTCGCGCAGCAGGTCCGCCCCGCCGGCGACCCAGCGCAGCTCCTCGACGAAGCCGTCGGGGTCGCTGAGCTGGAAGGCGACGTGGTGCTGGGTGCCGTGATCGTCCAGTTCGGTCGGGCCCTGGTCCCGTACGTAGGTCCGCCCGCCCCAGAAGTTGAATCCCTCGACGTCGGGAACGGCGACACCGACGCCGAGGTGGTGGGTGTGGTCGGCCGGGGTCAGCTCGGTGACCGTGGTGCCGGCCAGGGTGGTGACGGGGTGGAGGTGGGGGCGCGGGGAGAGACGGACGGGGAGCCTGTGGTGTGTCACATAGCGGCCCACCGGCCGCCCACCCACCCGCAGCACCGCTCCACCCGTCCTGCTGTCCGTCATGTGCTCACCTCTTTCGGCGCGGCCCAGGGGGCGCCCAGCTCGGAGTAGAGGGCGAGGGTGTCGGCGGCGGCCGCGACCAGTCCGTCGATGCCGGTCACCACCCGGCGGTCCTCCTCGGGGAGAAGGCGCCAGGCGTCGGCGGGCAGGACGGCCGGGTCGTCGGCCAGTCGAATCGCTTCAACGACCTTCATGAAGGCACCCGTCGAGTCCGGCTCGACCAGCAGCTCGGCGCCGGTGGTGAGGTGGTCGACGAGGTTCTCCAGCAGGTCCGTGCTGCCGTACTCGGTCTCCTCCGGGCCGTGTCCGGCCCGCTGCACCAGCACCCGGTCCTGCTTGTACCAGAAGGTGATCCGGCCGCCGGCGCCGTGCACCAGGACGTACGGGTCCCCCGGCTGCTCGGCGCAGAGCGTCGCGGCGACCGTGACCGGGCCGCGCGGGGTGGAGACGCGGACGCAGGAGGTGTCGTCGGACTCGATGTCGTTGGCGCGCAGCAGTTCGGTCTCGATGCCGGTGACGTCCTCGGCGCGGGTGGTGCCGAGCAGCGCGAGCCCGGTGGCGACGGCGTGCGCGAGCGGGTTGGTGAGGACGCCGTCGACGACGTCGACCCCGTTCAGGCGGCGCTTGCCCGCCCAGGGCGCGCGCCGGTAGTAGGACTCGGCGCGGGCCCAGGCGCCCGCCCCTCCGACACCCGACACCGCGCCGATCGCGCCCGCCTCGATCAGCTTGCGGATCGCGGGCACGGCGTGCGAGCCCAGCGACTGGAAGCCGATCTGGCACACCACCCCGGCCTTGGCGACCCCGTCGGCCATCCGCCGGAACTCGGCGTACGACGGCGCCGGCGGCTTCTCCAGCAGCAGGTGCACTCCCCGCTCGGCCGCGGCCAGGGCCAGGTCGGTGTGGGTGGGGATCGGGGTGCAGATCACGGCGATCCGGGCGCCGGTCTCGTCGAGCAGGGTGCCGAAGTCGGCGGACTGGGCGGGCCGTCCGAGGCCCTGAGGCAGCTCGTCCGGGCCCAGCGGGTTCAGCTCGCAGATGCCGGCGAGCCGTACGACCCCCTTCTCCTGTAGCCGCCGGATGTTCTCCAGGTGCCAGCGGCCGTGGCCCCGCGCGCCCGCCAGGACGATGTCGATGGTCATGGGGTCCTCCCTGCGTCGTCGATCTTTGCGTGCAGGGTAAGCGTCCGGCCCGGCCGGTCCGGGAGGTGTCTCATGAGGTGTCCCGCGAGGCGTGTCATCCCTTCACCGCCCCCGCGCTGAAGCCGGTGATCAGCCACCTCTGGATGAAGGCGAAGACGATCACGACGGGTACGGCGGCGATGATCCCGCCCGCGGCCAGCGCGCCCAGGTCGACGCTGTCGGCGCTCATCAGGGTGTTGAGGCCGACCGGGATGGTCTGCTTGCTCTGGTCGGAGAGGAACATCAGGGCGAACAGGAAGTGGTTCCAGGCGTGCACGAAGGCGAAGGAGCCGACCGCGATCAGCCCCGGCCGCAACAGCGGGAGGACGACGATCCGGAACGCGGTGAACCGGTTGCAGCCGTCGACCCAGGCGGCCTCCTCCAGGGAGTACGGCACGTTCCTGATGAAGCCGCTGATCAGGATCATCGACAGCGGGAGCTGGAAGACGGTCTCGGCGATGACGACGCTGCCGAGGGAGTTGATCATCTGGAGCCTGGCGAAGATCTGGAAGAGCGGGACCAGGAGCAGCGCGCCCGGCACGAACTGGGAGCAGAGCAGGGCCAGCATGAAGCCGCGCTTGAGCCGGAAGTCGAAGCGGGCCAGGGCGTAGCCGCCGGCCAGGGCGACGACGGTGGTCAGCACCAGGGTCGCGACGCCGACGTAGACGCTGTTGGTGAAGTAGGTGGCGAAGCTGCGCTCGGTCCACACCTTCCGGAAGTGGTCGAAGGTGACCGGCCAGGGGACGAGGGAGGTGGAGCCGGCCGGGCGGAGCGCGAAGAGCAGGATCCAGTAGAAGGGGACCAGGGTGAAGAGGAGGTAGATCCCGAGGGGGAGGTAGATCTGCCAGCGCGGGACCTCGTCCCAGGCGCGGCGCCGCTTCCCCGGCCGGGCGGGTTCGGACACGACGGGCTCCGCGGTGGGTGCGATCTCGGTGATCACTTCGCCTCGCCTCCGAACTTGCTCAGCCGCAGATAGACGACCGAGCAGAAGAGCAGGATCACGAACGCCACGGTGGTCAGGGCGGAGGCGTAGCCGAAGTTGTGGGCGTCGACGCTGGTGTTGGCGATGTAGAGGGGCAGGGTCGTGGTCTCCCCCGCCGGTCCGCCGCCCGTCAGGGTGTAGAGCAGGTCGACGTTGTTGAACTCCCAGACCGCGCGCAGCAGCGTGGACAGGACGATGGCGTCCTTGAGGTGCGGCAGCGTGATGTGCCAGAACTGCTTGAGCCGGGTCGCCCCGTCGACCTCCGCGGCCTCGTACAGGTCCTTGGAGACGGACTGGAGGTCGGCGAGGATGAGGATCGCGAAGAAGGGGACGCCTCGCCAGAGGTCGGCGACCACCGCCGCCGGGAAGACGGTCGAGGTGTCGGAGAGCCAACTGGTGCCGTACGACCCGATCCCGGCGTCCGCGAGATACCGCGTGATGCCCGTCTGGGAGTTGTAGAGCAGCACCCAGATCGCCGAGGTCAGCACGCCGGAGACGGCCCACGGCGAGAAGACCAGGGCCCGCCCCAACGCCCGCCCCACGAACGTCTGGTTGACGATCAGCGCCAGCGCGAGCCCGAACAGCAGCTGCAACCCGACTTCCACCACGACCCACTTGGCGCTGAAGGTCAGCGTGTCCCAGAACTGCGGGTCGTGGGCGAAGGCCTGGGTGAAGTTGCCGAGGCCCGCGAAGCCGTTCCGCCAGGGCTTGGTCGGGTTGTAGTTCTGCAGGCTGTAGTAGAAGACGCTGAGCACCGGGTAGGCGATGAAGCCCAGCATCAGCAGGGCGGCCGGCGCGATCAGCAGATACGGCAGTCTGCGCGGCGTCGCCGAGACACGGCGCCGCCGGGGTGGCGCGGGCGGTTTCGCCACGGCTGCGGCTTGGGCCATGACCTGTTCTCCGTTCGCGATGGGGCGGTTACAGCGGGTGCAGGAAGCGCTTGCTGCATACACATGGTTGAAGCGCTTCGACGATCGTCAGAGGAAAGCAGGGGGAAAGAGGGGGGTCAGCCCGCGTACGGGTCCGGGACTTCTCCCGGCCGGGCCAGGAACTCGAAGTCGCAGCCGGTGTCGGCCTGGGTGATCTGCTGGTCGTAGAGCGCTCCGTAGCCGCGCTCGTGCCGCACGGGCGGCGGTGTCCACTCCGCCCTGCGCCGGTCCAGCTCCTCGTCGTCCACGTTGAGCTGGAGGGTGCGCGCCTCGACGTCCAGGGTGATGGAGTCGCCGCTGCGGACGAGTGCAAGGGGCCCGCCGACGTACGACTCGGGTGCGATGTGCAGCACGCAGGCGCCGTAACTCGTGCCGCTCATGCGGGCGTCGGAGATCCGGACCATGTCCCGGACGCCCTGCTTGAGGAGGTGGTCCGGGATGGGCAGCATGCCGTACTCGGGCATGCCGGGGCCGCCCTTGGGCCCGGCGTTGCGCAGCACGAGCACGCTGTCGGCGGTGATGCCCAGCGACGGGTCGTTCAGAGTGCGCTGCATGGTCCGGTAGTCGTCGAAGACCACGGCCGGACCCGTGTGCTTGAGCAGGTGCGGCTCGGCGGCGATGTGCTTGATGACGGCGCCGTCCGGGCAGAGGTTGCCGCGCAGCACGGCCACGCCGCCCTCGCTCGCGACCGGGTGGTCGCGGGGCCTGATGACGTCGTCGTTGTGGACCTGGGCGCCGGCGAGCTGCTCGCGGTAGCTGTCGTACGACACCGTCGGCCGGTCGAGGTGGAGCAGGTCGGGGATGCGGGAGAGGAAGCCGGGCAGGCCGCCCGCGAAGTGGAAGTCCTCCATGAGGTACGTCTGACCGCCGGGCCGGACGTTGGCGAGGACGGGCACGGTACGGGCGATGCGGTCGAAGTCGTCGAGGGTGAGCCGCACCCCGGCCCGTCCGGCCATGGCGATGAGGTGGATGACGGCGTTGGTGGAGCCGCCGAGGCCGAGCACGGTGGTGACGGCGTCCTCGAAGGCGTCGGCGGTGAGGAGCTCGGAGAGCCTCCGGTCCCGGTGGACGAGTTCGACGATCCGCAGGCCCGCCTGGGCGGCCATCCGGTCGTGCCCGGAGTCGACGGCCGGGATGCTGGAGGCGCCCGGCACGGTCACGCCGAGGGCCTCGGCCGCGGCGGTGAGCGTGGAGGCCGTCCCCATGGTCATGCAGTGACCGGGCGACCGGGCGAGTCCGCTCTCCAGCTCCGTCAGCTCGCAGTCGCCGATCAGGCCGGCGCGCTTGTCGTCCCAGTACTTCCACATGTCGGTGCCGGAGCCGAGGACCTCGCCCCGCCAGTGGCCGGGGAGCATGGGCCCCGCGGGCACGAAGACGGTCGGCAGGTCGACGGAGGCGGCCCCCATGAGGAGGGCCGGGGTGGACTTGTCGCAGCCGCCCATCAGCACGGCGCCGTCGACCGGGTACGACCGCAGCAGCTCCTCGGTCTCCATGGAGAGGAGGTTGCGGTAGAGCATCGGGGTCGGCTTCTGGAAGGTCTCGGAGAGGGTGGAGACCGGGAACTCCAGCGGGAACCCGCCCGCCTGCCAGACGCCCCGCTTCACCGCCTGGGCCCGGTCGCGGAGGTGTACATGACAGGGATTGATGTCCGACCAGGTGTTGAGGATCGCGACGACCGGCTTGCCGAGGTGCTCCTCGGGGAGGTAGCCGAGCTGGCGGGTGCGGGCGCGGTGGCTGAAGGACCGGAGGCCTTCGGTGCCGTACCACTGGTGGCTTCTGAGTTCCTCGGGCTTCTTCACAGGGACCGTCGGCTTCGTCATAGGGACCATCCGGAGGCTATGGCGGCGACCTCGGCGCGTTCTTCCTCGGGCAGGTGCCTGCTGGGCGGCCGGACGTCGCGGCGGCACAGGCCGAGGGAGGCGAGGGCCTCCTTGACGACGGTGACGTTGTCGGCGGAGCCGTTGGCGGCGCGGAGTTCCTCGAAGCGGCGGATCTGTTCCCAGACCTTCATGGCGGCCTGGTAGTCGCCGGATCGAAGCGCTTCGATCATGTTCAGCGAAACGGCCGGGGCGACGTTCACCAGACCGGAGGTGAAACCGGTGGCGCCGGCCGAGAAGTAGGAGGGCGCGTAGGGCTCGGCGAGCCCGGCGACCCAGACGAAGCGGTCGAGCCCCGCGTCCCGGGCGAAGGCGGCGAACTTGGCGGCGTCCGGGACCGCGTACTTCACGCCGATCACGTTGGGGCAGGCGTCGGCGAGTTCGGCGAGGCGGGCGCCGGTGAGCTGGGCGTTGCGGACGTAGGGGACGACGCCCAGTTCGGGGACGGACTCGGCGATCGCGCGGTGGTAGTCGACCCAGCCGGACTGTGCGACGTACGGGTGGACGGGCTGGTGGACCATCACCATCTGGGCGCCGTGCTCCCGGGCGTGCCGGGCGGAGGCGACGGCGGTCGGCACGTCGTGCCCGACCCCGACGAGGACGGCGGCCCGGTCCCCGGTCTCGTCGAGGGTCGACTCGGTGACGAGCCGCCGCTCCTCGGGGGTGAGGGCGTAGAACTCGCCGGTGTTGCCGTTGGGGGTGAGGGTGCGGATCCCGCCGTCGAGGAGGCGGCGCAGCAGGGCCCGGTGGGCGTCCTGGTCGACGCTGCCGTCCTCGGCGAAGGGGGTCACCGGGATGGCCACGACGTCGGCCAGGGCCGCCCGTTGGGTCTCGAATGCCACGCTGCTCATTCCTGTCCTTCCTTTGCCTGGGCTTCGGGGTAGGCGCGCTCGACGAAGGACGCGATGTGGGCGTGCAGGGTGCGGGCGGCGCCGTCGGCGTCCCCGGCCAGGGCGAGCCGCAGGATCTCGCGGTGTTCGCCGGCCTCGCGCTCCCAGGAGGGAGAGGCGGCCCAGGCCACGGCGGAGACGAGGGCGGCCTGGTCACGGACCTCGTCGAGCATCCGGGCGAGCAGCGGGTTGCCGCACGGGAGGTACAGGGCGCGGTGGAAGTCCCGGTTGGCGAGGGAGCGTTCGGCGGTGTCGGTGGCGTCGTCGGCGCGGGTGAGGGCATCGCGGGCGGCGTCGAGGGAGGCGCCGCGCCGCACGGCCCGCCGCAGCGCCTCGGGTTCGAGCAGGAGCCGTACGTCGTAGACCTCGCGGGCCATGTCCGCGTCCACCATCCGCACCGTGACGCCCTTGTACTGGCTCATCACGACCAGCCCGGTCCCGGCGAGGGTCTTGAGCGCCTCGCGCACGGGGGTCTTGGACACCCCGAACTGCGCGGCGAGCTCGGTCTCCACCAGGGCCTGACCGGGCGTCAGCTGCCCGGTGAGGATGCGGTGTTTGATCGCGTCCAGCACGTACTGCGTGCGGGACGGGATCGGCATGGGCACAGAGGTCATGCGCGCCTCTCGGGGTCACGTACCGGGTCCGGGGACCCGGTCTGACGTATCTGATCTCGCGTATCGCGTCTCATATATGACGTACGAAGTACGACGCGGATGAAGGTAGGAGGACGGCCGTGTTTCGTCAATGCTTCTGACAAAGGTGAGCGGGAAGTGCTGGTCAACTGCCGCGCCGCGTACGGTCCTTCGTGGCCCGGTACTCCGAGGCGAGCAGGCCGAACAGGAGGTCGTCGGTCCACTCCCCCTTCATCCAGGCGCTCTGGACGAGATGGCCCTCACGGCGGAACCCGACACGCTCCAGCAGCCTCGCCGAGCGGACGTTCCGCGCGTCGCAGTCGGCCGAGACACGGTGGCGCCCCTCGTCCACCAGCAGAAGATCCACCACCCGTGCCACGGCCTCGGTGGCGTAGCCCTGCCCCTGGTACGCCGGGGCGAACGTGAACCCCACCTCCGCCTGCCGCCCGTCCCGGCTCCGGCACACCCCGACATCGCCGATCAGCCCCGGAGTGTCCCGCAGCGCGACGGCGTACTGGAACCACCCCGGATCCCGCGGGTCTCCGGCCGAGAACGCGGCCACGAGCCGCTCGGCGTCCCCGATCGGCACCGGCGCCTCCCACGACTGGTACCGGCTCACCTCCGGATCCGACCGGTACTCCGCCAGCGCCGGCGCGTCCGCCGACTCGAACCTCCGCAGCACAAGCCTCGCTGTCTCCATGCCCCTCACCTTCGCCGATGGCCCCCGCCATCTCCACCGCGATTCGATCAGGCGCCGGTCGTGGAGGCGGATCGCGTGGCCGCCCGGGAGGGCTCCCGGGCCCGGCCCGGTGGCCCGGTGCCGCGGGACCGCTCCGGCCGTTTCAGAAGCCCCGGGCCTCGCCCTCCCGGGCCACCGCGGTCCCCCGGCCGAACACGACTCCGGCGCGGGCCGCCGCCATCTCCCGGGTCAGGGCCGGTCCCACGTGGGTGATCAGCAGCTCCCGCGCCCCCGCGTCCCGGGCGGCGCGGCCCGCGTCCTCCGGTGTCAGATGGACCCGTTCGCCGTCGCGATGCTCGTCGAGGTCGGACTCGCACAGGAACACGTCCGCGCGGGCGGCCAGTTCGGTCAGCGCGTCGCAGGGGCCGCTGTCCCCGGAGTAGGCCAGCACGCTCCCCTGGCACTCGGCGCGCAGACCGTACGCCTCGGTGCCGTGCGCGACCGCCCGCGCGGTGAGCCGCAGGTTCCAGTGCCGGACGGCATGGCCGTCGTACAGGGGCCGGAAGTCGAACACCCCGCGCAGGAAGCCCAGATCGGGTCGGCCGAAGAAGGCCGCCAGGCGCGGTGCGCACTCCTGCGGCGCGTACACAGGGATGGGCGCGGCCGGCGTCATCCCGCCGAAGGCGTAGGCGTAGGCGGCGGCCAGCAGATCCGCGCTGTGGTCGGCGTGCAGGTGCGAGATCCAGATCGCCGTGAGCCGCGCCGGATCCGTGTGCCGCTGCAACTCCGCGAAGGTCCCGGTGCCCGCGTCCACCCACACCTCGGCGCCGCCGCCCCGCACCAGGTAGCCGGAGCACGGGCGGCCGGGTCGCGGGTGCGGGGAGGCGGTGCCGAGGACGGTGAGACTCAGGGGCATGGCGAGGAGAGTACGGATCCGGGTCCCCGTCCGCTCACCGTTTGCGTCCCGTTACGGCTTCCACCCCGGATCCCGGCCGCTCAGCCCCACCGTCCGGTCCAGCGGCGACGCCTCCTCCGGTACCGGCACGACCGGCCCGAACGGGCCGCGGTCGCCCTGCGCCGCCATCCGCAGGAAGCCGTGCGCCGCCGCCAGCGCCGCCGGGTCCGGGACGTACTCCTGGCCCGTGGCCCGGGCCAGGTCCCAGCCGTGGACGACCAGTTCGTCGGCGGCGACCGCGGCCGCCACCTCCCCCGGCAGGTCGATCCCGCCCGCCCGCGTCATGCCGCTCCACGCGTCCGGTTCCCGCCAGGCCGCCGCCAGTTCGTCGAGCGCCTTGGGCAGCTCCGCCCGCCAGCCCGGCCCGATGTCGGGCGTGACGGTGCCGGGCGGCGTGGCGGTCGTCGCCCCCAGGTCCTTGCGGGCCGCGTCCCGGAACGCCACGGAGAGTCCCGCCACGTGGCCCAGCAGGTGCCGGACCGCGTAGGCCGGGCACGGTGTCGCCCCGGCCAGCTGTTCGTCCGTCACCCGCTCGGCGAGCGCCGCAACGATCCTCGCCTGCGGACCGAGGTCGATCATGGTCGTGCCGGTCATTCCGGTTCCTCCTGCCGATGCGGAAACAGCCTTCGGGAGGTGGACCGCGGCGACCGCCGAAACTCATCGGTCCGCCCCATCGCTCCGTACTTCTTCCGCCTCGTCGTTCCGTATTTCTAAGGCACCTGCCCGATCCCCGCACCCCCGCCTTAGACCCACGATGACCAGGCATGAAAGCCACCTCCTGGTCCGTGCTCCGGCTCCTGCGCGACCGCAACGCGGGCCTCTACCTCACCGGCGTCGTGGTGTCCGGCTTCGGCACGTCGGCGCTCTGGCTGGTGTCGGGCGTCTGGGTCAAGGACCTCACCGGCTCCGACGGCCTCGCCGCCCTGTGCACCGCCGCCCTGTGGGCCCCCACCCTCGCCGGGCCGGTCCTCGGCACCCTCGCCGACCGCGTCCGCCGTAAACCCCTGCTGATCTGCGTCAACCTCGGTCTCGCCGGTCTTGTGCTGTCCCTCCTCACCGTCGACTCCCCCGCCTCCGTCCGGCTCCTGTTCGCGGTCCTCCTCGTATACAGCGCGGCGGGTGTCGTGGAGGACGCGGCGAACTCCGCCCTCGTCGCCGCCGCGGTCGATCCCGCCCTCCTCGGCGACTTCAACGGGCTGCGGATGACCGCCCGCGAGGGCATGAAACTGGTCGCCCCGCTGACCGGCGCCGCGCTGTACACGGCGTACGGCGGGCCGGGCGTTGCGCTGCTGGACGCGCTGACGTTCGTGCTGGCAGCGGGGGTGTGCGCGCTGCTCCGGGTGCGCGAGGAGCGGCCGGGGCCGGCCGCCGGGAACTGGCGGCGGCAGACCGCCGAAGGCGTCCGGCTGCTGTGGGCGCACCCGGTCCTGCGGCCGTTGGTCCGCGCGGGCGGCGCCACGATGTGCCTGGCCTCGCTCGGCAGCAGCCTGAACTACGCCGTCGTGGACGCCGTCGGCCACTCGCCCGCCTATGTCGGCGTGCTGTACACGGTCCAGGGCGTCGGCTCGGTCGCGGTCGGGCTGGTCTCCGGGCCCGCGCTGCGGCGGCTGGGCGAGCGGCGGTTCGCGGCGTACGGCATCGCGCTGACGGGGGTGGCGGTGGCCGTGCGGGCCGTGCCATGTGACATATCACTGCTCATCTGCAGCCTGGCCGGCGGCCTCGGCCTCCCCTGCGTCCTGATCGCCGCCTACACCGCCGTCCAGCGCGAGATCCCGGCCGCCGCGCTGGGGCGGGCGACCGCGACCGCCGACACACTGATGTTCACCCCGAACGTGATCGGGCTGGCGGCGGGCGCCGCTCTCGTCGAACTCGTCGACCACCGGTGGCTGTTGGCGGCCCTCGGTGGTGCGCTGCTGGCCACCGCCGGGTCACTGGGTCAGCGCAGCGCGTCCCGTACCGCCGCCAGGTCGCCGTCGGACGCCAACCCGGCGTGATACAGCCGCAGTTCGGTGGCGCCCAGCTGCCGCGCGCGCTCCGCGTCGGCCGCCAGGGTGGCCGGGCTGCCGCCCATGCCGGAGACCACCCCGAAGTTGGCGGCCAGCACGGTGTCCACGCGCGCGTGCTCGGCAAAGGGCGCCAGCAGGGTCGTACCGCCCGCGCAGGGGACCACGACCCCGTCCGCGACCGCGAGTACGTGCGCGGGATCCACGCCCGCGTTGGCGCCGCAGTGGTAGGCCACCGGGTCGGCGTGCAGCAGCACCTGGAAGCCCTTGGGTGCTGCCGCGCGCACCGCCGCGACGGCCGCCTCCTGGAGGGTGCGGGCCTGCCCGTCGCGCCACGCGCGCGTGGCCGCCGCGACCGGTTCGCCGAGCAGCTTCTCCACCGTGGGCCAGCCGGTGTCGTCGGCCGCGCCGCGCCACAGCGGTTCCAGTGCCTCGCGTACGGCTGTCACCAACTCGTCGGCGTCCAGGCCCTGTTCGCCGTAACCGGCCCGGCACGCCGGGCAGAAGCAGAGGGCCATCAGGTACTGGCCGGCGTCCCCGAGCGGGACCCCCGCCGTCTTGTCGTGGGCGTGCAGATGCTGAAGGCCGTACCAGCCGAGGGACTCCAGTTCGGTGCCGGCGGCGCCCGGGCGTACGGCGGCCTCGGCGGCGAGGTCGGTGAGGTACGCGCGCGTGGCGGGCTGGGCGATGCAGGGGGCCCAGGGGTAGCGGTCGCCGTAGGCGTTGACGACGGAGGTGTCCGGATGTTCGGCGCCCATACGGGAGTTGTGGGCGAGGATCACCCAGGTGTGGACCTCGAGGCCGGCCCCGCGCAGGGCCTCGGCCGCCTCGCCGCAGGCGTCGCCGGGGGCCCAGTCGCCCGCCGGGTACGGGCGGAGTTCGCGGCCCGTCCAGCGCCCGTCCGTCGGGTAGTACACGGCCGCGTGCTCGGCGGTGACGATACGGCGGCGGGGGTGGCGGGGGGTCAGGGCCCGGGTGGAGTGGTAGGCGGAGGCCAGGGTCACCTGGTCCACGCCGAGCGCGGCGATGCGGTCCGGGGCCCCGGGGTCCCCGTTGACGTCCCAGGGGTAGACGAACGTCGACGTCTTCATGCGGCCTCCTCCGGACGCGGACGTGCTCACGCGTCCTCCTCCAGCAGCGCGTACCCACGCTCGATCAGCTGAGCGAGCTGCTTCACATGGTCCTCGCCCGGCTCGTGCAGCGGGGGGCGGACCTCGCCGACGTCCAGACCGCGCAGGCGTACGCCCGCCTTGACGAGCGAGACGGCGTATCCCCGTCCCTGAGCGCGGAGTTCGACGAACGGGCGGTAGAAGCCGTCCAGCAGGCGCTCCGCCGTCGCCCGGTTCCCCTCGCGCAGGGCGGCATGGAAGGCGAGGGCGATCTCGGGGACGAAGCAGAAGACGGCCGAGGAGTAGAGGCTGATGCCGATGGCCTGGTACGCGAGCTGGGTCTGTTCGGCGGTGGGCAGGCCGTTGAAGTAGAGGAAGTCGCCGGGGATCTCGGTGCGGACGGCGCTGACGATGCGCTGCATCAGGTCCAGGTCGCCGAGGCCGTCCTTGAAGCCGATGATGCCCTCGGTGCGGGCGAGTTCGACGACCGTGGGCGGAGTGAACACCGCGTTGTCCCGCTGGTAGACGATCACCGGGAGTTCGGTCGCCGCGGCCACCTCCCGGTAGTGCCGCAGCAGCCCCTCCTGGCCGGCGACCACCAGGTAGGGCGGCATGGCGAGCAGGCCGTCGGCGCCCGCGGCCTCGGCGAGACGCGCGTAGCGTACGGCGAGCGCGGTGCCGTAGCCCGCGCCCGCGACCACCGGTACCCGTCCGTCGGCCGCCGCCACGGCCGCGCCCACGCAGGCCTCGAACTCCTCCGGGAGCAGCGCGTGGAACTCCCCGGTGCCGCAGCAGGCGAACACGGCGGCGGCGCCGGCCTCGACGCCGCGGCGGACGTGCTCGCGGTAGACGTCGAGGTCGAGGGAGCCGTCGGGGCCGTAGGCCGTGACGGGGAAGAAGAGCGGTCCGCGCGGGTCACGAAGCCGGGCGGCGAGCGGGGCTGGCGTCACGGGCGCTCCCTGTCGATGCATGTTTCTGATCGGTGTCCATATTCATGAACGCGACCACGTTACGAGTCCCCCCGAGGGCCGGTCAAGGAGGCAACCGACCGACATGCGAGCGGATTTCCGCACTCCACGGCGCACTTGACTCGGTACGCCCCAGCTCCCTAGCGTGTCCACGCATGTGAATATCATGCATGTAGGCGACCCGTGCCGAGTCAAGGAGACCGTGGATGCCCACTCCCCGCACGCTACTGCTGACCGGCGCCGCAGGCGGGCTCGGCACCCTGATGCGCTCCCTGCTCCCGCAGTACGGCTACACCCTGCGCCTCTTCGACGTGCGCCCGGTCGAGGGCGAGCCGGACGCGGTCACCGCCGACCTCTCCGACAAGGAGGCGCTGCGCGAGGCCGTGCGCGGCGTCGACGCGGTCCTGCACCTCGCGGGGATCTCCCTGGAGGCACCCTTCGAGAAGATCCTGCGGTCGAACATCGAGGGCACGTACAACCTGTACGAGGCGGCCCGCGAGGCCGGCGTGCCGCGCATCGTCTTCGCCTCCTCCAACCATGCCGTCGGCTACACCCCCGCCCCGCGGGCGGGCACGCCTCTTGAGTCGAGGGTGCTGATCCCCGTCGACACCCCGCACCGCCCGGACACCTTCTACGGCCTGTCCAAGTCCTTCGGCGAGGATCTCGCCCAGCTGTACTGGGACCGGCACGGCCTGGAGACCGTCTCCGTCCGTATCGGCTCCTGCTTCGGGGAGCCCACCGACGTTCGGATGCTCTCGGTGTGGATGAGCCCCGCCGACGGCGCCCGCCTCTTCCACGCGGCCCTGACGGCCGAGGAGGTCGGCCACACCGTCGTCTACGGCTCCTCCGCCAACACCCGCCTGTGGTGGGACCTGAGCAGCGCGCGGGCGCTCGGCTACGACCCGCAGGACGACTCCGAGCAGTACGCCGGGAAGCTGATCGCCGAGTACGGCGAGCTGGACCCGGAGAACCCGGCCCACACCCACCTGGGCGGCCGCTTCGTGAACGACCCGCCGATCTGGCCGTACTAGGACGCGGCCCGGCACACCACCAGGACGCGCGACGGCGCGAAACGATCGCACGCGGCGGCGGGCGGGCACCGAACGGGCCCGCCCGCCGCCGCGTTCGGGCATCCGGGCCGCCCGATCCCACCCCTCCCCGGACAGCCGTGCAGGTCCGAGGCGGGCACTCCGCCGGGCAAACGGGCCCACACGGGCAGTATCGGGCCCGCAACAGACCTGGTCAGCCCCGCACACCCGCTGTAGAACTTGCTGCATGGCCCGAACGGGCACCTCCACAAGGAAGTGGGTGACGAGATGAGCACGCAGACGGCGGAGGAACGCCAGCGCGAGATCGTGCGGGCCGCACGCGCCACGGGCTCCGTCGACGTCACCGCGCTCGCCGGCGC
Source organism: Streptomyces sp. NPDC007901 (assembly GCF_042959465.1). NCBI lineage: Bacteria > Bacillati > Actinomycetota > Actinomycetes > Kitasatosporales > Streptomycetaceae > Streptomyces > Streptomyces sp. NPDC007901. Next base: position 843,750 of record NZ_JBIBKW010000002.1, on the reverse strand, counting down.
CCTGGGCGTGGCCAAGGAGACCATCCGGCGCGATCTGCGCGCCCTGGAGGACCACGGCCTGGTGCGCCGCACCCACGGGGGCGCCTACCCCGTCGAGAGCGCCGGTTTCGAGACCACCCTCGCCTTCCGCTCGACCAGCCACGTGCCGGAGAAGCGGCGGATCGCGGCGGCCGCCGCCGAGCTGCTGGGCGACGCCGAGACCGTCTTCGTCGACGAGGGCTTCACCCCCCAGCTCATCGCCGAGGCGCTGCCGACGGACCGGCCGCTGACCGTGGTCACCGCGTCACTGCCGGTCGCGGGCGCGCTCGCGGAGACCGAGAACATGTCGGTCCTGCTGCTCGGCGGCCGGGTGCGGCCCGGCACGCTGGCGACCGTCGACCACTGGACGACGAAGATGCTCGCCGGTTTCGTTCTCGATCTCGCCTACATCGGAGCCAACGGCATCTCGCGCGAGCACGGACTGACCACCCCGGACCCCGCCGTCAGCGAGGTCAAGGCGCAGGCCGTCCGGGCCGCACGCAGGACGGTCTTCGCGGGCGTGCACACCAAGTTCGGAGCCGTCAGCTTCTGCCGCTTCGCCGAGGTCGGCGCCCTGGAGGCGATCGTGACGAGCACCCTGCTGCCCACCGCCGAGGCCCACCGCTACTCCCTGCTGGGCCCCCAGGTCATCCGGGTCTGACCCCACTCCACTCCCTCCCCCAGGCCCCTCCACACCCTCCACTGCCCCTTATATCCCGATTCCTCCAGGAGCGATCCATGCGAACCCCGAGCCGACGGAGGCCGCGCGTCACCCTCGCCATGGCCGCCGCAGGGACGCTGCTCGCCCCGCTGCTCTCCGGCTGCTGGGTCGGCGCGGGCGGGTCCGGTTCCGGCGGCGACTCGATCAACGTGCTGATGGTCAACAACCCCCAGATGACCGAACTCCAGAAGCTCGCCCCGCGCTTCACCAAGGAGACCGGCATCAAGGTCAACTTCACCGTCCTGCCCGAGAACGACGTCCGCGACAAGATCAGCCAGGACTTCGCCAACCAGGCCGGCCAGTACGACGTGGCCACCCTGTCCAACTACGAGATCCCGATCTACGCCCGCAACGGCTGGCTGCACGAGATGGACTCGTACGTCGCGAAGGACCCGGGCTTCGACCAGCAGGACATCCTCCAGCCGATGCGCGAGTCCCTGACCGCGAACGACGGCAAGCTCTACGGCGAACCCTTCTACGGCGAGTCGTCGTTCCTGATGTACCGCAAGGACGTGTTCGCCGCGAAGGGCCTGACGATGCCCGCGCACCCCACCTGGCAGCAGGTCGCCGACCTCGCCGCCGAGGTGGACGGCGCGCAGTCCGGGATGCGCGGCATCTGCCTGCGCGGGCTGCCCGGCTGGGGCGAGATGACGGCGCCGCTGACCACGGTGGTGAACACCTTCGGGGGCACCTGGTTCGACAAGGACTGGAAGGCCCGGCTGACCGGGTCCGGCTTCGAGAAGGCGACGAAGTTCTATGTCGACCTGGTCCGCGCGCACGGCGAGTCCGGCGCCCCGCAGTCCGGCTTCGCCGAGTGCCTCAACAACATGACCCAGGGCAAGACCGCCATGTGGTACGACGCGACCTCGGCCGCCGGTCTCCTGGAGGCGAACGGCTCCCCGGTCAAGGGCAAGCTCGGCTACGTCCCCGCGCCCGTCGAGCAGACCAAGTCCTCCGGCTGGCTCTACACCTGGGCCTGGGGCATCCAGAAGGCCTCCCGCAACCCGGACAAGGCCTGGAAGTTCATCTCCTGGGCGTCCAGCAAGCAGTACGAGCAGCTGGTCGGCGAGACCAGCGGCTGGTCCAACGTCCCTGCGGGCAAGCGGGCGTCGACGTACACGAACCCCGACTACGTGAAGTCGGCCGCCGCCTTCCAGGAGATGACCAAGGAGGCCATCGAGAGCGCCCGCCCGAACGACCCCGGCGTGCAGCCGCGGCCCGCGCCCGGCATCCAGTTCGTCGACATCCCCGAGTTCACCGATCTCGGCACCAAGGTCTCCCAGGAGATCAGTTCGGCCATCGCCGGACGGCAGTCCGTCGACTCGGCCCTGAAGAAGTCCCAGCAGCTCGCCGAGAAGATCTCCAAGGAGTACGTGGGACGATGACCGCGACGACAGCCCCCTACGCAGCGACACCCGTACGCGCCTCGCGGCCGCCCTCCGCCCGCCTGCGCGCCTGGGCCACCCGGGCCCCGCTCCTGCCCGCCCTGGTCTTCATGATCGTCGTGACCCAGCTGCCCTTCGTGGCCACGGTGGTCATCTCCTTCTTCGACTGGAACGCCCTCTACCCGAAGGCCCGGCACTTCGCCGGCGTCGACAACTACCGCCAGGTGCTGACCGACGCGGACCTGCGCCACTCGGTCTGGACGACGGTCCTCCTCACGGTCACCGTGGTGCTGGTCAGCCTGGTCATCGGACTCGCGCTGGCGCTGCTCCTGAACAACAGGTTCCGCGGCCGGGGCGTCGTCCGCACCCTGCTGATCGCCCCCTTCCTGGTGGTCCCGGTGGCCGCGGCCCTGCTCTGGAAGCACGTCCTCTACAACCCCGAGTACGGCCTGCTCAACGGCCTGTTGCACTACGTCGGCGGCCCGCAGCCCGACTGGATCTCCAACACCCCGCTGCTGGCGGTCGAGGCCGCCCTGGTGTGGCAGTGGACGCCGTTCATGATGCTGATCCTGCTCGCCGGGCTGCAGAGCCGGGACCCCGAGCAGATCGAGGCCGCGCGGGTGGACGGCGCGGGCGAGTGGCAGATCTTCCGCCATCTGACACTCCCGCACCTGCGCCGCTACCTCGAACTCGGCGCCCTCCTCGGCTGCATCTACATCGTGCAGAACTTCGACGCGGTCTTCACGATCACGTCCGGCGGCCTGGGCACCGCCAACCTCCCTTACACCGTCTACCAGAGCTTCTACCAGGCCCACGAGAACGGCCTCGCCTCGGCCGCGGGCGTCCTGGTGGTCATCGGCTCGATCATCATCGCGACCTTCGCCCTGCGCGTGGTGTCGTCCCTGTTCCGAGAGGAGGCGTCCCGCGCATGAGCAGCCTCGCCCTACGCGTCAGGAAGCACCGGGGCCTGAGCATCGGCCTGGTGGCCTGGCTGGTCGGCATCGTCTTCTTCTTCCCCATCGCCTGGATGGCGCTGACGTCCTTCCACTCCGAGGCGGACGCGGCGACCAACCCGCCCTCCTTCGGGGCCGCCCTCACCCTCGACGGCTACCGCGAGTTCTTCGGCGCGGGCGGCGGCGCGAGCCCCTGGCCGGCTCTGATCAACTCGGCGGTCGCCTCGATCGTCTCGACCCTCTTCGTCCTCGTCCTCGCCTTCCCGGCGGCCTACGCGCTGTCGATCCGGCGGGTGCGGAAGTGGACGGACGTCCTGTTCTTCTTCCTCTCCACGAAGATGCTGCCGGTCGTCGCCGGCCTGCTGCCGATCTACCTGTTCGCGAAGAACACCGGGATGCTGGACAACATCTGGTTCCTGGTCATCCTCTACACCTCCATGAACCTGCCGATCGCGGTGTGGATGATGCAGTCCTTCCTCGCCGAGGTCCCGGTCGCCGTCATCGAGGCCGCGCAGATCGACGGCGCGCGCCTGCCGACGATCCTCGCGCGCGTGGTCGCCCCGATCGCCCTGCCCGGCATCGCCGCGACCTCCCTGATCTGCTTCATCTTCAGCTGGAACGAACTGCTCTTCGCCCGAGTCCTGACGGGCGTGGTCGCCGAGACCGCCCCCGTCTTCCTGACCGGCTTCATCACCAGCCAGGGCCTGTTCCTGGCCAAGGTGTGCGCCGCGTCGCTCGTCGTCTCCCTGCCGGTGCTCGCCGCGGGGTTCGCCGCCCAGGACAAGCTGGTCCAGGGTCTGTCGTTGGGAGCCGTGAAATGAAGGCCGCCGTCATCGAGTCCGTGGGCCGTGCCGTCGTCACCGAGGTCCCCGACCCGACACCCGGCCCCCGCGAGGTCGTGGTGGAAGTCGCCGCGTGCGGGCTCTGCGGGACCGATCTGCACATCCTCCAGGGCGAGTTCGCGCCCAAGCTGCCGATCGTGCCGGGCCACGAGTTCGCCGGCGAGGTGGTCGGCGTCGGCGCCCAGGTGACCGAGGTGGCGATCGGCGACCGGGTCGCCGTCGACCCGTCCCTGTACTGCTACGAGTGCCGCTACTGCCGGGACGGCCACAACAACCTGTGCGAGCGGTGGGCCGCGATCGGCGTGACGGTACCGGGCGGAGCCGCGCAGTACGCCGTGGCCCCCGTCGCCAACTGCGTGAAGCTCCCCGAGCACGTCCGCACCCAGGACGCGGCCCTGGTCGAGCCGCTGTCGTGCGCGGTGCGCGGCTACGACGTCCTGAAGTCGAGGCTGGGCGCGCACGTGCTCATCTACGGCTCGGGGACCATGGGCCTGATGATGCTGGAGCTGGCCAAGCGGACCGGCGCGGCGAGCGTCGACGTCGTCGACCTGAACCCGGCCCGCCTGGAGACCGCCCGCCGGCTGGGGGTCTCGGCGTCCGCCGCGAACGCGGACGAGCTGGACCGGCCGCGGGGCTGGGACGTGGTGATCGACGCCACCGGCAACGCGGCGGCGATCCAGGACGGCCTGGAGCGGGTGGCGAAGGCGGGCACCTTCCTGCAGTTCGGCGTCGCCGACTACGCGACCCGGGTGACCATCGACCCGTACCGCATCTACAACCAGGAGATCACCATCACCGGCTCCATGGCCGTGCTGCACAGCTACGAGCGGGCGGCGGAGCTGTTCGCCAACGGGGTGCTGGACCCGGAGATCTTCATCAGCGACCGGCTGCCGCTCGACAGCTACCCGCAGGCGCTGGAGCAGTTCGCGGCAGGGGTGGGGCGGAAGATCGTGGTGGTGCCGTAGAAGTTTAAGGGAACGGTAAAGAGAGGTCGTTCGTTCACCCGGCATGACAGCTATGACCCCTGGCTCGAACATCCCTCTCTCCGCCTCCCGGGTGGCGGTGGACGTCGCCGCTCCCGTGCGGCTCGACGTGTCGGGCCTGCTGCTGACGGTCGACGGCAAGGTGCGCTCCGACGACGACTTCATCTTCTACAACCAGCCGGCGGGCGCGGGCGTGACCTACCGCTCGGGCGGTGGCACGGCGCCCGACGCGATCATCGTCGACACCGCGTCCGTCCCGCCGGGCATCGAGAAGATCGTGGTCACGGCGAGCCCGGATGCCGCGGGCCAGACCTTCCAGGGCATCGAGCCGACGGCGACGATCCGCAACGCGGCCGACGGCTCGGTGCTGGCCACCTTCACACCTCCGCAGCTCGGCACGGAGACGGCCCTGGTGGTCGTGGAGATCTATCTGCGCAACGGCGCGTGGAAGGCCCGCGCGGTCGGCCAGGGGTACGCCGACGGTCTGGCCGGCATCGCCACGGACTTCGGCGTGACGGTGGAGGAACCGGCCGCCGCACCGGCCCCGGCCTCCGCGGCCCAGTCGGCCTCCGCACCCGCACCCGCGCCCGCGCCCGCCGCCACCCAGCCGGTCCCGCCCGCCGCTCCCCCGGCACCGCCCGCCCCCGGCGCCGGGAAGATCAACCTCGACAAGGGCAGGGTCAGCCTCCAGAAGAACCAGACGGTGTCCCTGGTCAAGGGCGGCCGCCCGCTGCTCGCCCAGGTCAAGATGGGCCTGGGCTGGGAGCCGGCGTTCCGCGGCAAGGGCATCGACCTGGACGCCTCGGTCATCGCCTACGGCCCGCAGCGCAACCACATCGACAGCTGCTACTTCGGCAAGCTGTCCATCCTGGGCGGCGCGATCAAGCACTCCGGCGACAACCTCACCGGTGAGGGAGGCGGCGACGACGAGGTGATCGTGGTCGACCTCGGCCGGATCCCCCCGGAGGTCACCGGCCTGGTCTTCACGGTGAACTCCTTCTCCGGCCAGAAGTTCACGGAGGTCGCCAAGGCCTACTGCCGTCTCCTGGACGCCGCGACCGGCGAGGAGTTGGCCCGCTTCGACCTCACCAACGCCGAGGCGCAGACGGGCGTGATGATGGCCAAGCTCGTCCGCCAGTTCTCCGGCGAGTGGGACATGACCGCGATGGGCCAGTTCGTGAAGGCCCGCACGGTCCGGAACATGGTGAAGCCGGGGGCGGAGTCCCTCTAGACGTACCTCGGGGGCGGGTGCGCGGCCGTGGGCGCTACGGCCGCAGCCCCTCCGTGAGCAGCGACAGATACCGCTGGATGTCCTGGCCCTGCCCGTTGGCCAGCTCCGATGCCGTGGCGAGACCGTGCGCGAGGCGCAGCAGTTCGATCGGCTCGATGTCCGGGCGCAGGGTGCCCTCCTCCTTCGCCGCGTCCACCAGGCGGGTGGCCGTGCCGCGCACCAACCGGCCGCAGGCCGTCAGCGGGGCCGAGCTGCCGTCGGTGACCGCCGAGCCCAGCAGGGCCTTCAGACCGCGTACCTGGATGGTGGCGACGCACAGTTCGTTCAGCCACTCCATGAGCGCCGCCCCCGGCGGCAGCTCCGCGGCGAACGCGTCACCGGTGGCCGCCAGCGCCTCCATCCGGTCGGTCATCGCGGCCTCCAGCAGCGCCCGCCGGGTCGGGAAGTGCCGGTAGAGCGTGCCGGAGCCGACGCCCGCCCGTTTGGCGATGTCGTCCAGCGAGGCGTTCTCCCCATGCTCGGCAAAGGCCTCGACGGCCACCTTCAGCAAGCGCTCGTAGTTGCGCCGAGCGTCCGCGCGCATGGGCCTGACCTGCGTCATCCAGTTACTCCTTGCAAACCGGGGAGCCTCTCCGTATCTTATCGAGCACTAAACGGAGACAGTCCCCGGTTATCGCCGTGTGCTCCGCGGGCAGTCGGCCTGCCCGTTCGTGCCGAGGGCGTACAGGGGGACGCACAGACCGGGAGAACCTCATGTCCGCCCCGTCCAGCCCGTCCGTATCCGCCACCGCCGCCGGTGTCCCGCCGGGCTCCCCGCATCCCGCCGGGCTGCGCTCCGCCCTCCTCGTCATCGTCGCCGCCTACATGATGGTCGGCGTCGACTCCACCGTCGTCAATGTCGCGCTGCCCGACATCCAGCGGGGCCTGGGGTTCAGCCGCACCGGCCTGTCCTGGGTGCTCAACGCCTACACCCTCGCCTTCGGCGGTCTGTTACTGCTCGGCGGGCGGGTCGGCGACATCGTCGGCCGCCGTCGTACGCTCGGCGCCGGAGCGCTGCTGTTCGCCCTGTCCTCGCTGCTCGGCGGGGTGGCTGCGGAGGGCGGCTGGCTGCTCGCGGCCCGGGCGCTGCAGGGGGCGGGCGCCGCGCTGATCGCCCCCAGCACCCTGGCCCTGATCACCACCAACTTCCCCCAGGGACCGCGCCGCCATCACGCCCTGAGCGTCTACTCCTCCATGGCCGGCATCGGCGCCTCCGTGGGTCTGGTCCTCGGCGGCATGCTCACCTCCTGGGCCTCCTGGCGCTGGGCGCTGCTCATCAACGTCCCCATCGGCATCGCCCTGTTCCTGGCCCTGCCCCGGTTCGTCGCCGAGACCCCGCGCCACACCGGCCGCTTCGACGCGGCGGGCGCGCTGACCGGGACCGCCGGGATGACCTCGCTGGTGTACGCGTTCATCCGGGTCTCCGAGGAGGGCTGGACCGACACCCAGTCCCTGCTCGGGTTCAGCTGCGCCGTCGCGCTGCTCTGCGGCTTCGCCCTGATCGAGTCCCGGGCCGGGCAGCCGATCATGCCGCTGCGGCTGTTCGCCGACCGCGACCGGGCGGGCGGCTATCTCACCATCATGCTGCTGCCCGCGGGCATGTTCGGCGCCTTCTACTTCCTCACCCTCGTCTGCCAGCAGGTCCTGGCCTACAGCCCGTTGCGGGCCGGGTTCGCGTTCCTGCCCATGACCCTGGCCATGTTCACGGTGGTGCGGCTGCTGCCGAAGCTGCTGGCCCGCTTCGGGGCCAAGCCGATCCTGCTGACCGGCACCACCCTCCTCGTCGCCGCCGGCGGCTGGCTGTGGCGGCTGCGGCCCGGCGACGGCTACGCCACCGGGCTGCTCGGCCCGCTGCTGTTGCTGGGCATGGGCATCGGGTTGAGCTTCATGCCGCTCAACGCGACCATCCTCGCCCGCATCGAACCCCGCGAGGCAGGTGCCGCCTCCGGACTGATGCAGACCCTGCAGTGGCTCGGCGGCACCCTGGGACTCGCCGTCCTGGTCACGGTGTACGGCACCGCCACCCGGCACGCCACCGGCACCCCGGCGCGGATCCTCACCCACGGCGCCGCCAGCGCCTTCGGCATCGGCGCGCTGGTCGCTGCGGTCGCGTTCCTGGTGGCGGCCTTCGTGATCACGAGCCCGCGCCGGGAGCAGGCCCAGCCCTGATCACATCTTCGTCGCCCCCGCCGCCAGGTCGCGCAGGAACTGCCGGGCCCGGATCAGGAACACCACGATCAGCGGGAGCACGCTCATCAACGCGCCCGCCATCACCACCGCATAGTCCGTGTTGTAGGCGACGTTGAGGTTGGCGAGGGCGACCTGGAGGGTGACCTTGTCGGGGTTGACCATGACGACCAGCGGCCAGATGTAGTCGTTCCAGAGGCTGATGAAGGAGGCGTGAGTCGAATGCGGCCTCGTGGCCCTCGGGCACCGGGGCGGTCGGTCGGTTGCCTTGGGGTGGTCGGCACGGGCCGTTCGGCGTGGTCTGGACGCGGCTGCCGTGCTCGGACAGCCCCCTTCGGCGTTCACGCGGTGGGCGGATGGGGGCCCGACAAACCGGTCGAGAAAGCCTTTGCGGGCTGTCACCATGGCCAGGTGTTGCTCAAGCTGACCGGATCCAGCGGCGCGGGCAAGACCACGCTCGCCTTCGCCGTCACCGACCGACTGGACGGGGTCGTGGTGCACGACTTCGACGAAGTCGGTGTCCCGGACCCTCCGATCCCTCCCCACTGGCGCAACCGCATGACCGAGGTGTGGGTGCGCCGCGCGCTGGAGTACCAGGATCGTGGAATGGACCTGCTGCTGTCCGGGAACTCACCGCTGGGCGAACTCCTGGCCGCCCCCTCCGCCCCGTCGCTGAACGGGATCGCCGTCTGCCTGATCGACGTCGCCGACCACGACCGGCGCGACCGGCTCGCCGCACGCGACGGCGGCCGATGGGACCAGGCCGCCACCGACGCCTTCTGCGGCTGGGCCGCCTGGCACCGCGGGCACGCCCGCGACCCGCGCTTCCGGCCCGACATCATCATCGACGGGAGCTGGCCGGAGATGGCCTGGCACCGCTGGACCACGTGGACCGCCGAGGACCCGCGATGGCGCACCCACCTGATCGACACCACCGGCCAGTCGCTCGCGACCTCCGTGAACCAGGTCGAGCAATGGGTCACCGAACAGCGCAAGGCACACCGGTCAGGCCGACTGGCCCTTCCCCGAGGCTGGACAGACGAGACACCCGGCCCAGCCCACCACGATGCTTGACCCCCTGACGGAAGCCGCCGCAAAAGCGCTCTTCACAGGTTCCATGGCAGGCCGCGGCGATCAAGCCGACCGTGCGTGGCAGAGCCGAGCTCCTGTTGGCACACCCGCACAGGGCATCCCGCACTGACCGCCTGCCGGGACCAGGCCATCCCGCCGGCGTGCCGAGCTCGTCCCACGTCGTGATGATCGGTCACCCCAGGGTCGTCGCCGATCTCGTCGGGGGCGCCGCCGGGGAGGTCGGCTGAGGCTCGCGGGATGTCGTTCTGCCTAGATCACCGCGCTGTACGCGTTCAGCGCCGGCTGGCCGCCGAGGTGGGCGTAGAGGACCGTGGAGTCGGCGGCGATCTCGCCCCGCTCGACCAGGTCGATCATCCCCGCCATCGACTTCCCCTCGTACACCGGGTCCGTCACCATGCCCTCGGTGCGGGCCGCGAGGCGCATCGCCGCCAGGGTGGTGTCGTCCGGGATGCCGTAGATGCCCGCGTGGTAGCGCTCGTCGAGTTCGACGTCGTCGACGGTCAGCTCCCGCTCGACGCCTATGAGCTGGCCGGTGCGGTGCGCGATGCGGGCGATCTGTTCGCGGGTCTCGGTGGGCTTGGCCGAGGCGTCGATGCCGATGACGCGGCGCGCACGGCCGCCCGCCTGCTCCAGCGCGGCGAACCCGGCGACCATGCCGGCCTGGGTCGACCCGGTCACCGAGCAGACGATCACCGTGTCGAAGAAGACGTCCGACTGCCGCTCCTGCTCCGCGACTTCATAGGCCCAGCCCGCGAAGCCGAGGCCGCCGAGCGGGTGGTCGGAGGCGCCGGCCGGGATGGCGTACGGCTTGCCGCCGGACTCCTCGACCTCGCGCAGCGCCAGTTCCCAGCTCTCCTTGAACCCGATCCCGAACCCGGCCCGGACCAGCCGTACGTCGGCTCCCGCCAGCCTGCTGATGAGGATGTTTCCGACCTTGTCGTACACGGAGTCCGGCCACTCCACCCAGCTCTCCTGCACCAGCACGCACTTGAGCCCGGCGCGGGCGGCTACGGCGGCCACCTGGCGGGTGTGGTTGGACTGCACCCCGCCGATGGAGACGAGGGTGTCGCAGCCCTTGGCGAGCGCGTCCGCGACCAGGTACTCCAGCTTGCGCGTCTTGTTCCCGCCGTACGCGATCCCGGAGTTGCAGTCCTCCCGCTTGGCCCACAGCGCCGGGCCGCCGAGGTGGGCGGTGAGGCGCTCCAGGGGGTGCACCGGCGAGGGGCCGAAGAGGAGCGGGTAACGGTCGTACGAGGAAAGGGACATCGAGGCCTCCTGGAGGAGCGGGTCAGTCGGTGGTGTCGTCGTCGGCCAGGTCGGCGAGCGTGCGCCAGATCTCCGCGGTGACCCGGACCGCCGCCTCCGTGTCACCGGCCGCGCAGGCCCTGATCAGCCCCTCGTGCAGCCCGGCCGAGCGGCAGGAGCCGCCCTCGCCGAAGCGGCGGCGCTCCAGACGGCGGATGAGCGGGGTGTAGCGGGCGACGGTGGCGGCGGCCGCGCGGTTGCCCGCCACGCGGATCAGTACGTCGTGCAGCTCGTCGTCGGCGCGGAGCGCCTCGTCCACGTCACCGTCCTGTACGGCGCCGGCGAACCGCACGTTGGCCGCGCGCATCTCGTCCAGGTCCGCGTCCCGGAGCCGGGGCAGGGCGGCCCGGGTGGCCAGTTCGTGCATGGCGCCGACCACGGCCGCCGCGTCCCGTACCTCGGCGGCCACGACCGGGGTGACCCGGGTGTAGCTCTGCGGCTTGCTCTCCAGCAGCCCCTCGTCGACGAGCCGCGCGAACGCCTCCCGCACCGGCGCCCGGGACAGCCCTAGCCGCTCCGCGAACTCGGCGTCACGCACCACCGCACCGGGTTCGATCTCCCCGGCGACGATGGCGTCCCGGATCGCGGTGTAGGCGCGGTCGCGGAGCAGGGTGCGGGGCAGGGGTCGTAGGGCCTCCATAACTGAAATGTTAGATATCAGTAGCGCGGGCGGGCAAGGGTGCGGTGGGGCGGGTATCGGTGTGGCGGGCATGGGGCGCCACACCAGGCACAGAGGTGGCTCATCGCAGGGGAGGCCCGAGCGCGACGGGACGCGCGCCGCCGAGCGAGCTATGCATCCTCGTTGTCACCACGCAGGGAATGGATCATGCTCTGCAGGATCCGGAACGCGTCCGACTGCTCGGTCCCGGTCAGGCCGGCCAGCATTCTGGCCTCGACGGACCGGACGGCCGCGCTCGCCTTCTCGAGGCTTCGCCGGCCGCGAGGCGTCAGACGCGCGGGAAGCGCCTTCCCGACGGGTGCCTCCGCGGGCCTGGTCACGTAGCCGTCTCGTTCCAGGGCCTGGAGCAGCACGTTCATCGTCTGCCGTGTCACGAACGCGCCCCGCGCGAGCTCGGAGTTCGACAAGCCCGGCCGTTGCGCCAGCAGTTCGAGGCAGGAGTAGTGCGTCACGCTCATCCCGAGCGGCCGCAGCACCTCCTCCATGGCCGCACGCAGGGCGCTCGACGTTTCTTTGAGCAGGTAGCCCAGTGACGTTTCCAGGTCGACGCCGACACCTTCTTGACTCATGTCAGCATTCTGACATAGGTTCCCACGTGTCAGAAAACTGACATGAAAAGAAGGAGCGTCACCATGCCCGCCACCGGCCCCGACTTCATCTCGCTCCAAGTACGCGACCTCGGCGCTTCGCAGGCGTTCTACGAGCAGTACCTGGGCCTCGTCCGCTCGCCGGCCGGCCCTCCGCACGCCGTCGTCCTCGAGACGAAGCCGATCGCGTTCGCACTCCGCGACGTCATTCCCGGCACCGACCTCGCATCCGTCGCCCAGCCCGGCATCGGTGTCGCGATCTGGCTCCACGCCACCGACGTCCAGGCCATCCACGACGCGCTCGTCGCCGACGGCCACACCGTCGTCTCCGCGCCGATCGACGGCCCCTTCGGCCGGACCTTCACCTTCGCCGACCCCGACGGCTACCAGGTCACGCTCCACGACCGCGCTTGACCGGCCGGACGCCGAGTGGTGTCACGCCCGCGGCTGTCCGGGCTGGACACCTGCGCGGCACCGTCCCCCACACCCTGAGCCGTACAGTCGCCACGGCACGGGTGTGACCCGCACCCCCCGTGAAGGTGCGGGTCACGTTCGGTGGCCGGCCGTAAGGCGGTCAGGCTGCCCACGGCCAGTCGGCGTCCCGGGCCGCCTCCAGCAGCGGCACCATGCGGAAGGCCGCGTCCGAGAGGCCGCCGAAGGTGTGCCGGCCGGCCTTTCCGGACGGGCCGTGGCCGACCCGGTAGCCGGCCAGGTTCCAGGTGTAGACCGGGATGTGCGCCGGGACCTGCTGGGTCGGGTCGCCGTGCCGGTTGTAGGTGTACTGCTCGTCGGTGACGATCAGCACCCGGTCCTGCCCCCGGTAGTGCGAGCGGATCGCCGAGGTGGTGTCGGTGCCGCCCAGGTCGCCGAAACGGCCGAGGATCTTCAGCACCGACTCGGCCCGGTCGAAGTCCAGCCGCTTGCTCGTCGTACCGAACTCGACGAGGTCCGCGTCCGCCGCCCGCAGCGCGAGCGCCGCGCCGAAGATCGCCGCCGCGTCGGCCCGGTTGAGCTCCGAGCGGTCGGACAGCCGCGAGTAGAACATCGAGCCGGAACGGTCGACGAGCACCAGCGTCCGCCCCGGCAGCGCGGGCACGTTGGCCAGCGAGTGGCCGAGCGCCCGCTCCAGCGGATAGGACCAGCGCAGCGACGGCGCGTGCTGGTACGCGGCGAGGTACCGGAAGGGGAACTGCCGCGACCGCGCCACCTCCGCCGGGTCGCTGATCCGGGCCGCGACCTGGGCGGCGACCTCGTCGCAGACACCGGCCTCGTCGAAGTTGCGCAGGTTGCGGACGAGCGCCATGGTCCCCATGGAGGGGATCACGGCCTCCCAGGCCGCCTTGTCCATCGGCCCTTGCAGCCAGCCGGCCAGCGCCTCCCAGGTCAGTCCGGCCGCCGCGAGCCGCTCGGCGCCCCCCGCCCCGGTGACGACCGCGCGCCGCCGCTCGACGGGCAGTGCCATCAGCTCGCGGTGCGCGGCGAGCACCGGGCTCGACCCGGGCGGTACGGCGGTGTCCGGGTGGTGCCGCCGGTCGAGGGCGTACCGGAACAGCTCGCCCTGCCACGGCTTGTCCGGGTCCGGCGCCGCGTGCACCAGGTTGAGGATGTCGCCGAAGCGGTAGCCCTTGGACGCGGTGTCGTACTTCAGCAGCGACTTGCCGTGGTAGAGCCGCCGTACCGCGTCGGCGATCCCCCGCTTGACGGGCTTGGGGACGGCACGGCCGTGGGTGGCGGTCCAGTAGGCGAGCAGCTCGCCGGGCTCGTCCGGCCGCCGCAGCACGGACGCGACGACCTGCCGGTTCGAGGGGCCGCCGGTGGCGCCCACGGCCAGCCGTGCGTGCACGTACTCCGCGGCGCCCACGAGCGAGGCGGTCCGCATGTTGCCCTCACCGCGCAGCCAGCCGAGCAGGCCGGCGGTCCAGTCCGGGTCGGTGACGGCGAGCTCACGCACGAGCTTCGCGAACCGGTCGTCGCGGTCGGCACCGGTCTCGTAGAAGGTCTGCTGCGAGACGAAGTTGGAGACGGCGAGCAGGAAGAGCTCGGAGCGGGCGTCCCGCTCCCGGCCGAGGCCGCCCTGGTAGGTACGGAGGACCCGTCCCGTCGACGTGACACGGGACGTGGGCTGCGCCCGGGCCGCCTTGGTGTTGAATCGCGCCATGATGAATTCCCCCCGAATTCATATCGGTTTCGGAGAGAGGCGCGGCAGAAGGAGGGCGTCCGAGATCAGGGATCGGCGACGGACTTTAGTCAGATGCTCTGTCCATTGAGCTACACCGACCCGAAGCCGATGACGGGAGTCGAACCCGCAACCTTCTGATCCCCAAGAAGTAACCGCTGCCTGCGCACCGGACCCCCACCATGAGCTGCGCCTCCCGAGTTCACGTACACACGCACCGGGAGGTGCATGAAGTTTTTGGTGTCCAGAGATCGAAGTCGGCGGAACCGACGTAGGTGCTCTAACCCCTGAGCTACACCGGCGCGTTGTACCGGTGGCGGGACTCGAACCCGCGGCCGCCCCATTATCAGTGGAAGTAGGTCCTGCCTTCGCACCTGGACGTGCATAACCTTAGGAGGACGGCCGCGAATCGAGCGAACGAATTAAGCTCAGCAGTGCTTCTGGCGCTTCCAGGGCCCGGTGATGGCGAGCATGATGCCCGGGGTCTGGATGTTGGCGTAGAGGGTCCTGCCGTCGGGCGAGAAGGTGACGCCGGTGAACTCGCTGTACTCCGGCTCCTCTTCGGTGCCGATGTTGAGTTCGTTGCGGGCGATGGGGTAGGTGCGGCCGGTGTCGGTGGCGCCGAAGAGGTGCTGGAGGCCCTCGCCGTCCTCGGCGATGACCAGGCCGCCGTACGGGGAGACGGTGATGTTGTCCGGGCCGTCGAAGTTGCCTTCCGCGGACGGGTCCGGGTTGACGCCGATGAGGACCTTCAGGGTGAGGGTGCGGCGCTTGGGGTCGTAGAACCAGACGGCGCCGTCGTGCTGGACGGGGCTCTCGTCACGGGCGTAGGAGGAGACGATGTAGGTGCCGCCGTCGCCCCACCACATGCCCTCCAGCTTGCGGGCGCGGGTGACCTGGCCGGCGGTGAACTGCTTGCGGACGGACGTGGTCCTCGCGTCGCGGTCCGGGACGTCGATCCAGTCGACGCCGTAGACCGTGCCGATCTTGGTGGCGCGGGAGAGGTCGTCGACGAACTGGCCGCCGGAGTCGAAGCACTTGAAGGCCTGGAGGACGCCGGCGTCGTCGGCGAGGGTGCGGAGCCTGCCGCGGCCGTGGCGGAAGCCCTCCGGCGGACTCCAGCGGTAGAGCAGGCCGTTGGGGCCGGAGGCGTCCTCGGTGAGGTAGAGGTGGCCGCGCTTGGGGTCGACGACGACGGCCTCGTGGGCGTAGCGGCCGAGCGCCTTGATCGGCTTGGGGTCGCGGTTGGCCCGGCGGTCCTCGGGGTCGACCTCGAAGACGTAGCCGTGGTCCTTGGTCATGCCGTTGGCGCCGGCCTTGTCCTCGGTCTCCTCGCAGGTGAGCCAGGTGCCCCAAGGGGTGTTGCCGCCCGCGCAGTTGGTGGAGGTGCCGGCGATGCCGACCCACTCGGCGACCTGGCCGCCGGGGCGGACCTCCACGACCGTGCAGCCACCGGAGGCGGCGGGGTCGTACACGAGGCCCTCGGTGAGCGGCACCGGGTACGCCCAGGCGGACCGGGGGCCCTTCAGCTCGTGGTTGTTGACGAGGAGGGTGGCGCCGCGCGGGCCGTCGAAGGTGGAGGTGCCGTCGTGGTTGGAGGGGGTGAACTCGCCCGACTCCAGCTTGGTCTTGCCGCTGTACGTGATGATCTTGTACTTGAAGCCGGCGGGGAGCGCGAGGATGCCGTCGGGATCCTCGATCAGCGGCCCGTAGCCGACCCCGCCGTGCGCGTCCGCCGAACCGGCCTCGGCGGACTCGGTGGCGGCGAGGGCGTTCGGGGCGGTGGCGAGGGAGCCGACACTGCCGGCCAGCGCGACACCGGCACCGGTGATCGCGGATTTCCTGGCGAAGTCCCTGCGGGTGAGCGACATGGTGTCTCCTGTGACGGTCGGGAGTGCCGTGGAGGGTGGCGGACCTCAACTCGGCGCACACGCTCGCGCCCACCCCTGAACACCGGTTGAACACCAGGCGACTTCAAAGACGCCACTTCCATGAATCCGTATACACCGACCCACAGCATCCAAAAGAACCGCCCAAGAACGCACCCAGCGGTTCCCCGGTTTCCCGCCTCAACGGCGCCCGGCCCGAACGGCGCAGCCCGGCGGCGCCCGTCACGCAGCCACCGGACAGCACGCGCACGCGTCGGTAGCGGACCTCCAGGGGCACGCCCCCGCAGTCCGCCTCCTTCGTCGGCCGCCCTACCCCCCGTGCTGCGACCGCGCCTTGAACGCCGCCTTGCGGGCCTCCTTCGCCACCCGCTTGTCCGGGTGCAGGCGGCCCATCGCCTCCAGGACGTCGGCGGTGTCCGGGTGGTCCACCCGCCAGGCCTCGGCGAAGAAACCGGCGTGCTGCTGGGCCAACCCCTCGACCAGGGCCTGGAGTTCCTCGGAGTTGCCTTCGGCGGCCAGCTGGGCGGCGACCGTGTCGATGGTCAGCCAGAAGATCATGTCCTGGGAGGGCGCCGGCACGTCGGCGGCGCCGCCCTCGGTGAGCCAGACCCGGGCCAGGCCGCCCAGTTCGGGGTCGTCGAGGACCTCGCGGAGGGCCGGCTCGGCCTCGGGGCCGACCAGGGACAGGGCCTGCTGGCAGCGGAGGCGGCGCAGCGGCGCGCCGGCGTCCTCGCCGCGGGCGGCGGAGAGCAGCTCCCGCGCCGCGGACAGGGATTCACGGCGCGCCAGCCACTGCTCGGTCTCGGCCTGCGCAGCCCCCTGCGGGAACGCGGCCGTGCCGTCGAGCAGCGCGTCCGCGCCCTTGTCGGCGAGGTCCCCGACCGCCGGCGCCTCGAGGCCCGCCTCCAGCAGCCGCGCCCGCAGCCCGTACGCGCCGAGCGGGGTGAGCCGCACCATGCCGTACCGGGAGACGTCGGCGTCGTCGACCGGCCCCGCCGCGGGCTCCTCCTCGGCGTCGGCCATGAGCGCCTCGTCGACCGGCTGGTACTCGACGAGCCCGACCGGCTCCAGCATCCGGAACTGGTCGTCGAGCCGCATCATCGCGTCGGAGACCTGTTCGAGGACGTCGTTGGTCGGCTCGCCCATGCCGCTGGGCACGATCATCGAGGCGGCGAGCGCGGGCAGCGGCACCGGCGCCTCGCCGGGCCCGCCCTCGCTCGCCGTCAGCAGGTACAGGTTGCCGAGGACGCCGTCGAGGAAGTCCGCCTCGGCCTCGGGGTCCCAGTCGAGTGACGAGAAATCGACCTCGCCGCCCTCGCCCAGCGCGTCGACAATTCCGTTCAGGTCGGGCACGCCCGCGTCGGCGATCACGGCCTCCAGCGCGGCCTGCCACACCGCGAGGACGTCGTGCGGCGAGCCTGCGGTGAGCAGCGCCAGCGCCTCCCCCGCCGCCACGGTCCCGGCGTCCTCGTCGACGATCTCGACGAGCCCGGCGTCCAGGGCGACCCGCCAGGCCTCGGCGGCGTACCCGGCGGCGTCGTCCCCGGTGAGGCCGAGCAGCTCGGCGGCGGCCGGGAGCTGTTCCTCGGCCAGTCCCCCGCCTGCGTCGACGCGGGTGTCCGGCCCTGCCCAGCGGGCGAGCCGGGCGGCCCGGGAGAGCAGCGGCGCGGCCAGCGCGGCACGCGCCAGCTCCACTTCGGAACGCAACCGCACCGGGGGCAGGGGCGAGCTGTCTGACATCGGCGGGTTCTCCTCGGACGCCTCAAGGGTCGTACGGCGACATGGACACCGTACCGACGGCCGTACGACCACCTGGACGCCGTACGGCTCAGCCGCTCAGCCTAGACGGATTTCCACCCATGCCGCCCGGTTCATCTCCCCGCCGGACGGCGCGCATGGCTGAAACCTTGACAACTCCCGTGACCAGGCAGGAGATTGACGCGCGTAGAGAGCGGGGAGACAAGTGTTCACTCGTTGTCTACGCGCGTCACACCCGCGTCGCATGTCATACACGCACGTGATCTGCGGCATCGCATCACGTCGCATGTGTCATGCACGCCCCATGTTCACCCTCGTCCCGGCACGTCCGTATGTCCCCGGAGGGATTCCCTTGCCGAGCAGGTCTTCCGCGCGTCTCGCCGCGCTCACCGTCGCCGCCGTCTGCAGCGCGGCGTCCACCGTCGCCCTCACCTCCCCGGCGCAGGCCGACGGGCTGCGCATCCACGACGTCCAGGGCACCACGCGCACGTCCCCGTACGCCGGCCAGAAGGTGACGGACATCCCCGGCATCGTCACGGCCACGCGCACCTACGGCTCCTCCAGAGGATTCTGGCTGCAGGATCCGACGCCGGACGACAACCCGGCCACCAGCGAGGGCGTCTTCGTCTTCACCAGCTCCACCCCGAAGGTGGCCGTCGGCGACTCCGTCACGGTGACCGGCACGGTCTCCGAGTACGTCCCGGGCGGCGCCTCCACCGGCAACCAGTCGCTGACCGAGATCACCAAGCCGACCGTCACCACCGTCTCCACCGGCAACGCGGTCCCGGCGCCGGTCGTGATCGACGCGAAGTCGGTGCCGGCCGAGTACACCCCCGCGGGTGACACGGCGGCGAGCGGTTCGGTCAACGCCCTGGCCCTGGAGCCCTCGAAGTACGCCCTGGACTACTACGAGTCCCTGGAGGGCATGAACGTCCAGGTCGCCGACACCCGCGTGGTCACCGCAACCGACCCGTACTCCGAGCTGTGGGTCACGGTGAAGCCGCACGAGAACCGCACCCGCCGCGGCGGCTCGCTGTACGCCTCCTACGACGACCAGAACACCGGCCGTCTCCAGATCCAGTCCCTGGGCGCGACCGCCGACTTCCCGGTGGCGAACGTCGGCGACACGCTGACCGGCACCACGACCGGCCCGATGGACTACAACCAGTACGGCGGCTACACCCTCGTCGCGAGCCAGCTGGGCACGCTCAAGAGCGGTGGCCTGCAGCGCGAGACGACGCAGAAGCAGTCGCGCGGCGAGCTGGCGGTGGCGACCTACAACGTCGAGAACCTCGACCCGTCCGACGCCACGTTCGACGCGCACGCCGCCGCGATCGTGAACAACCTGCAGTCGCCCGACATCGTGTCCCTGGAGGAGATCCAGGACGACAACGGCGCGACGGACGACGGCACGGTCGCCGCCGACGTGACGGTGAACAAGCTGATCGACGCGATCGTCGCGGCCGGCGGCCCGAAGTACGACTGGCGCTCCATCAACCCGGTCAACGACCAGGACGGCGGCGAGCCCGGCGGCAACATCCGCCAGGTCTTCCTCTTCAACCCCGAGCGGGTCTCCTTCGTCGACCGCGCGGGCGGCGACTCCACCACCGCGGTGGGCGTCACCAAGGTGCACGGCAAGGCCCAGCTGACCGCCTCCCCCGGCCGCGTCGACCCGGCGAACGACGCCTGGAAGTCCAGCCGCAAGCCGCTGGCCGGCGAGTTCGTCTTCCGCGGCAAGACGGTCTTCGTGATCGCCAACCACCTGAACTCCAAGGGCGGCGACCAGGGGCTGACCGCGCAGTACCAGCCCCCGACGCGCAGCTCGGAGGTCCAGCGGCACGCGCAGGCGGCGCTGGTCAACGCGTTCGCCAAGAGCATCCTCGACGTCCAGAAGAACGCGGACGTCATCGCGCTCGGCGACATGAACGACTTCGACTTCTCCGACACCACCAAGATCCTGCAGGGTGACGGCGAGCTGTGGTCGGCGATCCAGTCGCTGCCGAGGAGCGAGCGCTACACCTACGACTACCAGGGCAACCAGCAGGTCCTGGACCAGATCCTGATCAGCCCGGCGATCCGGCGCGGCTGCGACTTCGAGTACGACAGCGTGCACATCAACTCGGAGTTCCACGACCAGATCAGCGACCACGACCCGCAGGTGCTGCGCTTCCGCCCGTAAGCAGTAGGCGGGCAGGCTCAGGGCTGGCTGTACACACCGTTCAGCCAGCCCTGCCAGGCGGCCTCGTTCGCCCCGGCGTCGGCGTCCGGTGCGAAGTCGTGGACGCTGATGCCGACCGGGGCGCCCCAGTGGTTGCGGCCGAAGAACCGCACGAGGGCGTCGTCGGTGCGCAGCCCGATGAAGTAGGGGTTGCGGTAGTCGACCACCGCGTCCACGGCCCGTCCGCCGGGTCCGCGGACGCTCACCTTGGCGCCCTCGGCCGTGTCGTCCGACAGCCCGAGCGCGCGGCCCACGGCGACGAAGGCGTCCGGCGCCTGGGACGCCTCCGGCCCGTTGAGCTGGGCGAAGGTGACCGGGCGGGGCGCGAAGTGGGTGAGGTACTCGCGCAGGGTGTGCAGATAGAAGTCGTTGTGCTTGCTCGCGCCGTCGTACTGGTTGTCCCACTCGTCGGTGAAGATCCCGCTGTGCACGAAGCGCACCCAGGCACGCCGGCCGCCGTCGCGGGGCTCGATGACGTGCTCCAGCTGGTTGGCGCTCTGGGTCGGGAAACCGACGTCCTCGCTGCGGACGACCAGGTGGTGCGGCGGGTCGTACGCGGTGACGGTGGAGCCGAAGGCCGCCGAACCGCCGACCCGGGGCTCGGGCGGCTCCATCGGCCACAGATAGGCACCGGTGCCGTTGGTGATCGCCTCCCACACCTCCTCCGGCGTGGCGTCGACCTCGAACTCGCGGGCGATCTCGAATTCCTTGGACATGTCGGGGCTCCTGCTGCCTACTGATCCAGTTCGGGTACGGGCTGGTCCTTGACCGTGGGATGAAGCGCGACGACGATCCGGTGGTCCCGGCCGCCCTCCGCGTCGGGTGCGTCGTACTTGCGGATGAGCGCGCTCACACCCGCCGTCAGCTCCTGCGCGAACGCCGCGCGGTCGGCGGCGGAGGCGAAGCGGACCTCGCCGTCCAGCGCGTACGTCGCCAGCCGCTTGCGGGCCTTGGTGGCGCCGGTGATCAGCGTGCCCACGTCGCGCACCAGACGGGCGCCGAGCGCGAGCAGCCAGCGCGCGGAGAGCTGGTCACGGAAGCGGTCCGGGTCCGGCTGCACGGCGGGCAGCGCGGCCGGCGAGATGACGTACGACGCCGCGGTCGCGCGCATCAGCCGCTCGGTGACGTTGCCCTTGCGCCGCTCACCCGCCAGCTCCACCAGGCCGTGCCGCTCCAGCGCCTTGAGGTGGTAGTTCACCTTCTGCCTGGGCAGCCCGACCTTGCCGGCCAGCATCGCGGCCGACGCGGGCGCGGCGGCCAGTTCGGCGAGCAGCCTGGACCGTATGGGGTCCAGCGTCACGGCCGCCGCCTCGGGGTCCTCGATCACGGTCACGTCCAGCATGGCTTCACCCTCTCACCGAAAACTTTTCTCGTCCAGACGGATCGAGTTTTCGGTGAGAGGGTGTGGCGTGCCAGGTTCGCCGAGAGGTGCGAGAGGTGAGGCGTTCGCTGCCGGGGGACGCTCGGCGAGGAAACGTACCCGGGTCTCAGCCGCGCCGGCTCCGGCGCAGCACGCGCGCGACCACGGCAGCGACACCGGCGGCAAGGGCTGCGCCCCCTGCCAGTGCCCGGCGCGGGTGTCGCCGGGCGGCCCCGACGACCGCGTGCACGGACCGCGAGGCGCGCCCCTCGGCGCCGTGTCCGACCTCGGCTGCCTTCTCGGACGCCCGGTGCCCGGCCCGCACCGCCTGCTCCTGCACGGCGTGACCGGCCCGCACCGCCCGCTCCTGCACGGCGTGACCGGCCCGCACCGCCCGTTCCCGCGCGCCGTGCCCGGCCCTCGACGCTCGTTCCCGAAGCGCGTGCCGCGCCTTCAACAGCCCCTCCTGGGCGGTGTGCCCGCCCTTCGCCGCCCGGTCCTGGGTCTGCTGACCTGCCCTGGTCGCGCCCTCGCGCAGATGTACGGTCAGCACGCCGGCCTTGTCCTTCAGGCCGGCGGCGCGGGCCTGGGCGCGGCCCTTGAGACCGGCCTTCGCCGTCAACGCGCCCGCGGCGTCGGCCAGTCCGGCCCCCGTCGCGTGTGCGGTCCTCTTCGTCATCGCTGCCGCCCTCCTGGGTGTCGTCGGCGTCCGCTCTGTTCTGTCTCCAGACATGCGGCTACCCAGGTCGACGGCGCTCAGCCCTGCTCCCCACGCTCCTCACGCTCGGCGAGCCGCGCCAGCCGGCTCTGGAACCAGTCCAGACGGGCCTGCAACAGGGCCGCCTCCGCGACGAGTTCGGGCACCCCGAACCCCTCACCCGGCACCGCCCCACCGGGCGGCGCACCCCCGGCGGCCGCCCCCGCGCCCCCGGCGATCACCCGCAGCCGCTCCCCTGCCAGCCGGGCGAAGCCCGCCAGCGAGACGGACGTACGCGCGTGCGCACAGCCCCCGCAGACGGCCGCCAGAGCGTGCCAACCGGGCCTGCCCCAGCCCGCGTCGGCGAGCGCGACGGCCGGCGCACCGCAGGCACACGGGCCCACCGTGGCCGTACGCACCCGCTGCCGGGCATAGCGGAAGCCGCGCTCGAAACGGAGGTAGGCGCCGAGCACGGAGACTTCGAGCAGCACGGCCGCCCGGTGCTCGGCGGTGCACAACAGGGCCTCGGCGGCCTCGCGTTCGTGCACGCAGTGGAAACCGCAGTCGCACAGCCGCGCGGGCGGGCGGTGCCGGCGGCCGTAGACGCAGGACGCGTCGTCCAGCACCGCGTACGGCAGCGCGCCGCCCAGCGACACACCGGTGAACCCGGCCCGGGTGCCGTCCCCGGACAGCATCGGGTGGGCGATCTTGTAGCCGGTCGGCGGCTCCGCCGGACGTTCCGCCGGGAGCCGCAGCCTCATCGGGCGGCCGGGGCCTCTTCGGGCACGGACTCGGCCTGGAGCTCTTGGATCTCTTCGGGAAGTTCGGGTTCTTCGCCGTGCACGAGCGGCCGCTCCTCGGCGACCCCCTTGGCCAGTGCCCTGCCGAGCCTCATGACGCCTCCCATGACCTGCCGTCGGTGACCGTCCCGCCCATAGTGACCCATGAAGGGCCGAGTTGGACACAGGGCCTCGGCCCGCCGAGTCACCAATAGCTTAGAGTTACTAAGACGTATCCCGTAGAAGAATTAAGTGGAGCTAAGCCATCGCGCTGCCGAGACTACCCCCATGACGAACCCACGCGACACCGCCCGCACCACCCGCTCCCCCCGTCCCTTCGGCCGGACCCTCTGCGCGATGGTCACCCCCTTCACCGGTGCGGGGGCGCTCGACCTCGACGGCGCCCGCCGGCTGGCCACGCACCTGGTGGACATGGGCTGCGACGGTCTGGTGCTGAACGGCACGACCGGTGAGTCGCCGACCACCACGGACACCGAGAAGGCGGAGCTGATCACGGCCGTCCGGGAGGCGGTGGGCGACCGGGCGGCACTCGTCGCGGGCGTGGGCACGGCGGACACCCGGCACACGGTCGAGCTGGCGCTGGCGGCGGAGAAGGCGGGCGCGGACGGCGTGCTGGTGGTGTCGCCGTACTACAGCAGGCCGCCGCAGGACGCTCTGGAGGCGCACTTCCTGGAGGTGGCGGACGCGAGCGGGCTGCCGGTGATGCTGTACGACATCCCGGGCCGCACCGGCACCCGCATCGAGCCGGAGACACTGGTCCGGCTCGCCGCGCACCCCCGGATCGTCGCCGTGAAGGACTGTTCCTACGACTTCCTCGGCACCCAGAAGGTGCTGGCGCGCACGGAGTTGGCGTACTACGCGGGCTGCGACGAGCACATCCTCGCCCTGTACGCGGTGGGCGCGGCGGGCTGTGTCAGCACGGTGGCGAACGTCGCACCCGCCGAGATCGCCGCGATCCTGGACGCGTTCGACGCGGGCGACACCGCCCGCGCCGCGGAACTCCAGCTGCGCGCGACCCCGTTGATCGAGGCGGTGATGGCCGCCGGCCTGCCCGGCACGGTCACGTCGAAGGCGCTGCTCACCGCGCTCGGTCTGCCGTCCGGACCGGTACGGGCCCCGCTGCGGCCCGCCGGCCGGGAGGCGGCCGACGGACTGCGGGCGGTGTACGAGGAGCTCGTGGCCGGCTGATCAGCGGCGGACGAAGACGGGCACCCACGCCTTCAGCGCGTCGTAAATCTCCCTCTGGACCCCGCTCAGCGGCACGATCCTGTCGCTGCCGATCGTCACCAGCACGAGCCGGGCCCGGTACGGCTCGTCCAGGCCGGTCACCCGCTCCCAGGCGACGAGCCGCCGGTCGTCGACCCACGCGAGCAGGTCGGCACCGCGGACCTTGGTGATCTCCTTGCCGGTGCGGGGATCGCGGATCGAGGAGTACGACTTCCCGGGGGCGACCTCCTTCGTCAGACCGAGCGCGGCGAGCCGGCCGTTCGGGGACAGCCGTGCGTCGACATCCGCACGCAGGTACTTCTCGTCCGCCGGTGCGGCGGTCTTGTCGCCGTCGAGGTCGTAGAACTGCTGGGTGCCGTCATGGTCGCCCAGGACGCGCGCGTACACCTGACGGCCGGTACGGCTGTAGGAGAAGTCCGCGCGGGCGAGGGTGTCGCGGTCGTTCGCCACCGCCGTCCAGGTGCCCTTGCCGGAGGCCACCGCGAAGTCGTAGAAGCCGGTCCGGCTCGACGCCTCGAACGCGGGTCCCCAGTCCCAGCCGCCCTCGACGTTCTGGACCCTGGACCGCACATCGGGGTTGCCGGTGTACGTCGTCGCCAGGAGCCGGGTCCCGTCGTAGGAGAACGCGAGCCCGGCGACCGCGTGCCCGACCGGGATCCACCGCTCCACCTTCCTGGTCGCGAGGTCGAGCAGGCCGATCCGGCGGACGGGCAGGTTCTGCTCCAGCACGGCCGCCGTCCGCAGGCCCGGCGCGACGGCGACGAAGGACCACCGGGAGTCCTTCACGTACGTTCCGGTCCCCGGGTCGAGCAGCCGGTAGGTGCGTACCCCGATGCCCTTTTCCCCCGTCTGCGGCACGGTGCGCCAGGTGTAGTAGGCGGCGAGCGCCGTCTGCCCGGCCGCGATCAGTTCGCGCGGCGGCGACTGGTCCGGGTGCCCGGTGATCCCGTCCTGCTGCAGGATCCCGGACGGGCGCACATCGCTCTTCCCGGAGTCCAGCAGCGGCACCGCCACCGCGACGGCGACCACGGCGGCCGTCGCGGCGGCCATGGAGGCGAGCCTGCGGGTGCGGCGGCGCCGGCGCACGGCCAGCACCCGGTCGGCGAAGCCCGGCCCCGCCGGGGTCTGTTCCGCGGCCAGCTCCCGCAGGGAGTCGCGCACGAGTTCCTCGACGTTCACGGCCGCACCTCCACGGGCGAGTAGTCACGGGACGGCGGCTGTGCGCGGCCGGGGTCCGGATCGAGGGCGGCCAGTTCGGGCGCGAGGGTGCGCAGCCGGGCCAGCGAGCGGTGGGCGGTGGAGCGCACGGTGCCGACGGAGCAGCCGAGCAGCCGGGCCACGTCGGCCTCCGGCAGGTCCTCGAAGTAGCGCAGGACCAGCACGGTGCGCTGACGGGCGGTGAGCCGGGACAGCGCGGCGCGCAGCACGAGCCGCAACTCGGCGGCGGACGCGGCGTCGGGCGCGGGCGGGCTCTCCGGGGGTTCGGCGACGGTGAGTTCGCGCCGTCGCCACTTCAGCCGCCAGCGGCTGATCTGCTGCCGGTAGAGGACCTGGCGTACATAGGCCTCGGGTTCGTCGATGCGCTGCCAGCGGCCGGCCGCCTTGATCAGGGCGTTCTGCAGCAGGTCCTCGGCCGCGTGCCGGTCGCCGCCGGTCAGCAGCACAGCCGTCCTCAGCAGCGCCGAGGACCGGCTGTCCACGAACTCCACGAAGCTCTCCTGCAGTTCCGCATCCATCGTCACCTTCTCTTCCCCCGGGCCCACCTCGTGTCCGGGCCCTGTATTCCCTGGTGACGCGCGCGGAGCGGCCCCACTATGCCTGTCCGGCACGGAAAAATCACCGGAGCCGGCCGGCCGCCCTGCCGTACGTTGGCCCCGTGAGCCGCCCCCTGCTGTTCCTGGACGTCGACGGCCCCCTCAACCCGTACGCGGCCCAGCCCGAACGACGCCCTCCGGGCTACACGACGATCCGGGCGACCGTACGCCCCGGCCGCCCCCTGCGGGTCTGGCTGAACCCGCGCCACGGCCCGGCCCTGCTCGCCCTCGGCTACGAACTCTGCTGGGCGACCACCTGGATGTCCGAGGCCAACCACTGGATCGCCCCGGTCCTCGGCCTGCCCGACCTACCGTACGTCGACTTCGGCCACACCCTGCTGACCGAGCGACCGGACGGAGTCCACTGGAAGACCGAGGCCATCGTCGCCTACGCCGACGGCCGCCCCTTCGCCTGGGTCGACGACGAGCAGAGCCCACCGGACACCCTGTACGTCCACGCCCACCACCCCGCCCCGGCCCTGCTGCACCACGTCGATCCCCGGCTCGGCCTACGCGAGAACGACTTCACCGCACTGGCGGAGTTCCGGGCCTGCCTGCCGTACGACGACTGACCACCCTCGTGTCGGCCGTCGCCGGGCACACCATGAGGAAGGGGCTCTCCCGTGGCCGACTACACCTCGTTGAAACCACGCGCCGCGTCGTAGATGTCAGCCTCGATGAAGACCACGAAGAAGCTCGTCACGACGTAGTGGACCATGACGCGGTCCTCCCAGGCCGCACGCGTCACCGTGTCGGTCGTGTAGGCAAGGTGGCTGTCGACGCCTTCGGGCTCGGCCGCGATCCTTTCGACGAGCCGCAGAAACTTCTCCCGATCCGCGATCGGCATGTAGTCACGGAACCGCACAACCTGCTCGGTGAACTGGACACGTCTCTTCATCAAGGCCGGATCCTATGGACACGGCGCGACCCCCTGCAGGGAATATCGGCCGAGCCCTACGCGCCCGGCACACACACGCCCTCGCGCGCCTGAGCCGTCGGCGCACCCGCCGGCGATTTCACCCGAATGGCGCAACATGACGTGCCACCCACTTGGGTGAAGATCAGGCTGGCTAGTGCCCCGACCGAGGCAATCCGTGAAAGGGGAACCACATGCCCATTCGACGAATCCTCGCCGCCGCCATCGCCACGGCAGCCCTCGCCGGACTCGGCCTCACAGGCGCCGCCACGGCCACCGCGGCCACCGCACATGCCCGGTCCTACGTCACCCCTTCCCAGTGCAAGCAGGGCGGCGGAACGGCCGATCTGACGGACAACCTCTGCAAGGGCGGTACGTACGACGGGCAGCAGATCGACTGAATCCCACGAGGCGCCCCGCAGCCATGCGCCGCGGGGCGCTCCCGCGCGAGCGTAGCCGGGAGAGTCGCAGGGCCTGTGCCGACCGCCGGCACGCTCGGACGCCGTCGGCGTCCGCGTCGGTCAGCGGGTGCGGAGACTGCCGGTGTACACGTCCGTACGGTTCTGTGGTGCGCCGGAGTTGGTCTCGGTGAGCACTGCCCGTACCCCCTCTCCCTTGTCGTCCGCCACCAGGCCCTGGTAGTCGCCGAGGAAGTAGCCCCCGGAGAACGGCGCCTGCAGCCAGTCGAAGACCCGCGAGATCCGTCGTTCGGTCCGGAGCTTCGGGTTTCCGTGCCTGAGCGTGGCCAGTTGGTAGGCGGTGGGAAGGGTGGTGGTGTTGCCGGGCTTGAGGAAGCGCAGGTCGTAGTAGGTGAGCGCGACCGTGCCCTGCTCCGTGACCGCGATCGATGGTGAGAAGGCGGGAACGCCCTTGGGGCTGATCAGCTCCGGGGTCCCCCAGGTGCGTCCGCCGTCGGTGGACTGTGCAAGCTGGACGGAGTCGAACCTTCCGCCGGAGAAGTCCGAGCCCTCGTAGGCCATGTACAGCGTGCCTGACGTGGGGTCCACGGCCGGGCTCGGCAGAGTGGTCCCGTCGCGCAGCAGTTTGGTCGGGTCGTTCGGGTCGACCTCCGGTACGGAGGTGTCCCGGGCCACGGTGACCGGGGCGCTCCAGGTCTCTCCGGCGTCGGTCGAGGTGACCACCTGGTAGCGGGCCGCGACGACGGTGGTGAGGTCGTCGGCGTAGGTGATCCGGTCGAAGAAGTCGTAGAGGGTGCCGGTGCGCCGGTCGACGACGATCAGGTGGCCGATGGTCTGGGTGTTGGGCACGCTGCTGGTGTCGACGAACGGCCGGGCCTTGCTCCAGGTGCGGCCGCCGTCGCGGGTGAGGGAGATGTAGCCGGGACCGTCGAGGGAGCTGGGGCCGGGCGGGTCGTTGTCGAGGCGGTTCCAGACCTGGTAGGCGGTGCCCTTGCGGATTGGGTCGGCGGTGAGCGAGGGCTTGTCGTTGAAGAACGGCTGCTCGTCGACGTGCGTGGTGGTGAGGTTCCGCCAAGTGCGGCCGCCGTCGCGGGAGGTGACTGCCAGGAGGGCGGTGCGCGTGCTCCTCGTGAAGTCGACGCCCTCCCCGCCGGCGTAGACCGTGCCGTCCGGTCCGGTGCTCACCCAGGGGTCGGTGGCCCGTTCGTAGTCCGCGCCGCCGGGGGCGCAGAGGCTGAACGGCAGCGTGCTCCGGTGGAAGGTGCGGCCGTCCGCGGTCCAGCCGGCCGCCAGGCCACGGGCGCCGCCGTCGTTCCAGCGGTCCTGCTGGAACACGGTGACCACGCGCTTGGAGTCGCGCGGATCGACGGACAGGTACGGCTCGACCTCGGTGCCCGGGTAGACGATGCTGTCGGGGGACCGCGCTCCGATGGTGCACTTCGCGTACGGGTCGCCGTGGGACACCTTGACCAGTGCTGTGCCGTCGGGGTTCCGGTCCGCTGCGGCGGGGGTCGTACCGGCGACCGTGACGAGCAGGAGCGTGGCGGTGGCGACGGCGGTCAGGGGCAGGCGGACGCGCATGCGGGATCTCCTCCGGGCCTGTCGGCCGGGGTACGGGACCACCGTCATCGGGGCGGACGGGGGCACGGAGGCGTACCGGAACGCGAGGGTGGGGGCGACTCCGCTTGGTCCTCTTCGGCGTTGCGGCCGACGCCCTTGATGGGCCGAACGACGGAGTCGTCCCCAGGGTCGTGGCGGAGCACGGCGGAGCCGACCGGCGGGTACACCGCGCCGGTCGGCTCCTTGGTCCTGCTGTTACGGCGCCGTCCACCTCAACGCGGACTGCGGCGCGCTCACCGCCCGCGCCGGAAGACAGACTCCATCACCGTCGGCACATCCGGGATCGACGCCGACGGGACCGCTCGTTCTTCTCTCCACCCGAAGGGGGACCGGGTGCCCTCACTCCGTACTGGCTACCCGGCCGTGCGCCGGCCGGTCAAGTGATCGCCTGCGTGGTCCCGTCAGGCAGCGTGCAGATGTAGCCGGCGTAGGGGCGTGCGACGACCTGTCCGCCGGCGGCCGTGCAGTCGTCTCGGGAGATGTTCGGAGACGAGGCGGCCCCGGCGGCACTGACAGCGCCGACGGCGCTCACGCCGGCAAGGGTTGCCGCGGCCAGGGCGAGGCCCAGGATTCTTCGCATGCGCATGACTTCCTCCTCCTCTCAGGCGCCTTCGTTCGGCCTGCGGGAAGGACAAGTCTCAGGACGACGGCGCCCTCTTACCCAGCATGGGCGCTCCGCATGAGGCCCGCGAGGCAAGGCCGGGCGCCGCGTCCGGGCGGTGACTGCCCGGGCGCGGAGAGGCATGACGTCACCGGCCTCGACCGGCCGCATCGGTTCGCTGCCTGCGCGTCGCCGGCAGCGGAGCGACGTCTAACGCGGCTCGTGGGCCGCGGCCCGGCAGGCAGCGGTCGCGGCACCGCCCGCCACTCCGGCCCCGGTCAGCCCGGTCACACAACTCTGCAGGTCTCCGACCACGCCACGGCCACAGGCCGCTGTGACGGAGTCGGAAACGGTGGCACCGGCCAGTTCGGCCATCTTTGTGCAGGCGGGAATGTCCGCCCGGGCCGCGGGAGCGGCGAGAACCGCACCACCGAGGGTGAGGGTCAGGCCGGTGAGGGCACCGGCGATACGGGTCGACGTGCGCATGGGACGCACCTGCCTTCCGGGCTGGTCGCGCGGTCCTGGCCCCGGCGGGCCGGATCCACGCGGTACGGCCGCCTGGCGACGCTCGGTGAGAGGTGGTCCCGGCCGGCGGACTCACCGACTGACCGCACGATTGCGCGTCGCATCCATCGAGCCGCACCGGGACATGGTCACCAGGCCGAAGAAGAGGGCCCCGGACCGGATGAGACGCACTCGGACCTCCACTCACGTGCCCCCCTCCAGCGTCGCATCCTCTCCCCCGCCCGTCCTGGGCACCCGGGGGGCGGCCGCGCTGAGCAACCGCGATGGCGCGAGGCGCGGTAGCAGGCCCGCCCGGGCGACCCGGCGGATCGGACGGCCATCGCTCCCCTGGCGGATGTCGTCTCGTGGTACCGGCACTGGAGCGAGGCCGACCGGTGGTGCACCTACCTGGTGAGATGGGCCGGTTCGTCGAGTCGGGTCAGCTTCTGTGGGTTGGAGGTCGCGTAGATCCGGGTGATGCGCCCGTTCTCGATCAGGAAGCTGACCGTGGCGCCTCCGCTGTCGGCTGCGATGCGGATCGCGGGGGCGCCGTTGAGACATACCGTCGTGGTTTTGTAGGCGGTCCGGTCGGTGGCGGCGAGCATCGTTGCCACGAGTTCGGCGCCGTGGACGGGGGCCGGGGCGGCGGCTGTGATCCCGCCTCCGTCGGCGACGAGGACGACGTCCGGCGCCATGATCTCCATGAGGTCCTGGATGCGCCCGGTGTGCAGCGCGGCGACGAAGCGGTCCACCACGGCCCTGTGCTCCGAGCGGCTCACCCTGACGCGTGGCTGTCGAGCGGCGACGTGGTCCCGGGCCCGCCGGGCGACCTGCCGGACCGCGGCGGGCGTCTTGCCCACGGCCCCGGCGACCTCGTCGTAGGGCATGTCGAAGACCTCGCGGAGCACGAACACCGCGCGTTCCACGGGTCCGAGCGTCTCCAGGACCGTCAGCATGGCGATGGAGACGTTTTCCGCGAGTTCGACGTCGTCGGCCACGTCGGGGTGGGTCAGCAGAGGCTCGGGCAGCCATTCGCCCACATAGTCCTCACGACGGCGGGCGAGGGTGCGCATGCGGTTGAGGGCCTGCCGGGTGACGGCCCGGACGAGGTACGCCCGCGGGTCGTGGACCTGTGACCGGTCGACGCCGGCCCAGCGCAGCCAGGTCTCCTGCAGTACGTCCTCCGCGTCGGCGGCGGAGCCGAGCATCTCGTAGGCGACGGTGAACAGCAGGCCGCGGTGGACGACGAACGGGTCCTCCGTCATGCCGTGGACCCCGCGCGGGACGCCGTCGGGCGCTTCGCCAGTGGGATCTCGCAGGCGTCGGAGAAGCCCTGCGAGGTGACCCCGTTCGCCACGTTGGCCCTGGTCGCCAGGTTGACGTAGGCGATGAACGCGGTGAGTTCCACCATCGCCCCCGTCCCGAGCCGCTTCAGCAGGGCGGCGTACTGCTCGTCGGTGACGGTCGGCGGCGTGTTCGTCATCGCCTCGGCGTACGCCATGACGTCGCGCTCCAGCGCTGTGAACACCTCCGCCTCCCGCCAGCGCGGCACCTGGCTGGCCTTGGCCAGGTCCAGGTTCTCGTTCCGCGCCTGGAAATAGCCGACGTCCAGGCACCAACTGCAGCCGACCTGCGACGCGACGGCCATGTGCGCGAACGACTTCAGGCCGGCGTCGGCCCCCTCCCACACCCCCACCTTGGCACCGAACTCCAGGTTGTCCTGGGCCACCCGGGGGCTGTGCCACAGCACCTCTACGTTCTCGGGCACAGCACCCAGCTGCTTGATCATGTTCTCCCGGAGCTCGGCGGGAAGCTCGGCCTTCGGCAGGCGCAGTGTCATGATGACTCTCCTTGTACGTGTCCCCGTGTGGCTGTTCGGCATGAAGACACCGCCCGGCCCCCGCGCGTGACACCCACGCCTGCCTCGGCCCGTCAGACGTAGGTCCAGCGCCACGCGTTCGAGCTGTACGCGCACTCGATCTTCACGCCGCCCGCGGTGGTGGTGATGGCGCCGTGATCGCTGTTCCGGCAGAACTGTCCCGCCGAATAGCAGTTCCCCGCGTTGGAGACGATGGTGCAGGTGCCGGCGCTGTCCTGACCGCTACTACCGCTACCGCTGCTGGCGGCCTTGGCGGTGGCGGTCTTGGTGACCGTGACCGTGGGGGCGGGCTTCGCTTTGGCCTTGACGGTCTCGGTGACGGTCGGACCGGGCTCGGGCGTGACGGTGACGGTCGCGGTGATGGTGGTCGAGGGTTTGGCTTTGGTCTCGACGGGCTGTTGCCCGGCGTTCCCCGCGGAGCCGATGACCGCGCCCGTGATGAACAGAGCCGTTCCGCCGACCTGGAGTGACCGTAGTGCCCGTCAGAGCCCTGTGTGCAGAGCGGGTGGGAGGGGTGGCCATACTGTGACCCGCGCTGGTCGGTGCGCCAGCGCGGGATTCAGGAACCGGACGGAGGCATCCTCAGCGTGGTCTGCCACGCCCGCTGTGTCAGTCTGGGGCGGAGCGTCTTCCCCGGCGATTCGGTGCTCCCGGTGAACAGCCCACCCGATGCCCCGACTTCCCCGGCCCAGGTGCTCCGGATACACCGGGGGCCGCTCTGGGAGTTCACCGAACTCACACCCGGCTGGAGCGCCGCCGTCGAGCTTGAAGGCACGGATCTGTCATGGGTGCGGCCTGAGGCGACCCTTCGAGTGGTGGAGACGGAGAACCGTGCCGGGGGGTCAACGCACGGGCCACGGGCGAACCTTGACCGCGAACATCCGTGAGAGGAGGATCCTCTCCTCGATGAAGGAGTGGGGATGCTGCGGTTCATGGACTGGTCCGTGGTCGCGATGGGGTGCGCGCTGGTCCTCATGAGTCTCGGCATCCGGTGGTGGGAGCGGACCGAGGTTCGGAAGGGCAAGAGCCCCGATCAGGGCACGCGCTTCTTTCGGGCCTGGCTCCCCCTCCTCATGGGCCTGGGAATGATCATCTCCGAGATGCCAAGGCTGTTGCACGCGTCCTACCCCGTCACGATGATCGTGGACACTCTCAACTTCGCGCTGGCGGTCACCGTGGTGGTCTTGGTGCTACGGGCGGCGCATCGCGTCTTTCGGGCGCGGAGTCCTCGTATCGTCGACTGACGCGGCAGCACGGACGGAAGAGCGACTCCCACTCCCAAGCCCCTCTCAAGCCCGCGAGCGCCCTCCCCGGACCGTCTCGGACCGTGGAAGGGCGCTCGGTGATGACCGGCATCGACGGGACGGCCGCAGCAGGTCACGGCGGCCGTCGTACGTCAGTTGTGGCTGTGCAGGATCTCGTTCAGGCCGCCCCAGACCGCGTTGTTGGGGCGGGCCTCGACGGCGCCGGAGACCGAGTTGCGGCGGAAGAGGATGTTGGAGGCGCCGCTGAGCTCGCGGGCCTTGACGATCTGGCCGTCGGGCATGGTGACGCGGGTGCCCGCGGTGACGTAGAGGCCGGCCTCGACCACGCACTCGTCGCCGAGCGCGATGCCGACGCCCGCCTCGGCGCCGATCAGGCAGCGCTCCCCGATGGCGATGATGACGTTGCCGCCGCCGGACAGCGTGCCCATGGTGGAGGCGCCGCCGCCGATGTCCGAGCCGTTGCCGACCACGACGCCGGCCGAGATACGGCCCTCGACCATCGACGTGCCGAGCGTGCCGGCGTTGAAGTTGACGAAGCCCTCGTGCATGACGGTGGTGCCCTCGGAGAGGTGCGCGCCGAGGCGGACCCGGTCGGCGTCGGCGATGCGCACGCCCTTCGGGACGACGTAGTCGGTCATCCGCGGGAACTTGTCGATCGAGGTGACCTGGAGGTGCAGGCCCTCGGCGCGGGCGTTGAGGCGGACCGTCTCGATGTCGTCGACGGCGACCGGGCCGAGGGAGGTCCAGGCGACGTTGGCGAGGAAGCCGAACTGGCCCTCCAGGCTCAGGCCGTGCGGCTTGACCAGGCGGTGCGAGAGCAGGTGCAGACGCAGGTAGACGTCGTGCGCGTCGACCGGCTTCTCGTCGATCGAGGCGATGACCGTACGGACCGCGACGACCTCGACGTTACGGCGGGGGTCCGGGCCGATCGCCTGGGCCGCACCCGCGCCGAGGAACTCCACGGCCTGCTCGGCGGAGAGCGTCTCGGTGCCGGCCGGGCCGGGCTCGGCGACCAGCTCGGGGGCGGGGAACCAGGTGTCGAGAACGGTGCCGTCGGCGGCGATGGTGGCGAGGCCGGCGGCCGCGGCGCCGGTGGTGCGAGGAGCAGTCGTGTCGGTCATGAGGGCAACCTAACCGGCCGGGACCCTCGCAGGCCAACCAGCGACAGCGGTGTCTCGGGTGGCGGGCGGCCCGCACTCCCCACGTGGTGCGGGCGCCCGGGTGCGCGGCTGTCAGCCGCGGTCGCCGGCCTCGTCCACCACCGCCCTTGCGACGGTCGAGTTGCCGCCGACGACCTTGCCGCCCTGGACCATCCGCATGCCGACGATCCGGTACGTCTGCGGATCGATCAGCCACTGGTCCTGCATCGACTCCCCGGTCTTGGGGTTGTCCTCCCGGTCGTAGCTCACCGCGACCACCCGGCGCCCGGCGGCGGTCTCGACCAGGTGGTCGGTGAGCCGCCCGCCCGGCACCGTGGCGAGGGCGCGGTAGAGCGAGGCCAGCCCCTTGGACGGCATGACGTCGGCCGTCAGCAGGACGCTGATCTCGACGTAGTCGTCGCGCGCCTGGGACTCCCCCTTGCCGTCGACGATGGCGTTCTTCTCCCGCAGGACCTTGAGCGTCTGCTCACCGTCGGCCGGCAGGGCTGCCAGCACCTGGTACATCTCGCGCGGCGAGCGGTCGTCGCCCTCCCCGCCGTTCTCCAAGTGCATCTTGGTGACATTGAGCTTGCGCTGCTTGCCCGTGGTGTCCAGCCCCAGGTCGGCCATCGCGGTGCCGTCGTACCTGAGCCAGCTCTCCTGGGGGCCCAGCAGCGCCTTCATGGGGCCCGTGGCGTTCTTGGCCTGCTCGTTCAGCGGCTCCTGCATGCTCTTGGTGTAGATCCACTGCTTGGCCGTGGGTACGGTGCCGTCCGGCTCCGTACCCACCACATCGGCCGCCCGGCGCAGGAACTCGGCCGCGTTCATCCCCTTCAGGTGCAGGCTCGGGGACCCGGTCGGCGAGGACGCCGGCCGCACCTTCCGCCCGGTGCCGCCGCCCAGCAGCAGCGAGACCGTGACGGCGACGGCGGTCACCGCGGCCACCACCCCGACGATCACGAACCCCCTCCGTCGCCACGGCGCCCGGCGGCGATCCCCGGCCAGGGCCGCTTCCGCCAGCCGCGCCCGCCCCGGCGCGAGCCGCGCGCGGTCGGGCACGGGCGCGCCGGACCGCAGTTCGCGCACCTTGGTCATCTCGTCCATCGCTACGCCACCTCCGTCGCGTCGCTCATGAATGCGGGATCGGCGCCCAGCGCCGTACGGACCTTGCGCCGCGCCCGGTTGAGCCGGGAGCGGACCGTGCCGACCGGGATGTCCAGTGCCTCGGCGACCTCCTGGTAGGTGAGCTCGGCCCAGGCGACGAGCAGCAGGACGTGCCGGTCGCCCGCGCCCAGCGCCGCGAGCGCGCCGGCGAGCGGCCCCTGGGCGGCGATCCTGCTGTCGGTGTCCTCGACCCAGGACTCTCCCCAGGAGGCGGCTACGGGGTCATGGCCGGTGCGGGCCAGCGCCTTGAGCGCACGCACCTCGGTGCGGCGCTGCCTGCCGATGAGGTTGCCCGCGATGCCGTACAGCCAGGGGCGGGCGTTGGGGCGCGTCAGGTCGTAGCGGGAACGGATCCGGAAGGCGACCAGGAAGGTGTCCGCCGTGATGTCGTCGGCCGCCGAGTCGCCCAGGCGCCGGGTCGCGTAGCGGTGGATGTCGGGTGCGTACCGGTCGTAGAGCAGGGCGAACAGTTCCGGCTGCTCCAGCGACTGGGCGACGATCGCCGCGTCGTCCTCCGTCCGGGTCGTGGACGGCGGTGGTCCGCTCACAAGGCTCCCCCTGGTTCGTCGTTGCGTGCATGTCACCTCCTGTTGCCCGGTGGGGGCCGGAGAGTTCACGGTTTCCCGCAGCAGAATTCACGAGTTCCGGGAAGCGGCCCCACGGCAGCGGACCAGCGGACCAGCGGACTACCGGACCAGCGGGGCGGCGGGGGCGGCGGGGGCGGCGGACCAGCGGGGTGATCAGGGAATCAGCCGTGCCAGCGCCTCGCGCGCATACTCCTCGTCGTACGGAACGCCGGTGAGCAGCGCCTGCAGGCAGATCCCGTCCACCAGCGCGACCAGCGCCCGCGCCGTGAGGGTGTCGGTGCGGCGGGCGAGCCGGGCGGCGAGGTCCTCGGCCCACTCGGCGGCCACCGGGCGCAGGGCGGGGCGGCGCAGGGCGGCGAGGTAGAGCTCGCACTCGAGCTCGACGCCGGTGCGGTCGCCCGCGAGCCATTCGCCGATCAGGCCGGCGAGTTCGGTGGCCAGGTCGACCTGAGGGTCCTCCAGTCCCCCGCGCGAGGCGATCACCTTGGCGAAGCCCTCGTTGGCCTGGCGCAGTGCGGCGACCATCAGTTCGTCGAGGGTCTTGAAGTGGTACGTCGTCGAGCCGAGCGGTACGTCGGCCTCGGCGGCGACCGTCCGGTGGCTCAGCCCGGCGAGTCCCTTCGCCCCGACCACCCGGATCGCCGCCTCGATGATCCGCTGCCGGCGCTCGGGGTCGTAACGGCGTGGCATCAGTGCGCGCCTCCCAGGTTCAGGACCACCACGCCCCCGATGATCAGGATGATCCCGGCGACCTTGACCAGGCTCAGCCCCTCCCCGAACAGCATCAGGCCGAGCAGGGCGATGGTCGCGGTGCCCGCACCGGACCAGATCGCGTACGCCGTGCCGATGGACACGGTCTTCAGTGTCTGGGCCAGGAGGAGGAAGGAGACGACGTAGCCCAGTGTCGTCAGCAGCGTCGGCCAGAGTCTGCTGAAGCCGTCGCTGTACTTCATCGCCGTCGTCGCGGCGACCTCGGCGGCTATGGCGCCGGCGAGTGTCAGATATCCCATGTGTACGAGTGTACGCAACGTTGTGTACGACCGTACGCAACAGCGGATCCACGGGCTGCCGACGGCTACGCCAACAGCTCCCCAACGACGCGCGAAGACGACACGCTCCGTATACACGACCGGATCTCCCCGTACAACGGCTCCACGGTCACCACGACCGGCATCGTCACCGCCATCCGCTCCACCGGCTCCTCGCGCGGCTTCTGGATCCGGAGCGCGAGCGGCGACGGCAACGCGGCGACCAGTGACGCGATCTTCGTGTACACGGGGTCCAGTACGCCCAGTACGACGGTCGGCACCAGCGTGAGCGTCACCGGCAAGGTGTCCGAGTACTACCCGGACAGCGACACCGGCAGCCAGTCGCCGACCGAGCTGCGCAGCGCCTCCTGGACCACCGACTCGACCGGGAACACGCCCCCTTCGACCGTCCCGGCCGCCTACACCCGCACCAACAGCGGCGGTTCGGTCAACTCGTACACGCTCGCCCCGACCACGTACGCCCTGGACTACTACGAGTCCCTTAAGGGCATGCGGGTCGCCGTCGGCAGCGCTCCGGTGGTCGGCGCGACCGACGCGTACGACGAGCTATGGGTGAACGTGAAGCCGTCGCAGGTGACTTCGGCGCGCGGCGGCTCGCTGTACGCCTCCTACAGCGGCCAGAACTCCGGGCGGCCGCAGATCGGCACGCTGCTGTCGTCCACGTTCCCGACGGCGACCGTCGGGGACACGCTCTCGGGCGCGACCGGGGTGCTGGACTGCATCGCGTACGGCGTCGGCGGCCGGCGGGCAGCTGCCGGTGGCCACGTACAACCTGGAGAACCTCGACCCGACCGACGCCGCCTCGAAGTTCACGGCGCTCGCCTCGGGGATCGTGAACAACCTCAGGTCGCCCGACATCGTGGCGCTGGGGGAGGTCCAGGACAACGCCGACGGCGGCGAGACCGGCGGCAACATCCGGCAGGTGCTGCTCTACAACTCGGCGCGCGTGGGCTTCACTTCACGGGGCAGCGCCACGGCGACCACCGCGAACTCGGTGACCACGGTGAGCGGGCTCGCGCAGCTGACGTACGACCCGGGCCGGATCGCGCCCACCGACTCGGCGTGGACGGACAGCCGCAAGCCGCCGGCGGCCGAGTTCACCTTCAACGGCGAGAAGTACTTCGTGATCGCCGACCACTTCGTGTCGAAGGGCGGCGACTACGCGCTGCAGCAGCCAGGGTTCGGTGGAGAACACGTTCGTGGACGCGATCCTGGCCGCCCAGCCGGACGCGAACGTGATCGTGCTCGGCGACCTGAACGACTACACGTTCTCGACCGCGGTCCCGAACCTGAAGGGCGGGGTGCTCACCGACCTGGTGGACACCCTCCCGGCCGCGCAGCAGTACACGTACGTCCACGACGGCAACTCCCAGGTCCTCGACCACACCCTGGTGAGTTCGGCGATCACCTCGTACGACTACGACATCGTGCGCATCACGCCGTGACCTCGCAGGCGGACCGGGCCGCCGCCACCGGGCCCGGTTCGCGCAGCCGGGTCAGCCGGTCGAGCAGCCGGCGCTTGGCGTGGGCCGCGCGGCGCCGGGCGAAGACGCGGCGGTAGCGCAGCAGTTCGGCCGGGTCGGGCCGGACCGCTCCGCTCAGTTCGTAGCCGTACCGGGTGAGGCGGTCGCCCAGCACGGCGTCGGCGAGCCGGATCTGATCGGGTGTCAGCCGCTGCTGCCAGCTGCCGGCGCGGGAGGTGTCGAGGGCGCCGTGGGTGCGGCGGTGCCAGGTCTTGCGGGCCGGTACGGCGGTGCGGGCGAGGCGGTGCGGCTCGGTCGTGGCCGGATCGTACTCCTCGCCCAGGTAGGCGCATATCACCCGGAGTTGGTTCTCGGGGTCGGCGACCAGGTCCTCGAAGCGGACCTCGTGCCAGGCGCCGGGGCCGAGCCGGCGGGCGTAGCGCCGGGTCACGTCCATCACCTGGGCCCAGGTGGCCACCGCCTCGTGGAAGCCGCGGTGCCACCAGGGCATCCCGAGCAGCGAGGCCGCGCAGTCCCGGCCGTCGCGGACCAGGTGCACGAACTGGGCGTCCGGGAAGAGCCGCAGGATCTCCTCGACGTGCAGGGCGTAGGCGGGCCGCTTGTCGCCCCAGCGGGCCTTGCCGTGGCTCTCCGCGTACGCCTTGAGGGCGATGCCGAGGGCCGAGCCGAGGGTGGGCGGGCCCTCGGCGATCCGGCCGGCGACGACCTCGGCGTCCAGGCCCAGTTCATGGAAACGGGTTTCTCTGCGGCCGGTGATCCACTGGGCGAGCCCGGCCCGGTTCAGGGGCTCACGCAGGTCGCCGAAGCTGAGCCGGCGCTCGTACGCGGGCAGCACGAAGCGGGTTTCCGGCGGCAGGGCGATGCGCGGGTGGGCGTGCAGCATCAGCTGGAGCAGGGTCGTACCCGAGCGGGGACAGCCGACGACGAAGACGGGACGAGCAGGGGAGAGCGCTGAGGTAGCCATCCGGGCCAGGCTGCCGTCGGGCGATGAGCCGGCACTGGGAGGGCGCTGAGAATGACGTTTGAACTCTCGTGCGTCACATGAGGATGTTTAATGCTCACAGAAACCGCTCGCTGAAACGGCTCCCCGCAGCCCCGCGACTCCACTAGTCTGTGCACCTCTGTGATCCATCACTGTTTCACATGTCACTCACCTCACCTTCACACCCCCGGCTGCCGCTGCCTTGGCGCCGCTGGAGGAAACGCGCATGCCAGAAACCACCCCCCAGCCCCCGCCGCATCCCTCCTGGGAGAACGGCTGGGCACCCGACACCTCACGGGCTCCCGGAACCCGAAGACTCTGGCTGGCCGGCACGCTGGCGATCGCCACGATCGTCGCCTGCGTCACGGCGATAGCCGTCAGCCGCACCACCCCTGACCAGGCGTCATCGGCTCCCCCGGCGACCGACGCACACACCGACAACGGCCCCGGCCTGCTCTCCTTCGCCTCGCCCACGACGACGGGTGCGACCGCCCCCGCGAAGGACAAGTCGGGCATGGCTTCGACCGGGCCGACCGGATCCGCCTCCGCCGCGGCCTCGGCGCACGGCACCACCCCCAAGGCCTCGCCGACCGGCGCGAAGCCCTCCAAGTCCTCGTCGTCCACGGGCGGTTCGAGCGGCTCGGGCGGTTCCAGCGGCTCGGGCGGTTCGGGTCAGCAGACCGGCAGCGCCCGCAAGTCGGTCCGCTCGGTCAACTACCCCGACCGCTACTGGCACGTGAGCGACGGCCTGGTGAAGCTGGACGCGCCACGCGGCTCGGAGTCCCGCGAGGACTCCTCGTTCACCGTGGTCAAGGGCCTGGCGAACAGCTCCTGCTTCTCGTTCAAGACGGCCGACGGCAGGTACCTGCGGCACCGCGACTTCATCCTGCGCGCCATGAGCGACGACGGCTCGTCCCTCTTCAAGCAGGACGCCACCTTCTGCGCCCGGGCCTCGTCCTACTC
This sequence comes from Streptomyces sp. NPDC007901, assembly GCF_042959465.1. Classification (NCBI taxonomy): domain Bacteria; kingdom Bacillati; phylum Actinomycetota; class Actinomycetes; order Kitasatosporales; family Streptomycetaceae; genus Streptomyces; species Streptomyces sp. NPDC007901. The sequence goes on along the minus strand of NZ_JBIBKW010000002.1, from coordinate 803,217 downwards.
CGGCGCGGTCATGCTGGAGTCGGTGAACTACCCCGGCCGCTATCTGCGCCACCAGAACTTCCAGCTGAAGCTGGACCCCTACCAGAACAGCGACCTGTACCGCGCGGACTCCGCGTTCCGGTTCGTGGACCCGCTGGGCTGAGCGCGGAGACAAGAGCGCACTGACGAAAGCGCACAGCAGAAAGCGGCGGCACCCGCAGGTGCCGCCGCTTTCCCGTGTCCGGTCTCAGACGTTGAACCCGAGCGCCCGCAGCTGTTCGCGGCCGTCGTCGGTGATCTTGTCGGGGCCCCACGGGGGCATCCAGACCCAGTTGATGCGCAGTTCGTTGACGAGGCCGTCCGTGGCGGACTTGGCCTGGTCCTCGATGACGTCGGTCAGCGGGCAGGCCGCCGACGTCAGGGTCATGTCGACGGTGGCGATGTTCGCGTCGTCGATGTGGATGCCGTAGATCAGGCCGAGGTTGACGACGTCGATGCCCAGCTCGGGGTCGACGACGTCGTACAGCGCCTCGCGGAGTTCTTCCTCCGAGGCCGGCTTCATCTCAGCGGTCTCGCTCATGCCGTCTTCCTTTCGGCGTCGGCCGCGCCGCCCAGCGCCTGGGCCGTCGCGTCCTTCCATGCCATCCAGCTCAGGAGGGCGCACTTGACCCGGGCCGGGTACTTGGAGACTCCGGCGAACGCGACGGCGTCCTCCAGGACCTCCTCCATCGCGTCGTCGGGCTCGATCCTGCCCTTGGACTGCATCAGCTCCAGGAAGGTCTCCTGGATCTTCTGCGCGTCGGCGAGCTCCCTGCCGACGAGGAGGTCGTTCAGTACGGAGGCCGAGGCCTGGCTGATGGAGCAGCCCTGGCCCTCGTACGAGACGTCCTCGATGGTCGTGCCGTCGTACTTCACTCGGAGGGTGATCTCGTCGCCGCACGTCGGGTTCACATGGTGCACCTCGGCGTCGCCGTCCCGGAGACCACGCCCGTGCGGGTGCTTGTAGTGGTCCAGGATGACTTCCTGGTACATCGAATCCAGCTTCACGGTCTCAGCTCACGCCCTTCAGCCGAAGAAGTTCCGTACGTGCTCCAGGCCCTCGACCAGAGCGTCGATCTCGGCCGGAGTGGAGTACAGATAGAACGACGCTCGCGTGGTCGCAGGAATTCCGTACCGCAGGCAGACGGGCCGCGCGCAGTGGTGGCCGACGCGGACCGCGATGCCCTGCTCGTCGAGGACCTGGCCCACGTCGTGCGGGTGGATGTCCCCGAGGGTGAAGGAGATCGCGGCACCCCGGTCCTCGGCCGTGGTCGGGCCGATGATCTTCAGGTCCGGGACCTGCTGGAGCCGCTGCACCGCGTACTCGGTCAGCGCGTGCTCATGGGCGAGGATCTTGTCCATGCCGATGGCGTTGAGGTAGTCGATCGCCGCGCCGAGGCCGACCGCCTGGGCGATCGGCGGGGTGCCCGCCTCGAACTTGTGGGGCGCCGGGGCGTACGTCGAGGAGTGCATCGAGACCGTCTCGATCATCTCGCCGCCGCCGAGGAACGGCGGCAGGTCCTCGAGGAGCTCCTGGCGGCCCCAGAGGACGCCGATGCCGGTCGGGCCGCACATCTTGTGGCCGGTGAAGGCCACGAAGTCGGCCTGGAGGGCCTGCACGTCGAGCGGCATGTGGGGCGCGGCCTGGGAGGCGTCGATGCAGACGAGCGCGCCGACCTCCTGGGCGCGGCGCACTATCGCCTCGACCGGGTTGACCGTGCCCAGGATGTTCGACACCAGCACGAAGGAGACGATCTTCGTCTTCTCCGTGATGACCTCGTTGATGTTGGACAGGTCGAGCCGGCCGTCGTCGGTGAGGCCGAACCACTTCAGCTTCGCGCCCGTGCGCTGCGCGAGCAACTGCCACGGCACGATGTTGGAGTGGTGCTCCATCTCCGTGATGACGATCTCGGTCTCGTGGTCCACCCGGTAGGGCTCGTCGGCCCAGCCGAGCATGTTCGCCACGAGGTTCAGCGACTCGGAGGCGTTCTTGGTGAAGATCACCTCGTCGCGGCTGGGCGCGTTGATGAACTCGGCGACCTTGTCGCGCGCGCCCTCGTACAGCGCCGTGGCCTCCTCGGCGAGCACATGCACACCGCGGTGGACGTTGGCGTTGTAGCGCTCGTAGTACTCGTTCAGGGCGTCCAGTACCTGCCGCGGCTTCTGGCTGGTCGCCGCGTTGTCCAGGTACACGAGCTTCTTGCCGTCGTGGACCAGCCGGTCCAGGACGGGGAAGTCCTTGCGGATCGCCTCGGTGTCGAGGAGGCCCGGCAGCTGTGTCACTCGGATGCGCCACCCTTCGTGTATGCCTCGTAGCCCTCGTCCTCCAGCTTGTCGGCGAGTTCGGCGCCGCCGGACTCGACGATGCGGCCGCCGGAGAAGACGTGGACGTAGTCGGGCTTGATGTAGCGCAGGATGCGCGTGTAGTGGGTGATCAGCAGGGTGCCGACCTCGCCGGTCTCGCGGACGCGGTTGACGCCCTCGGAGACGATGCGAAGGGCGTCGACGTCGAGGCCGGAGTCGGTCTCGTCGAGGATCGCGACCTTCGGCTTGAGCAGTTCGAGCTGGAGGATCTCGTGGCGCTTCTTCTCACCGCCGGAGAAGCCCTCGTTGACGTTGCGCTCGGCGAAGGAGGGGTCCATGTGGAGACGCTCCATGGTCTCCTTGACCTCCTTCACCCAGGTGCGCAGCTTGGGGGCCTCGCCGCGGATGGCGGTGGCGGAGGTGCGCAGGAAGTTGGAGACCGAGACGCCGGGGACCTCGACCGGGTACTGCATCGCCAGGAACAGGCCCGCGCGGGCGCGCTCGTCGACGGACATCTCCAGGACGTCCTCGCCGTCGAGCAGCACGGTACCGCCGGTGATCGTGTACTTCGGGTGACCCGCCAGCGAGTAGGCGAGGGTGGACTTGCCGGAGCCGTTGGGGCCCATGATGGCGTGCGTCTCGCCCTGCTTCACGGTGAGGTCGACGCCCTTGAGGATCTCCTTCGTGGCGTTGTCGGCCTCGACGGTGACGTGCAGGTCTCGGATTTCAAGCGTTGCCATGGGTGCCTCAGGACTCCTGGGTGAGGGAGACGAGCACGTCGTCCCCTTCGATCTTTACGGGGTATACGGGGACGGGGCGCGTGGCCGGGAGGCCGGACGGCTTGCCGGTGCGCAGGTCGAAGCTGGAGCCGTGCAGCCAGCACTCGATCTGGCAGTCCTCCACCTCGCCCTCGGAGAGCGAGACGTTGGCGTGGGAGCAGATGTCGTGGATCGCGAACACCTCGCCCTCGGTGCGGACGACCGAGACCGGCGTGCCGTCGAGTTCCACCCGCTTCGGGGTGTCCTCCTCCAGCTCGCTCAGCCCACAGGCACGTACGAAGGTGCTGGTCATGCGACCGAGGCCTCCAGCTCCTCCTCGATCTTGGCGAGCAGACGCTCTTCGATGTCGGCGACACCGATCTGCTGGACCAGCTCGGCGAAGAAGCCGCGGACGACGAGGCGGCGGGCCTCGTGCTGCGGGATGCCGCGGGCCATCAGGTAGAAGAGCTGCTCGTCGTCGAAGCGGCCGGTGGCGGAGGCGTGGCCGGCGCCGACGATCTCGCCGGTCTCGATCTCCAGGTTCGGCACCGAGTCGACCCGCGCGCCGTCCGTGAGGACCAGGTTGCGGTTCATCTCGTAGGTGTCGGTGCCCTCGGCCTTGGCCTCGATGAGGACGTCACCGATCCAGACCGCGTGCGCGTCGTCGCCCTGGAGCGCGCCCTTGTAGGCGACGTTGGACTTGCAGTGCGGGGCGTTGTGGTCGACCAGCAGGCGGTGCTCCTGGTGCTGGCCGGCGTCGGTGAAGTACAGGCCGTACAGCTCGGCCTCGCCCCCGGTGCCCGCGTACTGCACGCGCGGGTGCAGGCGTACGACGTCGCCGCCGAAGGTGACGACCACGGACTTGAAGGAGGCGTCCCGGCCGACGAGGGCGTTGTGCTGGGCCACGTGCACGGCCTTGTCGTCCCAGTCCTGGACGGAGACGACGGTCAGCTTGGCGCCGTCGCCGAGCAGGTAGTCGACGCCCGCGGCGAGCACGGCGTCACCGGTGTGGTCGATGACGACGACGGCCTCGGCGAAGGCGCCGAGCTCGATCACCTGGTGGCCGAAGGCGGTGCCGCCCTCGCCGTGCACGGCGATCCGGATCGGCTCGGTGAGGACCGTCTCCTTGGGGACGGTGACCACACCGGCCTTCTCGAACGCCGAGTACGCCTGGGCGGCGACCCGGTCCACCGGGATGCCGGCCCGGCCGAGCCGCGCGTCGTCACGGTCGACGGTCTCGACGGTGACGCCCTCGGGGGCCTCGACGACGACCTTCACGCCCTCGCCGGTGGCGACCGCGGTGCCGTCGTGCAGCCCGCGCAGGCGCTCCAGCGGGGTGAACCGCCACTCCTCCTCGCGGCCGTGCGGGACCGGGAAGTCCGCGACGTCGAAGGAGGGGGGCGCGCTCATGCGCGTCGCGACGGTCGACTCCGCGGCCACCGCGATGGCGCCGGCGGTGGTGGAACCCACCGGGGTGTTCTGAGCCTCAGCCATGGCTGTCGTAGTGCTCGCTTTCCGTTCCGTAGGTGGCTTGATGGAATCCGCGGATCGGTGGTTAACCGACCGCGCCTTCCATCTGGAGCTCGATCAGCCGGTTGAGCTCGAGGGCGTACTCCATGGGCAGCTCCTTGGCGATCGGCTCGACGAAGCCGCGCACGATCATCGCCATCGCCTCGAACTCGGTCAGACCGCGGCTCATCAGGTAGAAGAGCTGGTCCTCGGAGACCTTGGAGACGGTCGCCTCGTGGCCCATGGACACGTCGTCCTCGCGGACGTCGACGTACGGGTACGTGTCCGAGCGGGAGATGGTGTCGACCAGCAGCGCGTCGCAGAGCACGTTGGACTTGGAGCCGGCGGCGCCCTCGCCGATCTCGACGAGACCGCGGTAGGAGGTACGGCCACCGCCGCGCGCCACGGACTTCGACACGATGTTGGAGGAGGTGTTCGGCGCCATGTGGACCATCTTGGAGCCGGCGTCCTGGTGCTGGCCCTCGCCCGCGAAGGCGATGGAGAGGGTCTCGCCCTTGGCGTGCTCGCCCATCAGGTAGACGGCCGGGTACTTCATCGTCACCTTGGAGCCGATGTTGCCGTCGATCCACTCCATGGTCGCGCCCTCGTAGGCGACGGCGCGCTTGGTGACCAGGTTGTAGACGTTGTTCGACCAGTTCTGGATGGTCGTGTAGCGGCAGCGGGCGTTCTTCTTGACGATGATCTCGACGACCGCGGAGTGCAGCGAGTCCGACTTGTAGATCGGGGCCGTACAACCCTCGACGTAGTGCACGTAGGCACCCTCGTCGACGATGATCAGGGTCCGCTCGAACTGGCCCATGTTCTCCGTGTTGATCCGGAAGTAGGCCTGGAGCGGGATCTCGACGTGCACACCCTTCGGCACGTAGATGAAGGAGCCGCCCGACCACACGGCGCTGTTCAGCGACGCGAACTTGTTGTCACCGACGGGGATGACGGTGCCGAAGTACTCCTTGAAGAGCTCCGGGTGCTCCTTCAGCGCGGTGTCGGTGTCCAGGAAGATGACGCCCTGCTCCTCCAGGTCCTCGCGGATCTGGTGGTAGACGACCTCCGACTCGTACTGGGCGGCGACACCGGCGACCAGGCGCTGCTTCTCCGCCTCCGGGATGCCCAGCTTGTCGTAGGTGTTCTTGATGTCCTCGGGCAGGTCCTCCCAGGACTCCGCCTGCTTCTCGGTGGAGCGCACGAAGTACTTGATGTTGTCGAAGTCGATGCCGGAGAGGTCGGAGCCCCAGTTCGGCATGGGCTTCTTCTCGAAGAGGCGCAGGCCCTTGAGACGGAGCTTGGTCATCCACTCCGGCTCGGACTTCTTCGCGGAGATGTCCCGGACGACGTCCTCGTTGATGCCACGCTTGGCAGAGGCGCCGGCCGTGTCGGAGTCGGCCCAGCCGTATTCGTACGTGCCCAGGCCTTCGAGCTCAGGGTGGGCAGTCTCCGTGGGGAGAGTCATGCGGGGTTCCTCCCGGCCGTGCTTGCAGATGCGTCAGTGGAAATCTTGGGGATGAACGTCGTGCAGACGCCGTCGCCGTGAGCGATGGTCGCCAGTCGCTGGACGTGTGTTCCGAGCAGCTCGGCGAAGATCTCCGTCTCCGCCTCGCACAGCTGGGGGAACTGCTCCGCGACATGGGCGACCGGGCAGTGGTGCTGGCACAGCTGTTCGCCGACCGGTGCGCTGCGCGCCGTGGCAGCGTACCCGTCCACGCTCAGCGCCCTGGCCAGCGCCTCGGCCCGCTCGTCGGGGCGCACGCTCTCGATCGCCTTGCGGTAGGCGCGCGCCTGGGCGGTGATCCGGGCCCGGGCGAAGGCGGCGACCGCCTCCTGGCCGCCCCCCTGCTCGGCGATCCAGCGCAGCGCGTCGGCGGCGAGCTTGTCGTACGACTGGTCGAAGGCGTCCCGGCCGCAGTCGGTGAGGGCGAAGACCTTGGCGGGCCGGCCACGGGTCCGTGCGCCGTACACCCGCTGCTCGCGTGCCTCCACGACATCGTCGGCGACCAGCGCGTCCAGATGCCGGCGTACGGCCGCCGGGGTCAGGCCCAGGCGTCCGGCCAGCTCGGTGACGGTCGACGGGCCGTGGTCCAGGATCGACCGCGCGACCCGGTTGCGCGTCGAACGCTCACCGGTCGCCAGCTCCTCCTGCGGGACCCCGATGGGGGTCTCCCGAGCCTCGTCGACGTTTTTCACAACGCCATTGTTGCGTAATTCCCCAGAGGCAGGCAAGCCGCGTCCGGGCGACCGGACGGTGCCCTGCGTCACTTAGGCATACCTAATCTGACCTGCGGAAACGATCTTTGATCGATCATCCCTCAGCCAAACCGGTGGCGCGCGACCGCCCCTTCCGCAAGACTCCGGAACCATGCCCACACCCCCTCCGACCGGCCCTCTTGTCACGCGGGACACCCTCGCGGAGCAGCTTCGCGCCCTCGGTGTCAAGCCCGGCGAGACCCTCCTCGCCCACACCTCCCTCAGCTCCCTCGGCTGGGTCAACGGCGGAGCCGTGGCCGTCGTCCAGGGGCTCCTCGACACGCTCGGCACGGGCGGCACCCTGGTGGTCCCCACCCAGACCGGCGACCTCTCCGACCCGGCGGTCTGGCAGCACCCGCCGGTGCCCGAGGAGTGGTGGCCGACGATCCGGGCGACCATGCCGGAGTACGACCCCCTGCTCACGCCCTCGCGCGGGGTCGGGGTGATCCCGGAGACCGTACGGAACTGGCCGGGCGCCCTGCGCAGCGCGCACCCGCAGACCTCCTTCGCGGCGATCGGCCCCCGCGCGGCCGAGATCACCGAGGGCCACGCCCCCGACTGCCGGCTCGGCGAGCAGAGCCCGCTGGCCCGGCTGGAGAAGCTGGACGCGCGGGTGCTCATGCTCGGCACCGGCTACGCCACCTGCACCAGCTTCCACCTGGCCGAATACCGCATCCCCTCGCCACGCGTCGCGGTCGGCAGGCCCGCGCCCGGCGGCGGCTGGGAGAAGGTGACGGAGGTGTCGATCAGCTCCGACCGCTTCGACGAACTGGGCTACGACTTCGAACGCGACCGCCCGGTCGTCGTCCGCGGCACGGTCGGCGCGGCCGAGACCCGGCTGTTCCCGGTGGCCGAAGCCGTGGCCTACGCCGAGCGGTGGCTGGCCGTACACCGACCCCGTGAGGAGGAGATCTAGCACCCGGCCGTCCGGGTGACGCCGGGCATCCTTAGACTCTGTCACCATGCGAAGTGAGCCCGTGGTCCAGGTGCGGGACCTGGTGAAGCGGTACGGCACGAAGACCGCCGTGGACAGCCTCGACCTGGTGGCCCGGCCCGGGGTGACCGCCGTACTCGGCCCCAACGGAGCGGGCAAGACGACGACGATCGAGACCTGCGAGGGCTACCGCAGACCGGACTCCGGCTCGGTGCGCGTCCTGGGCCTCGATCCCGTACGCCAGTCCGCCGAGCTGCGCCCCAAGGTGGGCGTGATGCTCCAGTCCGGCGGCGTCTACTCCGGCGCCCGCGCGGACGAGATGCTGCGGCACGTGGCCAGACTGCACGCGCATCCGCTCGACGTGGACGCGCTGATCGAACGGCTGGGCCTCGGCGGCTGCGGCCGGACGTCGTACCGGCGCCTCTCCGGCGGCCAGCAGCAGCGCCTCGCGCTCGCGATGGCCGTGGTCGGACGCCCGGAACTGGTCTTCCTCGACGAGCCGACGGCCGGCCTCGACCCGCAGGCCCGCCGGGCCACCTGGGACCTGGTCCGCGACCTGCGCACCGACGGTGTCTCGGTCATCCTCACCACCCACTACATGGAGGAGGCCGAGCAGCTCGCCGACGACGTCGCGATCATCGACGCCGGCCGGGTGATCGCCCAGGGCTCCCCCGAGGAGCTGTGCAAGGGCGGCGCCGAGAACACCCTCAGGTTCACCGGCCGCCCCGGCCTCGACGTCGGCTCGCTCCTCAAGGCGCTCCCCGCCGACAGCTCGGCCGCCGAGCTGACCCCGGGCTCCTACCGGGTCATGGGCAAGGTCAACCCGCAACTGCTGGCGACGGTGACCTCGTGGTGCGCCCAGCACGGGGTGATGCCGGACCGCATCTCGGTCGAACGCCACACCCTGGAAGACGTCTTCCTTGAGCTGACCGGCAAGGAGCTGCGCTCATGACCACCGCGACCGACACCGGCACCGGCACCTACACCCCCCGGCCGGGCGCCGCCCCGCTGCTCCGCATGATCGCGGCGCAGGCGGCCCTGGAGACGCGGATGCTGCTCCGCAACGGCGAGCAGCTGCTGCTGACGGTCGTCATCCCGACCCTCCTGCTCGTCCTGTTCAGCTCGGTGGACGTCGTCGACACGGGCGCGGGCAAGTCGGTCGACTTCCTCGCCCCCGGCATCCTCGCCCTCGCCGTCATGTCCACGGCCTTCACCGGCCAGGCCATCGCGACGGGCTTCGAGCGCCGCTACGGCGTCCTCAAGCGGCTCGCCTCCTCCCCGCTCCCCCGCTGGGGCCTGATGGCCGCGAAGACCGCGTCGGTCCTGGTCACGGAGATCCTCCAGGTGGTCCTCCTAACGGTGATCGCCTTCGCCCTCGGCTGGTCCCCGCACGGCGCCGGGACATTTTCAGGCGTGCTCGCCGTCCTGCTCCTGCTGGTCCTCGGCACGGCCGCCTTCTCCGGCCTGGGCCTGCTGATGGCGGGCACCCTGAAGGCGGAGGCGACCCTCGCCGCCGCCAACCTGGTCTTCCTGCTGCTGCTCGTGGGCGGCGGGGTCATCGTCCCGCTGGACAAGTTCGGCGGCGCCCAGGACGTCCTCGGCCTGCTGCCCGTCTCCGCCCTGTCGGACGGGCTGCGGGACGTGCTCCAGCACGGGGCCGGGACGCCTTGGGGCGACCTGGGGATCCTCGGCGTGTGGGCGGTGCTGGGCCTGGCCGCCGCGGGCCGTTTCTTCCGCTGGGAGTGACCCTCGTGAACGCATGCACAAGCGGCCCCCTACGATGGTGCGCGTGCCAAAGCTGACCCCCGCCGACGCCGTAGCGGCGCTGCGCAACCCGCTCGCCTTCATCGCCGACCGCTGGACTCCGCAGCCCCGGACCGTCCGGCGGGCCGCGCTCGCCGCGCTCGTCATGTCGGTGGTCATCGTGGTCACCGGCGGCGCGGTGCGGCTCACCGGCTCGGGCCTCGGCTGCCCGACCTGGCCCGAGTGCACCGCCGGCTCGCTGACCCCGACAAACGCTCTGAGCTACCACAGCGCCATCGAGTTCACGAACCGCATGCTGACGTACGTGCTGTGCGCGGCGGTCGGCTGGGCGATCATCGCCGCCCGGTCCGAGAAGCCGTACCGGCGCGGCCTGACCCGGCTGGGCTGGGCGCAGTTCTGGCTCGTGATGAGCAACGCGGTCCTCGGCGGCATCGTGGTGCTGGTCGGGCTCAACCCGTACACCGTCGCCGCCCACTTCCTGCTGGCGACGGCCCTCATCACGGTCGCCGCCGTGATGTGGCAGCGCACCGGCGAGGGCGACGGGCAGCCGCGGCCGCTGGTCGGCAAGGCCGTGCAGCAGCTGGTGTGGGCGCTGGTGGTCGTGTCGTTGCTGCTCATCGCCGTGGGCACCGTGGTGACCGGCGCGGGACCGCACCCGGGCGACTCCGGCGACGTCGAGCGCATCGACGTCAGCTGGTCGGGCGTCGCCGAACTGCACGCTGTGCTGGCCTGGATCGTGGTGTCACTGACCTTCGCGCTGTGGTTCTTCCTCAAGGGCGTCGGCGCGCCCCAGGGGCCGCGCGACCGCGTCCGCGACCTGTTCCTGATCCTGCTCGGCCAGGGCGTGATCGGTTACGTCCAGTACTTCACCCACCTGCCGACGGTCCTGGTCGGCCTCCACATGTTCGGCTCCTGCCTGGTGTGGATCGGTGTGCTGCGGGTCCTGCTGTCCCTGCGGGAGCGCGCCGACGTGACGGCCGAGCTGCCCGCTCAGTCGTACGACGCCGTGAGCGCGTCGATCGCCGGGACCAAGTAGTCCCGGGTGAGGCGGGCCCGGCGTGCCGTCCACTGCCCGGTGGGCGGCGCGGGGGCGTCGTAGCGGCGGCTCCGGACGTCCTCGACGACCTCGGTGGGGGCGCCCAGGCCGGGCAGCAGGTCGAGTGCCTCGCGTTTGGAGATCAGCCGGCCCTCGCGGGCGGTGACGGTGGCCCGGGCGAAGGTGATCAGCCCCAGGTCGACCCAGATGTCCCGGGCCCACAGCGGGGCCTTGTCGAGGGCGGGCCGCCAGAAGTCGCGCTGGTCGCGGACCACGAAGTCGGCGAGTTCCCGGTCCTCCACCGGCGGCAGCAGCCCGGCGGGCGCCCGGCCGTGCAGGACCCGTCCGAAGGCGTGCAGCTCACGCCGGGTCACCGGGGTGACCGTCCGTCTGAACAGCTCCTCGTGCGCCCAGGTCAGGTGGCGTCGGTCCGGATCGGCCGCCGTCGAAGGGGTCAGATAGGTGCAGTGCAGCCCCGCGGCGAGCGGCAGGGCGCGCAGGCGGGCGTGGACCAGGGCGATCCTCCATACGACGGCCGGGGTCACCCGGCCCGGCAGCACCGCGACCAGGTCCAGGTCGCTGCGGCCCTCCTGGTAGTCGCCGGCGGCGAGCGAGCCGTGCGCCCAGACGGCGACCGGGTCCAGTGACGACAGTTCACGGACGAAGCGGGCCACTAACGTCTCGGTGTCCATGCGCCCAGTCTGTACAGCTCACTCCAGCCCGTACACCCGTTTCGCGTTCCCCGCCGCGATCAGCTTCGCCACCCGCTGGGCGTCGCCCAGCGACCAGGCGCCCTCGGCGGCCCAGCCGCCCAGCACCCGGGCGAGCGACTCGCGGAAGAGACGGGCGCCGACCACGTGCAGTTCGGGCAGGCCGTGGGCGCCGCTGGAGAAGAGGATCTTGCCGAAGGGGGCCAGTTCCAGGATCTCGGCGAGGATGGTCGCGGCGCGGGCGCCGGTCCGGACCAGGGCCGCGCCGGAGTCGGCGTAGACGTGCGGGAAGACACCGGCGAGGTGGGCGGCGTGGCGGTGGTAGGGGTAGCCGTGCAGCAGGACCAGGTCGGTGCCGAGGCCTGCGGTGGCCCGGACGAAGTCGGTGAGCAGGACCGGGTCGGTACGGTCGATCCGGGCGCCGGGCTCGCCGAGGCCCGCGTGCAGCTGGAGGGGGAGGCCGGAGGCCACCGCGATCCAGAGCAGGTGCCGTAGGAGAACCGGGTCGGACAGCTCGCCGCCGACCCGGCGGCCCGCCAGCCAGCGGCCGGCCGCGCCCCGCACCTCGCCGGGGCCGGGCGGCTCGGGGGCCAGGGCGAGGCCGTGCCGGAGACCGGCTACCGAGGTGAAGGCGACCGCGTTCGCCGCCGCGCCGTGCACCGACTCGGCGAGGTTGGCGAGGAACGACTCGACGGTGCCGGAGGTGTCGGCGACCTGCTCGGCGAGGAGTTCCAGGCGTACGATCTCGCGGGCTTCCGCGTCGCCGGCCGAGGCCATCTCGGTGGGGCCGGTGAGGTCGCCGGGCAGGCCGGTGTCGACGAGGTAGGTGGTGATGCCGCTGCCGCGCAGGAGCCGGCGGCCCGCCTCCAGGACGCCGAGTTCGCGGCGCCGGGCGAGGTAGCGGGCGGGCGGGCAGTGGGGTTCCAGGCCGAGGAGCGGGGGGCACCAGCGTCGTACCGCGAAACCGGTCTGGGTGTCGAAGAGCGTGGTGCCGGGGGCCGGGGGGCCTTCGGTGCGGGCGAGCTGGGCCTCGAAGGTGCCGAGTCCCAGCTCCGTACGGAGGACGCCGTGGCAGTACTGGTCCACCAGGGACGGCGTTTCGATCATCCGGGCTCCCCGTGGACGACGGTTGCTTGACCGTCTTAACGGGTGAACCGGGATGGAGGTCGCGGTCCGGGGTGGGTGGTACCGGTTGTACGGCGGGTGCGGGCCGTGTGTGGCTGGTCGCGCCCACGCGGCGGAGCCGCGTATCAGATGCAGCCCCGCGCCCCTGAAGGGGCGCTGAGTCAGCCGCCCACTTGAATGCCGGCCATGCGCTTCCACTCGTACGGGCCGGTCTGTACCTTTGCCGCGAACTCGCCGTCGAAGGACTCGTGAACGGTGATGCCCGCCTTCTCCACCGCCTGCTGGGCGATCTCGGTACTCGGGGCCACCAGGTCGCCCCAGCCGCCGTCGTCGCCGACGAGGACGATGCGGGCGCCGCGTTCGCCGATGTAGGCCACCTGACCCTCGGCGCCGCCGTGGGCCTTGGCGAAGGTGCTGATCTGCTTGGCGAGGCGCGCGACCTTGCGCTCGGCCTTCTGGTCCGCCTCAACCTGCTGCGTGTCTGCCATGAACAGGATGCTACCGACGGGTAGATCGATTGGCGACGGAGGGGCGGAGTGACTCCTACCTCAGGAAGGGGTCGACCGCCACGGCCACGAAGACCAGGGAGACGTAGGTGATGGACCAGTGGAACAGCCGCATCTCCTTGAGCTTCCCGCCCGACGCCTCGGACTTCGCGCGGTGCTGCAGGGCGTGCGCCTCCCACAGCCACCAGCCGCCCGCCGCCAGGGCGACCAGGGTGTAGAACCAGCCGGTGTAGCCGAGGGGGGTGAGCAGGAGGGAGACCGCGACCATCACCCAGCTGTAGATGACGATCTGCTTGGCGACCACCTTGTTGGAGGCGATGACCGGCAGCATCGGGACGCCCACGCGCGCGTAGTCGTCCTTCACCTTCATGGACAGCGGCCAGTAGTGCGGCGGCGTCCAGAAGAACATGACGAGGAACAGGATGATCGGCGCCCACGACATGGAGTCCGTGACGGCCGACCAGCCGATCAGCACCGGCATGCAGCCCGCGATCCCGCCCCACACGATGTTCTGCGAGGTACGGCGCTTGAGGATCATCGTGTAGACGACGACGTAGAAGAGGAGCGCTCCGAGTGACAGCCAGGCGCTCAGCCAGTTGACGGTGAGGCCGAACAGCAGCGTGGAGACGACCGCCAGGCTGATGCCGAAGGCGAGGCACTCGCGCGGGCTGACCATGCCGGTCACCAGCGGACGCTGCGAGGTGCGGTCCATCAGCGCGTCGATGTCCCGGTCGATGTACATGTTCAGCGCGTTGGCGCCACCCGCGGACAGGTAGCCGCCGACGCAGGTGAGCAGCACCAGCGTCAGATCGGGCACGCCCTGCTGCGCGAGGAACATCACCGGAACGGTGGTGATGAGCAGCAGCTCGATGATCCGTGGCTTGGTCAGCGCCACGAAAGCTTTGACACGGGCCCCGAACGGCCGGTGACTCGGGCTCTCGCTCGCACCGAGTACCCCCGCTGGACGGGATTCGACGGCCGTCACGCACACCCCTGACAGAGACTCCCAGCGAGCCCCGCCGTGTGAACTCACGGTAAAGGCTCGCGCGTACCACGCCACTTTAGACGTTGCCCATACCCCGACCTTCGCGGGGGTGGGGTCGTGTTGGGAGGCGTCTCGGGAGAGGGGTGGGGTGGCTCGATTGAGCAGTCAGATGAGCGGTTCCGTATTCATGTGCCGAATGCCTTCCCGGCCAGTCGGGAGGCGGATCCCCGCAAGGCCCGGCAGTCTGGAAACACTCGAAAAAATGCACGTCCTTACGGGGGTAGGCTCGACAACGGCCGGTGGGCACCCAGGCCACCGGCAGCCGGTGTGGGCGTATGCCCGAGGACCGGTATCCGAACATGTGGAGAGGAGCCCTGACTCAGGGTGAGCACCAAGCCGACCACCACAGACCTCGACTGGACCGAGTTGGACCAGCGGGCCGTAGACACCGCCCGTGTCCTGGCCGCCGACGCCGTACAGAAGGTCGGCAACGGCCATCCGGGTACGGCGATGAGCCTGGCGCCGGCCGCGTACACCCTCTTCCAGAAGGTGATGCGGCACGACCCGTCCGACCCCGACTGGGTGGGCCGCGACCGCTTCGTGCTGTCCGCCGGTCACTCGTCGCTGACCCTCTACACGCAGCTCTACCTGGCCGGGTTCGGTCTGGAGCTGGCAGACCTCGAGGCCTTCCGCACCTGGGGCTCGAAGACCCCCGGTCACCCGGAGTACGGCCACACCAAGGGTGTCGAGACCACCACCGGCCCGCTGGGCCAGGGTGTCGCCAACGCTGTGGGCATGGCCATGGCCGCCCGCTACGAGCGCGGTCTGTTCGACCCGGAAGCCCCACAGGGCGAGTCGCCCTTCGACCACTTCGTGTACTGCATCGCCGGTGACGGCTGCCTGCAGGAGGGCATCTCCGCCGAGGCGTCCTCGATGGCCGGCCACCAGAAGCTCGGCAACCTGGTCCTGCTGTGGGACGACAACCACATCTCGATCGAGGGCGACACCGAGACGGCCGTCTCCGAGGACACCGTCAAGCGGTACGAGGCGTACGGCTGGCATGTGCAGCGCATCGCCCCGAAGCCGGACGGCGACCTGGACCCGCACGCCATCTACAACGCGATCGAGGCCGCGAAGGCGGTGACGGACAAGCCGTCCTTCATCGCGATGCGCTCGATCATCGCCTGGCCCGCCCCGAACGCGCAGAACACCGAGGCCGCCCACGGCTCGGCGCTCGGCGCGGACGAGGTCGCGGCCACCAAGCGCGTCCTCGGCTTCGACCCGGAGAAGAGCTTCGACGTCGCCGAGGAGGTCATCGCCCACACCCGGCAGGCCGGGGAGCGCGGTGCGGCCGCCAAGGCCGAGTGGGAGAAGTCCTTCCAGCTGTGGCGGGACAACAACGCCGAGCGGGCCGCCGAGTTCGACCGCATCGCCGCGGGCGAGCTGCCCAAGGGCTGGGAGGAGAAGATCCCGGTCTTCGAGCCCGGCAAGGGTGTCGCGACCCGGGCCGCCTCCGGCAAGGTGCTGCAGGCCCTCGGCGCGGTCGTCCCGGAGCTGTGGGGCGGTTCCGCCGACCTCGCCGGATCGAACAACACGACGATCGACAAGGACAGCTCGTTCCTGCCGGCGGACAACCCGCTGCCGGGCGCGGACCCCTACGGCCGCACCATCCACTTCGGTATCCGCGAGCACTCCATGGCCGCGGAGATGAACGGCATCACCCTGCACGGCAACACCCGTGTCTACGGCGGTACGTTCCTCGTCTTCTCCGACTACATGCGCAACGCCGTCCGTCTCTCGGCGCTGATGCACCTGCCGGTGACGTACGTGTGGACCCACGACTCCATCGGCCTCGGCGAGGACGGCCCGACGCACCAGCCGGTCGAGCACCTCGCCTCGCTGCGCGCCATCCCCGGTCTCAACGTCGTGCGTCCCGCCGACGCCAACGAGACCGCGATCGCCTGGCGCGAGATCCTCAAGCGCTACACCAAGGTGTTCGGCAAGGGCGCCCCGCACGGCCTCGCGCTGACCCGCCAGGGCGTGCCGGTGTACGAGTCCAACGAGGACACCGTCAAGGGCGGTTACGTCCTCTTCGAGGCCTCGAACGGAACTCCCGAGGTCATCCTCATCGCCACCGGTTCCGAGGTGCACGTCGCCGTCGAGGCGCGCGAGCAGCTGGAGGCCGACGGCGTGCCCACGCGCGTCGTGTCCATGCCGTGCGTGGAGTGGTTCGAGGAGCAGGACCAGGGGTACCGGGACAGCGTTCTGCCGCCGTCCGTCAAGGCTCGTGTCTCGGTCGAGGCGGGTATCGGTCTCACGTGGCACAAGTACGTGGGCGACGCCGGCCGCATCGTTTCCCTGGAGCACTTCGGTGCTTCCGCCGACGGCAAGGTGCTCTTCCAGGAGTTCGGCTTCACTGCCGAGAACGTGGCTGCCAAGGCCCGGGAATCCATCGCCGCCGCCCAGCGCTGACGCTCACAACGACACGTAGGAGATGTAATTCCATGACAGACGCACTCAAGCGCCTCTCCGAGGAGGGCGTCGCGATCTGGCTGGACGACCTGTCGCGCAAGCGGATCACGTCCGGCAACCTCGCCGAGCTGATCGACCAGCAGCACGTCGTGGGCGTCACCACCAACCCGACGATCTTCCAGAAGGCGATCTCTTCGGGCGACGGCTACCAGCAGCAGGTCTCCGACCTCGCCGCCCGCAAGGTCACCGTCGAAGAGGCCATCCGCATGATCACGACGGCGGACGTCCGTGACGCCGCCGACATCCTGCGCCCGGTGTTCGACGCGACCGACGGCCAGGACGGCCGGGTGTCGATCGAGGTCGACCCGCGCCTGGCGCACCACACCACGGCGACCGTCGCCGAGGCCAAGCAGCTGGCCTGGCTGGTGGACCGCCCCAACACCCTGATCAAGATCCCGGCCACCAAGGCGGGCCTGCCGGCGATCACCGAGGTCATCGGCCTCGGTATCAGCGTCAACGTCACGCTGATCTTCTCGCTGGAGCGCTACCGCGCGGTCATGGACGCCTACCTGGCCGGTCTGGAGAAGGCCAAGGAGCGCGGCCTCGACCTGTCGCTCATCCGTTCGGTGGCGTCGTTCTTCGTGTCCCGGGTGGACACCGAGATCGACAGGCGCCTGAACGACCTGGGCACCGACGCGGCCAAGGCGCTGCGCGGCAAGGCCGCCGTCGCCAACGCGCGGCTCGCCTACCAGGCGTACGAGGAGGTCTTCTCCTCGGCCCGCTGGACCGCCCTGGAGAACGCGGGCGCCCGCAAGCAGCGTCCGCTGTGGGCCTCCACCGGCGTCAAGGACCCGGCGTACAAGGACACCCTGTACGTCGACGACCTGGTGGCGCCGAACACGGTGAACACCATGCCGGAGGCCACCCTCGTCGCGGTCGAGGACCACGGCGGCATCACCGGCGACACGATCACCGGCACGTACGAGCAGGCCCGCGCCGACCTCGACGCCGTCGAGGCGCTCGGGATCTCGTACGACGACGTGGTCCAGGTACTGGAGGACGAGGGCGTCGAGAAGTTCGCGGCGTCCTGGAACGACCTGCTCAAGTCGACCCAGGCGGAGCTGGAGCGCCTGGCCCCCTCGGAGGGCTGAACTCTGTCAAGCAGCAACCCGCTGCGTGACCCCGCAGACCGACGGCTCCCGCGTATCGCGGGGCCGTCGGGCCTGGTCATCTTCGGCGTCACGGGCGACCTCTCCCGTAAGAAGCTCATGCCCGCCGTGTACGACCTCGCCAACCGGGGTCTGCTGCCGCCGGGCTTCTCCCTGGTCGGCTTCGCCCGCCGTGAGTGGGCCAACGAGGACTTCGCCGCCGAGGTCCACGACGCCGTCAAGGAACACGCCCGCACCCCGTTCCGCGAGGAGGTCTGGCAGCAGCTCATCCAGGGGATGCGCTTCGTCCAGGGCACCTTCGACGACGACGACGCGTTCGAGCGCCTCCGCTCCACCATCGAGGAGCTGGACAAGGCGCAGGGCACCGGCGGCAACTTCGCCTTCTACCTGTCCGTGCCGCCGCGCTCCTTCCCGGTCGTCATCCAGCAGCTGAAGAAGCACGGGCTGGCCGACCAGACCGGCGGCTCCTGGCGGCGCGCGGTCATCGAGAAGCCCTTCGGCCACGACCTGAAGTCGGCCGAGGAGCTCAACAAGGTCGTGCACGAGGTGTTCGAACCGGACCAGGTGTTCCGGATCGACCACTACCTCGGCAAGGAGACCGTCCAGAACATCCTGGCGCTGCGCTTCGCCAACACCATGTTCGAGCCGATCTGGAACCGGTCCTTCGTGGACCACGTGCAGATCACCATGGCCGAGGACATCGGCATCGGCGGCCGGGCCGGCTACTACGACGGTATCGGCGCCGCCCGTGACGTCATCCAGAACCACCTCCTCCAGCTGATGGCCCTCACCGCCATGGAGGAGCCCGCCTCCTTCGACGCGGACGCGCTGGCCGCCGAGAAGGAGAAGGTACTCGGCGCCGTACGGCTGCCGAAGGACCTGGGCGCCTCGACCGTCCGCGGCCAGTACGCGGCCGGCTGGCAGGGCGGCGAGAAGGTCATCGGCTACCTCGAAGAGGACGGCATCGACGCCCAGTCGAAGACCGACACGTACGCGGCCGTCAAGGTCGAGGTCGACAACCGCCGCTGGGCGGGCGTCCCCTTCTACCTGCGCACCGGTAAGCGCCTGGGCCGCCGGGTCACCGAGATCGCGGTGGTCTTCCAGCGGGCCCCGCACTCCCCCTTCGACCACACGGCGACGGAGGAGCTCGGCCAGAACGCGATCGTCATCCGCGTCCAGCCCGACGAGGGCATCACGGTCCGCTTCGGCTCCAAGGTGCCGGGCACCTCGATGGAGATCCGGGACGTCTCGATGGACTTCGCCTACGGCGAGTCCTTCACCGAGTCGTCGCCGGAGGCCTACGAGCGGCTCATCCTGGACGTGCTGCTCGGCGACTCCAACCTCTTCCCGCGCACGGCGGAGGTCGAGCTGTCCTGGAAGATCCTCGACCCGATCGAGGAGTACTGGGACACGCACGGCCGGCCCGCGCAGTACAAGTCGGGCACCTGGGGTCCAGCCGAGGCCGACGAGATGCTCGCACGAGACGGACGGAGCTGGCGCCGGCCATGAAGATAGACCTCACGGACACCACGGCCGGCAAGGTCAACAAGGCGCTGGTGCAGGGCCGCCGGGCCATCGGCACGCCCGCCGTGGGCATGGTGCTGACCCTCGTCATCGTCACCGACGAGGAGAACGCGTACGACGCCCTGAAGGCCGCCGGCGACGCCTCGCACGAGCACCCCTCGCGCACCCTGGTCGTCATCAAGCGCGTCTCCCGCTCCCCCCGCGACCGTACGACGTCCCGTCTGGACGCCGAGGTCCGGGTGGGCGCGGACGCGGGCTCCGGCGAGACGGTGCTGCTGCGGCTGCACGGCGAGGTCGCCGACCACGCCGACTCGGTCGTGCTGCCGCTGCTGCTGCCGGACGCGCCGGTCGTCGTCTGGTGGCCGGTGAACGCCCCCCTCGACCCGGCGAAGGACCCGCTGGGCGCCCTCGCCCAGCGCCGGGTCACCGACACCTACTCCTCCGAGCAGCCGGTACGGGAGCTGTCCGCGCGCGCGGACACCTACACCCCCGGCGACACGGACCTGTCCTGGACCCGGATCACGCCCTGGCGCTCGATGCTGGCGGCGGCCCTGGACCAGGTGGTCTGCGAGGTCAAGGCCGTCGAGGTGGAGGGCGAGGAGTTCAACCCGAGCTGTGAGCTGCTGGCCATGTGGCTCGCGGACCGGCTGGACGTGCCCGTCCGGCGGTCGCTGTCGGCCGGTCCCGGTCTGACGGCGGTCCGCCTCGACACCAGCGAGGGCGCGATCGCGCTCGACCGCGCGGACGGTTCCCTCGCCACCCTGTCCATCGACGGTCAGCCGGACCGGGCGGTGGCGCTGAAGCGCCGGGAGACGGCCGAGCTGATCGCCGAGGAACTGCGGCGACTCGATCCGGACGACACCTACGCCTCGGCGCTGCGGTTCGGGGTGGAGCGGCTGAACGCGTCGGCGACGGCTGTGCTGTCGGTCCCGGACTCCTCGCCCAAAGGAGCACCGGTCACCGTCGGAGCAGAGCCCGTCGGAGAGCCCGAAGCCATTGCCGAGGCTCCCGCGGCAGAAGCGGCGCCGCAGGAACCGGCACCGCTGAAGAAGAGGGCGAAGGCGACATGAGCACCCCCCAGCTGGTCGTGCACCACGACAAGGAGCTGATGGCGCAGGCCGCCGCGGCCCGTCTGATCACGAAGATCGTGGACGCCCAGGCCTCCCGGGGCGAGGCGTCCGTGGTCCTCACGGGCGGCCGCAACGGCAACGGCCTGCTGGCGGCCCTGGCGGCGGCCCCGGCCAGGGACGCCATCGACTGGGGCCGGCTCGACCTCTGGTGGGGCGACGAGCGCTTCCTGCCCGAGGGCGACCCGGAGCGCAATGTCACCCAGGCCCGCCAGGCCCTGCTGGACCAGGTCCCGGTGGACCCGAAGCGCGTGCACGCCATGCCCGCGTCGGACGGCCCCTGGGGCACGGACGTGGACGCGGCGGCCGAGGCCTACGCGGCGGAGCTGGCCGACGCGGCCGACCCCGAGAACCACGGTCCGGTGCCGACCTTCGACGTCCTGATGCTGGGCGTCGGTCCGGACACCCACGTGGCCTCGCTCTTCCCCGAGCTCCCCGCGGTCCGCGAGACGGAACGCACGGTGGTCGGCGTCCACGGCGCCCCCAAGCCGCCGCCGACCCGGGTCTCCCTCACCCTCCCCGCCATCCGCTCGGCCCGCGAGGTCTGGCTGCTGGCGGCGGGCGAGGACAAGGCCGAGGCCGTCGCCATCGCCCTCTCGGGCGCGGGCGAGATCCAGGCCCCGGCAGCGGGCGCCCAGGGCCGCCGGCGCACCCTGTGGCTCCTGGACTCGGCGGCGGCGGCCCAGCTGCCGAGGTCGCTGTATCCGCCGGCTTCGCCGTGACCACCCGGGTGACGGTGTGAGAAGAGCCCGTACGGTCCGCGCCGGACCGTACGGGCTCTTTCCGTTCCCGGCACTAACGCCCGCGCAGCTCCCGGTACCTGGCGACCAGCGCCTTCGTCGACGGGTCCAGGCCCGGTACCTCGGCGCCCTCCGTCAGGGCCGGTTCCACGCGCTTGGCGAGGACCTTGCCGAGCTCGACGCCCCACTGGTCGAAGGAGTCGATGTTCCAGACGGCGCCCTGGGTGAACACCTTGTGCTCGTAGAGGGCGACGAGCTGGCCGAGGACCGACGGGGTGAGTTCCTTGGCGAGGATCGTGGTCGTCGGGCGGTTTCCCTGGAAGGTCTTGTGGGGGACCAGTTCCTCGGCGACGCCCTCCGCGCGGACCTCCTCGGCGGTCTTGCCGAAGGCCAGCGCCTGGGTCTGGGCGAAGAAGTTCGCCATCAACAGGTCGTGCTGCGCCCTGAGTTCACCGCTGAGCTCGGCGACCGGCTCGGCGAAGCCGATGAAGTCGGCCGGGATCAGCTTCGTGCCCTGGTGGATCAACTGGTAGTAGGCGTGCTGGCCGTTGGTGCCGGGCGTGCCCCAGACGATCGGGCCGGTGGTCCACTCGACCTCCTTGCCGTCCCGCGCCACGTACTTGCCGTTGGACTCCATGTCCAGCTGCTGGAGGTAGGCGGTGAACTTGGAGAGGTAGTGGCTGTACGGCAGGACCGCGTGCGACTGGGCGTCGTGGAAGTTGTCGTACCAGATGCCCAGCAGGCCGAGCAGCAGCGGGACGTTGGTCTCGGCGGGGGCGGTGCGGAAGTGCTCGTCGACCAGGTGGAAGCCGTCCAGCATCTCGCGGAAGCGGTCCGGGCCGATGGCGATCATCAGGGAGAGGCCGATGGCGGAGTCGTAGGAGTAGCGGCCGCCGACCCAGTCCCAGAACTCGAACATGTTGGCCGTGTCGATGCCGAAGTCCGCGACCTTCTCGGCGTTGGTGGAGAGGGCCACGAAGTGCTTGGCCACGGCCTCCTGACCGGCCTTCAGCTCGCCGAGCACCCAGTTACGGGCCGAGGTGGCGTTGGTGATCGTCTCGATCGTGGTGAACGTCTTGGAGGCGATGACGAAGAGGGTCTCCGCGGCGTCCAGGTCGCGGGTGGCCTCGTGCAGGTCGGCGCCGTCCACGTTGGAGACGAAGCGGACCGTGAGGTCGCGGTCGGTGAAGCTGCGCAGCGTCTCGTAGGCCATCGCCGGGCCGAGGTCGGAGCCGCCGATGCCGATGTTGACGACGTTCCGGATGCGCTTGCCGGTGTGGCCGGTCCACTCGCCCGAGCGGACCCGGTCGGCGAAGGCACTCATCTTGTCCAGGACCGCGTGCACCTGCGGCACCACGTTCTCGCCGTCGACCTCGACCACCGCGTCGCGCGGGGCGCGCAGCGCCGTGTGCAGCACCGCGCGCTGCTCCGTGATGTTGATCTTCTCGCCGCGGAACATGGCGTCCCGCAGGCCGAAGACGTCGGTGGCGGCGGCCAGCTCGCGCAGCAGCCGCAGCGTCTCGTCGTTGACCAGGTGCTTCGAGTAGTCGATGTGGAGATCGCCGACCTGGAGGGTGTAGCCCGTGCCGCGTCCCGGGTCGGCGGCGAACAGGTCCCGCAGATGAGTCTCGGCGAGCTCCTCCCGGTGCTTGGCGAGCGCGGTCCACTCGGGCGTCTGGTTGAGCCTGGTACGGCCGTCTGCGTTCATTCGGACTTCAGCCTTCTTCCTTGCACCTGTCCTGTTGCGTGCCTGCGCCGCTGCCGTTCCAACCTAGTTGATCAGCTCGGGGCACGGCCTGCCGTCGCGCTGTCCCGTGGCGCAACAACAGGTACGTCCGGCCGACGCACCGGTATCAACGAGGTGACGGCCAGCCCGAACAGGGCGGCGGCGAGCAGCGCGGGCCCGTTCAGGCCGTACGCCCCGGCGACCGCTCCGCCGACGAGGGCGCCGAGCGGCGCTCCGGACGTCGAGGAGGTGCGGAAGGCGGCGGCGATCCGGCCGGTCATCGACTCGGGGGCGCGTTGCTGCATCAGCGTGACCTGGTTGACGTTCCACACCATGTTCATCGCGCCGAGCAGCAGGATGCCCACGACCAGGGCGCCGAGGTGCCGCACGGTGCCTATCAGGACCAGGGACGAGGTCTGGACGGTCCCGGCGACGAGCAGGGCCCGGACCCGGCCGGTGCGGCGCGCTATGCGCTGGGCGAGGAAGCCGCCGGCGATGCTGCCGGCCGAGTAGGCGGTCATGGCGGCCGCGTATCCGGCGGTGCCGGCGTGCAGCCAGCGGGTCACGTGCAGCACCAGGGTGGCGATCAGGGCACCCATGCCGATGTTGCAGAGCAGGGTGGAGACACAGACCGCCCGCAGGGCCCGGTCCTGCCACAGGGCGCGCAGGCCCTCGCCGATCTCGGTGCGCAGGGTGCTGCCGGCCGGGCGTGGCGCCCGCTCCGGGGGCCGTGTCCGCAGGGAGGCGACCAGGGCGGCGGCCGCGAGATAGGTGCCCGCGTCGGCCGCGAAGGGCATGAACGCGCCGGCCGTCAGCAGGAGCGGCACCAGCGCGGCGCCGAGCAGGCCGCCGGCGATCTGCTGGCCGGTCATCAGCCGGGCGTTGGCCGCGCCCAGGGCCTGGCGGTTCACCAGGGAGGGCAGCAGGGCCGTGGAGGCGTTGTCGAAGAGCGTCTGGAGTGTGGTCAGCGCGAAGGCCAGCAGGAGCAGCAGCGGCATCGAGGCGTGACCGAGCGCCACGGCGAGTGCGAAGGCGGCGACGAGCAGCCCTCGTACCGTGTCCACGGCCCACATCGCGCGCCGCTGGTCCACCCGGTCCGCGACGGCTCCGCCGAGCAGCCCGAACAGCAGCCACGGAACATAGCCGCAGGCGGTCACCGAGGCGATGGCGAGGGGGTCGTCGGTCAGGCGCGCGGCCAGCAGGGGCAGCGCGGACGTCCGTAGCGCGTCCCCGAACCGGGAGACCAGGGCGGCCGTCCACAGCCGCCCGAATCCCCCGCGCCACGCGGGCGCCCGCTCCCCCACCGTCACCGCCGCCCCCTCACGATTCGTCGATACACAAACCGTAGAGGGCACCACTGACAACGGGTCCGGGCCCGGGCCGCGGAGACAACTCCGGCCAGGCGCCCTCGGGCACCCGGCCGACCTCAACTCCTAGATCTCGCCCCGCAGTTTGGCGAGCGCCTCGGCGAGGATCGCCTCGCCGTCCGCGTCGCTGCGCCGCTCCCGTACGTACGCGAGGTGCGTCTTGTACGGCTCGGTGCGCGGCGGGTCCGGCGGGTTGTCCCGGTCCTGACCGGCCGGGAAGCCACAGCGCGGGCAGTCCCAGGTCTCGGGCACCTGCGCGTCGCTGGCGAAGCTCGGCTGCGTCTCATGCCCGTTGGAGCACCAGAAGGAGATGCGCAGACGCGGCGCGGACTCGCCGCGCTCGGCCTCGCCCATCGGCCCCGCCCCGACCCGGCTACCTCGGATCGCGTTGCCACTTGCCACGGTCGTAACTCCCTGCGTGATGGTGCCGCGAAGCGAGTCGGCGTGTCGCTTCGTTGCGAGCGCCTCAGTCTACGTAAGGCCCAACGCGCGTCCAGTGGTGGGAGTTACCGCCCCCGCACCTAGACGCAAGCCCCATGATAGGCCGCGCTCAGGTGCGCGTACCGAACATGGGGCCTTACGTGCGGAATGTGCGTGTGTGCGAGTCGCGGATCAGCTGTTCGTCTTCATCAGCATGCCGAGGACGATGATGCACGCGAACCACAGCAGACCGATCACCAGGGTGATCCGGTCCAGGTTCCGCTCGGCGACCGAGGAGCCACCGACGGAGGACTGCATGCCGCCACCGAACATGTCGGAGAGACCGCCGCCCTTGCCCTTGTGCATCAGCACCAGCAGCATCAGCAGCAGGCTGAAGACGATCAGGGCGATCGAGAACCCCAAAACCACGGCTGGACCAACTTCCTCGGATACGGATGGACTGCGGGGCCGGAGACTGTTTGAAGCTTCACGCTCCGGATAACAGCCTCGGCCCCGCAAGGGTACGACGGATCGCCGCTACCGCCTACTCACGGTCTGCTCACTGATCGCGGAAGCGCACGATCTTGACGAATTCGTCGGCGTCCAGCGAGGCACCGCCGACCAGGGCGCCGTCGATGTCGGCCTGCGCCATGATCTCGGCGACGTTGCCGGCCTTGACGGAGCCGCCGTACTGGATGCGGACCTGGTCGGCCAGTTCCTGGCTGTACAGCTCGGCGAGCTTGGCGCGGATCGCGGCGCAGACCTCCTGGGCGTCCGCCGCGCCGCAGACCTTGCCGGTCCCGATGGCCCACACGGGCTCGTAGGCGATGACGATCGTCTCCGCCTGCTCGGCCGTGACGTCCTTCAGACCGCCCTCGACCTGGGTGAGGGTGTGGGAGACGTGGTTGCCCGCCTCGCGGACGTCCAGTTCCTCGCCGACGCACAGGATCGGGGTCAGACCGTGCTTGTAGGCGGCCTTGACCTTGCCGTTCACGACGGCGTCGGTCTCGTTGTGGTACTGGCGGCGCTCGGAGTGGCCGATGACCACGTACGTGCACTTCAGCTTGGCCAGCATCGGGCCCGAGATCTCGCCGGTGTAGGCCCCGGAGTCGTGCGCCGAGAGGTCCTGGGCGCCGTACCTGATCTTGAGCTTGTCGCCGTCGACCAGGGTCTGCACGGAGCGCAGGTCGGTGAAGGGCGGCAGGACGGCGACCTCGACGGCCTCGTAGTCCTTGTCGGCCAGGGCGAAGGCGAGCTTCTGGACGTGCGCGATGGCCTCGAGGTGGTTGAGGTTCATCTTCCAGTTACCCGCCATGATCGGCGTGCGAGTGGTCATGCGGGGTCAGTCCTCCAGTGCGGCGAGGCCGGGGAGCGTCTTGCCCTCGAGGTATTCGAGGGAGGCGCCGCCACCGGTCGAGATGTGTCCGAACGCGTTCTCGTCGAAGCCGAGGATGCGCACGGCGGCGGCGGAGTCACCGCCACCGACGACGGTGAACCCCTTCGAGTCGACGAGAGCCTGGGCGACCACCCGGGTGCCCTCGGCGTAGTCGGGGTGCTCGAAGACGCCCATGGGGCCGTTCCAGAAGACGGTGGCGGCGTCGGCGAGCTTCGAGGCGTACAGCTTGCGGGTCTCCGGGCCGATGTCCAGGCCCATCTGGCCGGCGGGCATGGCGTCCGCGGCGACCGTGCTGGGGTTGCCCGGGGCCTTGGTGGACAGGTCCGGGAACGCGGGGGCGACCAGGGTGTCCACGGGCAGGACGAGCTCGACGCCGGTCTTCTCGGCGCGCTCGATGTACTCGGTGACGGCCGCGAGCTGGTCCTCCTGGAGGAGGGAGCTGCCGACCTCGTAGCCCTTGGCCTTGAGGAAGGTGTAGACCATGCCGCCGCCGACGAGGATGCGGTCGGCCTTGCCGAGCAGCTGGTCGATCACGGCGAGCTTGTCGGAGACCTTGGCGCCGCCGAGCACGACGACGTAGGGCCGCTGGACGTCTTCGGTGAGCTTCTTCAGGACGCCGACCTCGGTGGCGATCAGGTAGCCGGCGTAGTGCGGCAGCCGGGCCGGGAGGTCGTAGACGGAGGCGTGCTTGCGGTGCACGGCGCCGAAGCCGTCGCCGACGTAGACGTCCGCGAGGGCGGCCAGCTGGTCCGCGAACTCGCCGCGCTCGGTCTCGTCCTTGGAGGTCTCGCCGGCGTTGAAGCGCAGGTTCTCGATGACCGCGACCTGGCCGGGCTGCAGGCCGTTCACCGCGTCGTGGGCGGCGGGGCCGACGGTGTCCTGGGCGAACGCGATCGGGGCGTCGAGCAGTTCACCGAGCCGCTCGGCGGCCTGGAGCAGGGAGAACTGCGTGTCCGCGGCGCTCTTGGGGCGGCCCAGGTGGGAGGCGACGACCACCTTGGCGCCCGCGTCGGCGAGGGCCTTCACGGTGGGCAGGACGGCGCGGATCCGGCCGTCGTCGGTGATGAGGCCGTCGGACATCGGCACGTTGAGGTCGGCACGGACGAAGACCCGCTTGCCGTCGACCCCTTCGGCGAGGAGTTCGTCGATCGTCTTCATGTGTTGGGGACTCCTACAGGAGGGCTCTTGATCGTACGAGGACAGATCGAACCGTAGACGGGCGGGTCGATCCTTACGTGCGTCAGGGCTCGGGCAGCGCGACCGTGCGCTGCCCGAGCCCTGCTACCGCATCGAGGTGCCTGCTCGGCCGATCAGAGCTGGTCGCCGACGAAGACCGTGAGGTCGACGAGGCGGTTCGAGTAGCCCCACTCGTTGTCGTACCAGCCGAGGATCTTCACCGTGTTGCCCTCCTGGACCATGGTCAGGGAGGAGTCGAAGGTGCAGGAGGCCGGGTCGCCGACGATGTCCGAGGAGACGATCTCGTCCTCGGTGTACGCCAGGTAGCCCTTCAGGTCGCCGTCGTCGGCGGCCTTCTTGAACGCGGCGTTGACCTCGTCCTTGGTGACCTCGCGCTGCAGCGTCACGACCAGGTCGGTGGCGGAGCCGGTCGGGACCGGGACGCGCATGGCGATGCCGTCCAGCTTGCCCTTGAGCTGCGGGAGGACCAGGGCGGTGGCCTTGGCGGCACCGGTCGTGGTCGGGATGATGTTCTCCGCGGCGGCCCGCGCGCGACGCAGGTCCTTGTGCGGGAAGTCCAGGATGCGCTGGTCGTTGGTGTACGCGTGCACCGTCGTCATCAGACCCTTGACGATGCCGAAGTTCTCGTCGAGGACCTTGGCCATCGGCGCCACACAGTTGGTGGTGCAGGAGGCGTTGGAGATGACGTGGTGGTTGGCCGCGTCGTACTTGTCCTGGTTGACGCCCATGACGATGGTGATGTCCTCGTTCTTGGCCGGAGCCGAGATGAGGACCTTCTTGGCGCCGCCGGCGATGTGCTTGGCGGCGTCCTCCTTGTTGGTGAAGATGCCGGTCGACTCGATGACGATGTCGACGCCCAGCTCGCCCCACGGGATGTCGGCGGGGTTGCGCTCGGACAGCACCTTGATGGTGTGGCCGTCGACGGTGATCGTGTCGGCGGTGTGCGACACCTCGGCCTTGAGGCGGCCCAGGATCGTGTCGTACTTCAGCAGGTGCGCGGTGGTCGCGGTGTCACCCAGGTCGTTGACAGCCACGATCTCGATGTCAGCGCCCTGCTCCAGCAGCGCGCGGAAGTAGTTGCGACCGATACGACCGAAGCCGTTGATGCCTACGCGGATCGTCACGAACCGATCTCCTCGTTGGTACGCCGGCCATGCGGTGCCGGCGAGCTGTATTTGGGATGTCCCCGACCACCCACGACCCTACCTCCCTGAGGCTCCCGTGGTGACATCCAGATGCCCCATACACGGCGAGGCGGTCCGTACCCGCCAGTAGGGGTACGGACCGTCTCGGATCGGGGGTCATATCGCCCCGTTTTGTCAGGGAATGGCGACCCGTTTTTACTGCCCTTTCACTCGTTCGTGAGCGGGTCGGCTCACTTGTCGAGTGCCGTCGGCGTCAGTTGTCGAGTGCTGTCAACGCCTTCTTCACCAGAGCGGCACGATCGGCGGCGGAGGTGACCTGTTCCAGGCCGAAACCGAGCAGCACGGTGCGGTCGGTGGTGACCGCTCCGTACGTCTTGAACAACGCCCCGGTGCGCTCCCAGTCCTTGAGGACGGCCGGGCTGCCCGCGGGCGGTCCGGCGACGCTCCAGGAACCGAGCGAGGTCTCGAAGCCCTCGGTCTCGGTGGCCGCGCCGCCGACCACGAGCGAGGCGTCGTCGACGAGGACACCGTGCCCGCCGGTGCTCGGGTCGGTGATGTAGGAGATGGACAGCTCGACGGACTTGCCGGCGTAGGCGCCCAGGTCGAAGCTCACCGACTGCCAGCCCGCGGAGCTTCCGGTGAGGCTGTGCCAGGAACCGCTGGTGCCGGACGAGGTGCACTGGTTGTTGTCGATCGTCAGGTAGTGCTTGAGCCAGGGGTGCTCGGCGATCAGGAAGCCGGCCCCGCACTCGGACGGTACGGCGTCGGTGGTGGCGCCGCCCTCCTCGGGCAGCGTGGTCCAGTCGTCGGAGCCGACGACGTGCGCCTCGACGACCGCGTGGTCGTAGCCCGGCTCGGTGTCCCAGAGCAGCTTGGTGCTGAAGGTCGGCTGCTGGGCCGCGGTGACACCGGTGAGGTCGATGGTGCGGGTGAGGCGCTTGTAGGCGTCGTCGGTGTGCACCGCGGCGGCCATGTACGACCCGGAGTACGGCCCGTACGGGTTGACGGTCCCGGCGAACTGGCCCGCGCCCGCGCTGGCGAACTGGGGATAGGTGTCCGTGGAGAGCTCGTCGGAGGTGACGGCGTAGGTGCCGGCCTTGTCGAGCGGGTTGGCGGAGGTGCCGCTCAGGGCTCCGGTGAAGCCGTCCAGCGTGCCGGAGCCGGTGAAGCCGGTGGCCCCGGGAGTGGATGTACGGGAGTAGGCGCCCAGGTAGTACTGGCTGAAGTCGTTGGAGGGGGTGCCGTCACCGAGGTTCACGCTGCCGCCGGCCAGCTCGCCCGCCTCGATCAGCTTGCCGCCCTCGTTGAGGTAGGCGCGCAGCTGGAGCTGGGTGTCGTTGCCGGGGCCACTGGTGCCCGAGTAGTGGACGACGTTCTTGAAGTGCTTCAGCACGCCGAGCGCGTCGGGCGCGCCCTGGGTGGCGACGTCCCAGACGACGGCCTTGTGCCCGGCCGCCTTCAGCGCGTCGACGTAGGTCTGCGCCTGGGTGGCCTTGGCGCCCTCCTCGGCGACCACCAGGGTGTCCGCCTTGGCCCGCTCGGCGACGGTGTACGTGAAGTGCGCGCTGGAGACCTTCTTGCCGCCCTTCGCCTCGCCGGTGAACCACACCTCGACCTTGTCGCCCGGTGCGCCGTCCTTCACCTTGGCCCGGTACTGGTCGAAGTAGAGGTTGTCCGCACCGCCGTAGGTCTCGCCGCCCCGCCAGGGCCGCAGCGCCGTGTCGTGGGTACGGCCGCCGTTGACGCGGTACTTGAGCTCCTTGTCCCGGACCGCCTCGCGGACGACGACGGAGACCTCCTGGTCGGCGCCGCGCGAGTACGACGTGGAGAACGTGGCCGGGGTGAAGTCGGCGGCGCTCAGGCCGACCGAGGAGACCGGCCGGTCGGGGTGGGCGGCGGTCTCGGCGACGGAGAGCGCGAACGGGATGTTCTTCGCGAACTCGTCCTGGATCAGTTTCTCGTCGTCCGGGAAGTTGAAGACCGACTGGCAGTCGGCCGCCTTCCAGGCGTCGTTCGGGTCGATGTCCGACGCCGTCTGGCAGGTCGACATCTCCGGGGTGAACATCGCCATGCCGTTGACGTTCGACGCGTGGCCGTCCGCCTCGCCGTTGGTGGTGTAGAGCTCCGAGGAGACCTGCGGGTGGTAGCCCGGGACCGCCGAGTTGTCGGGCGTGCCGGCGAGCGCCTTGTAGAGGACGTCGTCCGGGGTCGGGGTGGCCACCTGCCAGCCGACGCCGTAGAGGAGGAGTTCGGCGGCGGAGTGGTAGTTGATGCCGTACGTGAACCCGATCCGCTTCTCGAAGGAGTCGAGCGCCTTGGTCTCGGGCTCGGACTCGGGGCTCGCGCCGCGGTAGGTCTCGCTGGTGGGGTTGGGGGACGAGCCCTCGTCGTCGTAGCCCCACTTGTAACCGAAGTTGCGGTTGAGGTCGACGCCGTCACCCGTGCTGATGACACCGTCGCCGTTGACGTCCCGCAGGTTCTTGCGCCACAGCCGGGTGTCGGAGTTCTGGAAGGTGTAGTCGTAGCCGTCGGGGTTGGCGGACAGCACGAACCACAGTTCGGTCGAGTCGACGATCTTCTTGATGCGCTTGTCGGTGCGGTAGTTGTCCAGGTAGTAGTGCATCAGCCGGCGGGTCATCTCCGGCGTGATCCACTCGCGCGCGTGCTGGTTGGACACGTACAGCACGGAGGGCTTGGAGCCGTCCTTCGACTTCTTCGCGCCCTTGGTCAGTTTGAGCGCGAGGATGTCCTGGCCGTCGACCGTCTTACCGATGGACTCGACCTTGGTGAGGCCGGGGTTGGCCTGCGCGGTCGCGAGGATCTCCTGTTCGAGCCCGCCAGTGCCGCTGTACGGGCGGAACACCCCCTGGGAGGCGTCCTCGACCCGTGTCTCCGCCTTGGCCGAGAGTGTGTGCTCGGTGAGGTCGACGCCCTGCTTCTCCAGCTTCTGCGCCTGCTGGTCGGTGAGGTACAGCTCGACTTCCGTCTTCCCGGATCCGGTGACCTGGTCGCCGAGTTCGTGGCCGTCCTGCCCGGCCTTGAGCAACAGCGGAATCTGCTGCTTGGTGACGTCCGCGTGGAAGACCTTGACCTCGTCGGGGTCGGGCTTCGGCGCTGCGCCGGTCTGTGCCTGGGCCACGGGTGCGAGCGCCGCTCCGCCGATCAGGAGCGCGCCGACAGCGAGGATCGATCTCGCTCTGTGTCTCATGAACCCCCCTAGCAGTGGTCCGCCACGGCGGCGAACTCATGCCAGGCTCATGACACTCCTTGATCGAGTCAAGGGCGACTCACGGACAGCCCATAGGTAATTCACGGACTTGCAAACGCCGGTGCCGACGGCCCCCGATCGGCCGTCGGCACCGATGATGTGACGACGGCTCAGCCGACGAGGTTGTCCGCCAGTTCCTCGGAGAGGTTGGCCTCGGTGCCCGGGATGCCCAGGTCGGACGCGCGCTTGTCGGCCATCGCGAGAAGGCGGCGGATCCGGCCCGCGACCGCGTCCTTCGTCAGCGGCGGGTCGGCGAGCGCGCCCAGCTCCTCCAGGGAGGCCTGCTTGTGCTCCATGCGCAGTCGGCCGGCCGCCGCGAGGTGCTCGGGAACCTCGTCCGCGAGGATCTCCAGGGCCCGCTGCACCCGCGCGCCGGCCGCCACGGCGGCCCGGGCGGAGCGGCGCAGATTGGCGTCGTCGAAGTTGGCGAGGCGGTTCGCGGTGGCCCGGACCTCGCGCCGCATCCGGCGCTCCTCCCAGGCCAGCACCGACTCGTGCGCGCCGAGCCGGGTCAGCAGGGCGCCGATCGCGTCACCGTCACGGACGACCACCCGGTCCACGCCGCGCACCTCACGGGCCTTCGCGGCGATGGACAGCCGACGGGCCGCGCCGACCAGGGCGAGGGCGGCCTCGGGGCCCGGGCAGGTCACCTCCAGGGAGGACGAACGGCCGGGCTCGGTCAGCGAGCCGTGCGCCAGGAACGCGCCGCGCCAGGCCGCCTCCGCGTCACAGGTGGCCCCGGAGACCACCTGCGGAGGCAGACCGCGGATCGGGCGGCCCCGGCCGTCCACGAGCCCGGTCTGGCGGGCCAGCTGGTCACCGCCCGCGACCACCCGCACCACATAGCGGGAGCCGCGGCGCAGCCCGCCGGGCGCCATCACGATCAGCTCGGAGCTGTGGCCGAAGATCTCCAGGATGTCCCGCTTGAGGCGCCGGGCCGCCATCGCGGTGTCCAGCTCCGCCTCGATCACGATGCGCCCGCTCACCAGGTGGAGGCCGCCCGCGAACCGCAGGATGGCGGAGACCTCCGCCTTCCGGCAGCAGGTCCGGGTGACGGGTAGCCGGGAGATCTCGTCCTTCACCGCTGCCGTCATCGCCATGGGCCGATCCTTCCATGCATCCGAAAAATACGGTCGTACGCGGCGGCCAACAGCTCCGGATCATGCCGGGGTGAACCGTCGGTCCGGGCCACGGGGGCCAGCTCGACCGCGGCTCCGAGCCGCTTGGCGGCTTCGGTGAGCGAGTCGCGGTCGGGCACGGCGGCCTCGTCGGCCAGCACCACGTCCAGGGCGAGTTTAGGGGCGTGTCGCCCCAAAACCTCCAAATGACGCTGCGGGGAGAAGCCTTCGGTTTCTCCGGGCTGCGGTTCCAGGTTCAAGGAGAGAACCTTACGGGCCTTCGTCTCGGTGAGCGCGTCGATCAGATCGGGGACCAGCAGATGCGGGATCACCGAGGAGAACCACGACCCGGGGCCGAGTACCACCCAGTCCGCGTCCAGCACCGCCGCGACGGCCTCCGGCACGGCCGGCGGGTCGTGCGGCACCAGGTGCACCGACTGCACCTCGCCCGGGGTGAGCGCCACCGTGGCCTGCCCCCGGACGATGTCCACCTCGTCCGGACGCTCCGGGTCGTGCCCCTTGACCAGGGCCTGAAGCTCCAGCGGCACGGCGGACATGGGCAGCACCCGCCCGTGCGCGCCGAGCAGCTTGCCGACCAGGTCCAGGGCCTGGACATGGTCACCGAGCTGTTCCCACAGGGCGACGATCAGCAGATTGCCGACCGCGTGCTCGTGCAGGTCGCCCTTGGACTGGAAGCGGTGCTGGATGACCCGGGCCCAGGTCTGGCCCCAGTCGTCGTCCCCGCACAGCGCGGCCAGGGCCTTGCGCAGGTCGCCGGGCGGCAGCACACCCAGCTCGTCGCGCAGGCGCCCGCTGGAGCCGCCGTCGTCGGCCACGGTGACGACGGCGGTGAGGTCGCCGGTGATCCGGCGCAGCGCGGCGAGCGAGGCGGACAGGCCCATGCCGCCGCCGAGGGCGACCACCTTGGGCTGGGCACCACGACGGCGCGGCCGGGCACCGCGGGGCTCGACGGGGCGGCCCGCGCGGCTCTCGGGCGCCATCCGGCGCAGCCTGCTCAGCCGGGGAGTGCGGTCGGTCACTCGCGCCCCATGTCCCGGTGCACGACTACGGTCTCCACTCCCTCGGCGGCCAGGCGGGCGGCGAGCTTCTCGGACACGGCGACCGAGCGGTGCTTGCCGCCCGTGCAGCCGATGGCGATCGTCACATACCGCTTGCCCTCACGCCGGTACCCGGTCGCGATCAGCCGCAGCAGTTCGGCGTACCGGTCGAGGAACTCCTTGGCGCCCGGCTGGTTGAAGACGTACGCCGACACCTCCTCGTTCAGGCCGGTGTACGGACGCAGCTCCGGCACCCAGTGCGGGTTGGGCAGGAACCGCATGTCGGCGACCAGGTCGGCGTCGACCGGCAGGCCGTACTTGAACCCGAACGACATCACGGTCGCCCGCAGCTCGGGCTCCTCCTCGCCGGCGAACTGGGCGTCCATCTTCGCGCGCAGCTCGTGCACGTTCAGGCTGGAGGTGTCGATCACCAGGTCGGCGTCGCCGCGGAGCTCGCGCAGCAGCTCGCGCTCGGCGGCGATGCCGTCGACGATCCGGCCGTCGCCCTGCAGCGGGTGCGGGCGGCGCACCGACTCGAAGCGGCGGACCAGGGCGTCGTCGGACGACTCCAGGAAGACGATCCGGCGGGTGACACCCCGGCTGTCCAGGTCGGCCAGGGACTCGCGCAGGTTGTCGAAGAAGCGCCGGCCGCGCACGTCGACGACGACCGCGATCCGCGCCACGTTGCCCTGGGAGCGGGCGCCCAGCTCGACCATGGTGGGGATGAGGGCCGGCGGGAGGTTGTCCACGACGAACCAGCCGAGGTCCTCCAGACACTTGGCCGCCGTCGAACGGCCGGCCCCCGACATGCCGGAGATGATCACCAGCTCGGGGATGGCCGCCTCGGGGACCCCGGCCCCAGTGGCATCCGTACTCACTTCTTCTGCTCCGTTTTCCTGGACCGCTACCGCTTCCTGCGGCTGATCCTGGCGCGCCTCGTCGTGCGTTTCCTGGGGCTCGCCCCGCGTTTCGCTGAACGCCGGATCTCGCTGTGCTGTGGGTTGTGCCTCGTGCTCGGTCATCTCTCCTGCCCCCGTCGATCGTCCGGGGCGCCCGCGGCTACGGGCTCCCCCGAGGCGTCCGCCGTCGTCTCGGGCGCCTCGTCTTCCCTGTCATCCATGATCTCTCCAGTGGCCGTGTTCACGGCGGGAGCGGCCGGGGCCGCCTGGGCGAGGGCCACGGCGATGGTCTCGGCCGTCTTGCGGCCTATCCCGGGCACTTCCTGGATCTGCTCGATTGTGGCGGACCGCAGCTTCTTCACCGAGCCGAAATGCTTGATCAGCGCCTG
The DNA here is from genome assembly GCF_042959465.1 of Streptomyces sp. NPDC007901. Classification (NCBI taxonomy): domain Bacteria; kingdom Bacillati; phylum Actinomycetota; class Actinomycetes; order Kitasatosporales; family Streptomycetaceae; genus Streptomyces; species Streptomyces sp. NPDC007901. Next base: position 768,294 of record NZ_JBIBKW010000002.1, on the reverse strand, counting down.
TTTGCGGGTCTCGCCGAGGCCCGGCACGTCGTCCAGGGGGCTGGAACGGAAGCGCTTGGCCCGCTTGGTGCGCTGGTAGGTGATGGCGAAGCGGTGTGCCTCGTCACGGACCCGCTGGAGCAGGTACAGCCCCTCGCTACTGCGGGGCAGCACCACCGGGTCGTCGTCCTCAGGCAGCCAGACCTCCTCCAGGCGCTTGGCGAGACCGCAGACGGCGATGTCGTCGATACCGAGCTCGTCGAGCGCCCGTTTGGCGGCGGCGACCTGGGGCTGGCCACCGTCGACCACCACGAGCTGGGGCGGATAGGCGAACTTCTTGGGACGGCCGTCGTCGTCCTTGAAGCCGTCGACCGTACCGCCGTCGGTGTCGGTCCCGGTGTCCGTGAGGCCGGCGGTGTCCGAGAGGGCGCCTTCGGTGCCGTCCTCCACCCACTCGCCGGTCTTCTCCTTCTCGGCGAGGTAGCGGCGGAAGCGGCGGGTGATCACCTCGTGCATGGAGCGCACGTCGTCCTGGCCGGCGAAGCCCTTGATCTGGAAGCGGCGGTACTCGCTCTTGCGCTGCAACCCGTCCTCGAAGACGACCATGGAGGCCACCACGTCGTCGCCCTGGAGGTGCGAGATGTCGTAGCACTCGATGCGCAGCGGGGCGCTGTCCAGGTCCAGGGCGTCGGCGATCTCCTCCAGGGCCCGCGAGCGGGTGGTGAGGTCGGAGGCGCGCTTGGTCTTGTGCAGGGCGAGCGCCTGCTGGGCGTTGCGCTGCACGGTCTCCATCAGGGCCTTCTTGTCGCCGCGCTGCGGGATGCGCAGCGAGACGTTCGACCCGCGGCGGCCGGTGAGCCACTCCTGGACCGGCTCGACCGGGTCGGGCAGGGCCGGGACCAGCACCTCCTTGGGGACCGCGTCGCCGGTCTCCTCGCCGTAGAGCTGCTGAAGAGCGTGCTCGACCAGCGCCGCGGTGGTGACGTCCTCCACCTTGTCCGTGACCCAGCCGCGCTGGCCGCGCACCCGTCCGCCGCGCACGTGGAAGATCTGGACCGCCGCCTCCAGCTCGTCCTCCGCGACGGCGATGAGGTCGGCGTCGGTCGCGTCGGCGAGCACGACCGCGTTCTTCTCCATGGCCTTCTTCAGGGCCTCGATGTCGTCGCGCAGCCGGGCGGCCCGCTCGTACTCCATCTCCTCGGCTGCGTCCCTCATCCGCTGTTCCAGGCGGCGGAGGTAGGTGCCGGTGCGGCCGGCCATGAAGTCGCAGAACTCCTCGGCCAGTTCGCGATGCTCCTCCGGCTCGATCCGGCCGACGCAGGGGGCCGAGCACTTGCCGATGTAGCCGAGCAGACAGGGGCGGCCGGTGCGGGTGGCGTTCTTGAACACCCCGGCGGAGCAGGTGCGCACCGGGAACACGCGCAACAGCAGGTCAACGGTGTCCCGGATGGCCCACGCGTGGCCGTACGGGCCGAAGTAACGGACGCCCTTCTTCTTGTGACCGCGCATCACCTGGACCCGCGGGAACTCCTCGTTCATCGTCACCGCGAGGTAGGGGTAGCTCTTGTCGTCGCGGTACTTGACGTTGAACCGGGGGTCGTACTCCTTGATCCAGGAGTACTCCAGCTGGAGGGCCTCGACCTCGGTGGAGACCACCGTCCACTCCACGGACGCCGCGGTGGTGACCATCGTCCGGGTGCGCGGGTGCAGGCTCGCCAGGTCCTGGAAGTAGTTCGCCAGGCGCTGGCGCAGGCTCTTCGCCTTTCCGACGTAGATCACCCGGCGGTGCTCGTCGCGGAACCTGTACACCCCGGGAGAGTCCGGGATCTGTCCCGGCTTGGGGCGGTAGCTGGAGGGGTCGGCCATGTCTCACACCCTACTGGCGAGCACCGACACCGCGACGAGCCTGTGGACAACCCTCGGCGGGACGGGCAGGCCGGACAGGACCGGCGGGGGGAGAGGGGATTCCCCCGGCATCCGGGGAGGTCGGCGGCCGGGACTGGGGCGGGGCCGGTGACACCCGGCGCGCCGAGCGAGGCGGCCGGGCCCACGGGCCGCCTGGACGGCGGATCCGGAAATCGGCCACCTCGGTGACGATCCGGACCGGTGCGGCACGCCGCCCCCGCAGGTCGGCTCCACGACCGCGGCGGAGCCGTCGGCCCGATCCCGAGGGGTCCTGCGCGGCTTCCTCCCCGAATCGGCACACTTCGCACGACCGATCCCGGGCATCCGGGGCAATCACGCCCCTGCCGGACCCGCCCGATCCCGCCGGTGACGGGGTCACGCCTCGGCCAGGTGGGCGCCCTCGGCCGGACGAAGGTGTTGTCGGGGATTGGTCAACACGCTTCAATGCGGGGGAACTCGGGGCCGTGAGCCACGGCCTGCGGACGCGGCGTACCCAGGTGCGGCCGCCCCGGCGCCGACGGGGTGGCCCCGAGCCCGCGCCAACGGCCTGACCAGCCGTTGCACCCCCCAAGAGAAAGGCCCCTGCATGCGGCACGGCATACAGCACGCGGACGTCGCCACCGCGGAACTGGACTCGGCCCTGCGCGGCGGCCCCTTCCATGTGGCCCTGCGCGCCGCGATCGCCGCCCGCGGGCTGCCGCTCCAGCGTGTGCAGCACCACCTGTCGCGCTACGGGGTCAAAGTGGGCGTCACCAGCCTGAGTTACTGGCAGCAGGGCGCCCGCCGCCCGCAGCGCCCGGAGTCGCTGCGGGCCGTCCGCGCGCTGGAGGAGATCCTCCAGCTCCCGGACGAGTCCCTGATCCGGCTGCTCGCCGAGGCCGACCAGGGTCCTGCCGTGCGCCGCCCCGCGAGCCGCTCCTACCGCTCGCTGGTCGAGGCCTCCGACGTGCTGGAACAGCTGCAGGCCGAGCTCGGCTGGTCCCTGGACGGCGGCCTGCACACCCTGGGGCACCACGAGCGGGTGCGGATCGGTGCCCACCGCGAGCTGGCCATCCGCGAGTCGCAGTACATCGTGCGCGCCCACCGCGACGGCGTCGACCGCTTCGTGGCCGTGCATCACGGCGACCCCGGCTGCGCCCCGCAGCACATGGCCGTGCACGCCCTGGAGAACTGCCGCACGGGGCGCGTCCGCGCAGACCACGAGACCGGCCTGCTCGTCGCCGAGATCCTCTTCGGCACCCGTCTGCGCTCCGGCGACACCTTCCTCTTCCGCTACGCCGTCGAGGACGGCACGGCCGGTGCATCACGCGAGTACGTCCGCGGTTTCGGCTTCCCCGGAGGCCAGTACACCCTCCAGGTGCGCTTCGCCGCCGACGCCCTGCCGACCCGCTGCCACCGCTTCGCCCAGCACTCGGCGGCGGCCCCACGCAGCGGCCGCCAGTCCCTGCCGCTCAGCGGGCTGCACCGCTCCGTCCACCTGGTCGAGCCCCGGGTACGGCCGGGCCTCCTCGGGATCGGCTGGGACTGGGAGTAGCCGGGGCTGAATCCGGTCTTCGGATCAGGCGCCGGGCCCCGCCACGATCCGGCCCTTCACCGCCTTGACCGGGAGTTCGTTCAACGGCTCGGTGGCCGGTGACCGCACCACCTTCCCGCTCACGGCGTCGAACTCACTGCCGTGGCAGGGGCAGACCAGCGTCGTGCCCTGGAGCTTGTTGATCGGACACCCCGCGTGCGTGCAGATCGTGCTGTACGCCCGCAGAGCGCCGTCGGCGGTCCGGCTGACCACCACGTTGTGCTCCCGGTAGAGCTTCGCGCCGCCCTTGGCCACCTCGCTCTCGGCCCCGAGATCGGCGGGCGCGGTCGGCGTCGCGTCCGCCGAGGCGCCGCCGGCGGGAGCCTTGCAGGCGGCCAGCCCCAGCCCGGCGACCGGTGTCACCGCCGCCCCGCGCAGTACGGTACGGCGGCTCGCGGAGGGGTGGGCGGGCATGAGGACTCCAGGTGGGTCGGGTGGTGCGGGGTGTTCGTCGCGGGGGCGGGGGCGGGCGAGAAGGAGCAGACGAGAACGGGGCGGGGGCGGGGCGGGGCGGCCAAGAGGCGCGGAACAACCGTCCGGGATGCGCGCAGGGCGACGATACCTGGACAGATCGTCCCGCTTCGGGGTGGGTCGGGTACGGCAGGAGCAACATGCGGGGCGATGGGCCACTCAAGACGGCGACGTAAACGCTTACGCAAGCGTTTACGCGGCGGTGTCGGATGAGGTAGCTTCCCGGCCGAGCCCTGCCGTAGAGCGGGAGACGAGGACGGGAGCCCCATGCCCACCATGGCCGACGTGGCCCGCAGTGCCGGTGTCTCCGTGGCGACCGTCTCCCATGTGCTGAACGAGACGCGTCCGGTGCTGCCCCACACCCGCCAGGCCGTGCTCGACGCCATCGAGGAGCTGGGCTACACGCCCAACACCCTGGCCCGCTCCCTGGTGACCTCCCGCACCCGCTCCATCGGGCTCGCGGTGTCGGCGATCAGCAACCCCTACTTCACGGAGATCCTCCAAGGCGTCGAGGCCGCCGCTCTGGAGAAGGGCTACAGCCTCCTGATCGCCGACCCGCACGACGACCCCGGGCACGAACGGAAGGTCGTCCAGCTCCTCCACGAGCGCCGTGTCGACGGCATGATCGTCGCCCCCTCCGCCGATCCGCGCGAACTCCTCGCCTACCTCGGCCGCCATGCCGTACCGGCCGTCCTGCTCGACCGGGTGATCGACGGGCGTGCGGACACCGCCCCGCGCTTCGACCAGGTGTGCGCCGAGAACACCGAGCCGACGGCCCGGCTCGTCACCCACCTCGCCGGTCTCGGGCACCGCCGGATCGGCCTGGTCGCGGGGCTGCCCGGGCTGAGCACCACCAGCGAGCGCGTCGCCGGCTACCGGCAGGGGCTGGCGGCCGCAGGACTGCCCCTGGACGAACGGCTGGTCGTCCCCGGTAACTCCGAGTCCGACGGCGCCGGGGAGGCCACCGCCGCCCTGCTGTCGCTGCCCGTCCCGCCCACGGCACTGGTCACCGCCAACAACGCGATGACCATCGGCGCCCTGCGCGCCCTGCACGCGCACGGCCTCTCCGTACCGGACGACATCGCCCTGTGCTGTTTCGACGACTTCGCCTGGGCCGAACTGTTCTCGCCCCGGCTCACCGCCATCGCCCAGCCCAGCCGGGAGATCGGCGCCGAGGCGGTCCGGGTGCTGCTCGAACGGCTCGCCTCGCCGGACCGGCCCGCCCGGACCGTACGACTCCCGTGCGCCTTCGTGCACCGGACGTCGTGCGGATGCCGGGAGGAGAGCGGCGGCAGGGCGCATGGTCCGAGCACCATGAGCTCCCCGAGTGCTCCGAACACTCCGAGCCCCCCGGGCACCTCGAGAAAGGAACCCTCTCGTGATCGTCGTCGCCGGTGAGGCACTGATCGACCTGGTACCGCAGGGCACGGGCGCCCTCGCGGCCCTGCAGCCGGCGCTAGGCGGCGGCCCGTACAACACGGCCGTGGCCCTCGGCCGCCTCGGCTCCCCCACCACGTTCTGCTCCCGCACCTCGTACGACGCCTTCGGGGAGACCCTGCTGGACGGGCTACGGCGGGCGGGGGTGGACCTCTCCCTGGTGGAACGTGGCACGGAGCCGACCACGCTCGCGGTCGCCACGGTCGACGCGCGGGGCTCCGCCTCGTACTCCTTCCACGTCGACGGCACCGCCGACCGTCTGTTCGCCGCCCCCGCCGACCTCCCCGCCACGACCCGTGCCGTGTCCTTCGGCACGCTGTCGCTCGTCCTGGAACCGGGGGCGAGCGCCTATGAGGAGCTGATGCGCAGGGCGGCCGGGCAGGGCCTGTTCACCGCTCTCGACCCCAATATCCGGGCAGGTCTGATCCCGGACCCGGACGCCTACCGGGCGCGCTTCAAGAGCTGGCTGCCCTCGGTGACTCTCCTCAAGCTCTCGGAGGAGGACGCGCTGTGGCTGGGCGGCACCCCGCGCGAATGGCTGGCGGCGGGGCCCTCGGCGGTCGTGATCACCCATGGCGGGGACGGTCTGAGCGCCTTCACCCGTGACGGCACCGTGCACGCCGTCCCGGGTGAGGAGGTCGCCGTCGTGGACACGATCGGCGCCGGTGACACCGTGAACGCGGCGCTGCTGCACGGCCTGGCCGCACAGGACGCCCTGTCGGCCGAGGCGCTCCGAGGACTGGACGCCGACGGCTGGACAAGGCTGTTGCGGTTCGCGGCGCGGGCGGCCGCGATCACCTGTTCCCGGGCGGGCGCGGAACCGCCGTACGCCTCCGAACTCGGGGGCCTGTGAGGGACCTTCGGCACTCCCCAACTCGATGCTCCGAAATCGCCGTCCCCCCGATTTCGCTGATCTCGCTGATCTCGCTGTTGAGGAGTCAAGGTTCGCCGTGGCCGCAGGGATCGGGCGGCTGATCTTGCAACGAGCGGCGCCCCGCGGGAAGTTCCCGCGGGGCGCCGTACTTTTCTGGATTTGTCGGAGAAGGAGGCCCGGAGCCCTCAGGCCTTGCGGGCCCGTGTCGTCTTCTTCGCGGGCGTCGCCTTCTTCGTGACCCCGGCGGCCTTCTTCGTCGCCGTGTTGTTGGTGGTCGTGGCGGTCGCCGTCCTCTTCGCCGGGGACTTGGCCGCGACCGTCTTCTTCGCCGCCGTCTTGCGCGGGGCCTTCACCGAGCTGGCGTCGCTGACGCGGTCGGCGCCGAGGATCTCGCGCAGGAACTTGCCGGTGTGGCTGGCCGGGACGCCGGCGACCTCCTCGGGCGTGCCCTCGGCGACGACGAGTCCACCGCCGGCACCGCCTTCCGGACCCATGTCGACGACCCAGTCCGCGGTCTTGATCACGTCGAGGTTGTGCTCGATGACGATGACCGTGTTGCCCTTGTCGACGAGGCCCGCGAGGACCTTCAGCAGCTTGCTGATGTCCTCGAAGTGCAGACCGGTGGTCGGCTCGTCCAGGACGTAGACCGTGCGGCCCGTGGAACGCTTCTGCAGTTCGCTGGCGAGCTTCACGCGCTGCGCCTCACCGCCGGAGAGGGTGGTGGCGGACTGGCCGAGGCGGACGTAGCCGAGACCGACGTCGTTCAGCGTCGTGAGGTGGCGGTTGATCGCCGGAACGGCCTCGAAGAAGTTCATGGCCTCTTCGATGGGCATGTTCAGGACCTCGGAGATGGACTTGCCCTTGTAGTGGACCTCCAGGGTCTCCCGGTTGTACCGGGCGCCGTGGCAGACCTCGCACGGGACGTAGACGTCCGGGAGGAAGTTCATCTCGATCTTGATGGTGCCGTCGCCCGCGCAGTTCTCGCAGCGGCCGCCCTTGACGTTGAAGGAGAAGCGGCCCGGCAGGTAGCCGCGGACCTTCGCCTCGGTGGTCTCGGCGAACAGCTTGCGGATGTGGTCGAACACACCGGTGTACGTCGCCGGGTTCGACCGCGGGGTGCGGCCGATGGGCGACTGGTCGACGTGCACGACCTTGTCGACGAGGTCGTCGCCGTCCACGCGGGTGTGCCGGCCCGGGACGTTTCTCGCGCCGTTCAGTTCGCGGGCGAGGTGCGTGTAGAGGATGTCGTTGACCAGCGTCGACTTGCCGGAGCCGGAGACACCCGTCACGGCCGTGAACACGCCCAGCGGGAAGGAGACGTCGATGTCCTGGAGGTTGTTCTCGCGGGCACCGTGCACCGTGAGCCGACGGGACGGGTCCTGCGGGCGGCGGATGCCGGGCAGCGGGATCGACTTCTTGCCGGACAGGTACTGGCCGGTCTGCGACTCGGCGTTGACCAACAGCTCCTTCAGAGAGCCGCTGTGCACGACCTTGCCGCCGTGCTCGCCGGCGCCGGGGCCGATGTCGACGACCCAGTCGGCGACCTTGATGGTGTCCTCGTCGTGCTCGACGACGATGAGCGTGTTGCCCATGTCGCGCAGCCGGACCAGGGTCTCGATCAGCCGGTGGTTGTCGCGCTGGTGCAGGCCGATCGACGGCTCGTCGAGGACGTACAGGACGCCGACGAGACCGGAGCCGATCTGGGTGGCCAGGCGGATGCGCTGCGCCTCGCCGCCGGAGAGGGTGCCGGCCGCGCGGTTCAGCGAGAGGTAGTCCAGGCCGACGTCGACCAGGAACTTCAGCCGCTCGTTGACCTCCTTGAGCACCCGCTCGGCGATCTTCTTGTCGCGTGCGTTGAGCTTGAGCTCGCCCAGGAAGTCCGCGCAGTCGCTGATGGACATCGCCGAGACCTCGGCGATGGACCTGTCCATGATCGTGACCGCGAGGACGATCGGCTTCAGGCGCGTGCCCTGACAGGTGGGGCAGGGCACCTCGCGCATATAGCCCTCGAAGCGCTCGCGGCTGGCGTCGCTCTCGGCCTCGCTGTGCCGGCGCTTGACAAAGGGCACCGCGCCCTCGAAGGGCGTGGTGTACACCCGCTCGCGGCCGTACCGGTTGCGGTAGCGGACCTCGATCTGCGTCTTGTGGCCGTGGAGCAGGGCCTTCTTGGCGCGCTGCGGCAGCCCGGCGAAGGGGATGTCGGTGCGGAAGCCCAGGGCGTCGGCGAGGGCGCCGATCAGACGGCCGAAGTAGTCCTTGGTGTGCCCGTGCGACCAGGGGTGGATGGCGCCCTCGTCGAGGGACTTGTCCTCGTCCGGGACGATCAGCTCCGGGTCGACCTCCATGCGCGTGCCGATACCGGTGCACTCGGGGCAGGCGCCGAAGGGCGAGTTGAAGGAGAAGGAGCGGGGCTCGAGCTCCTCGAAGGACAGGTCGTCGTACGGGCAGTACAGGTGCTCCGAATACATGCGCTCGCGCTCGGGGTCGTCCTCGGGGAGGTCGACGAAGTCGAGCACGACCATGCCGCCGGAGAGGCCGAGCGCGGTCTCCACGGAGTCGGTGAGGCGGCGCTTGGCGGTGTCCTTCACCGTGAGACGGTCGATGACCACCTCGATGGTGTGCTTCTCCTGCTTCTTCAGCGCCGGCGGGTCGGAGAGCTGGATGGTCTCGCCGTCCACGCGCGCGCGGCTGTAGCCCTTGGTCTGGAGGTCGGCGAAGAGGTCGACGAACTCGCCCTTGCGCTCGCGCACCAGCGGCGACAGCACCTGGAAGCGGCTGCCCTCCGGCAGCTCCAGGACCTTGTCGACGATGGCCTGCGGCGACTGGCGGGAGATCGGCCGGCCGCATTCGGGGCAGTGCGGCTTGCCGATACGCGCGAAGAGCAGCCGCAGGTAGTCGTAGACCTCGGTGATGGTGCCGACCGTCGAGCGCGGGTTGCGCGAGGTGGACTTCTGGTCGATGGACACCGCAGGGGACAGACCCTCGATGAAGTCCACGTCCGGCTTGTCCATCTGGCCGAGGAACTGGCGGGCGTACGAGGAGAGCGACTCCACGTAGCGACGCTGGCCCTCGGCGAAGATCGTGTCGAAGGCCAGGGAGGACTTGCCCGACCCGGACAGGCCCGTGAAGACGATGAGCGAGTCACGAGGCAGGTCGAGCGAGACATTCTTCAGGTTGTGCTCACGCGCGCCACGGACGATGAGACGGTCGGCCACAGCCGGTCCGCACCTTTCTTGAGAGAAGTGACAGGGGCAGGGCCCCGTGCTTCTTCAGACTAGGGGGAGCCACTGACAACGCCGGTCGGATTCCTGGATGCGTAAACAATCCCGGACCATCCAGCATGCCCGACGCCGCCACCGACGATATAGCACGCGCATTCGATTTACGGAGCTCGCGCGAAACCTTCACCCGAAGGTGTGGCGGGGCTACTGTCAGCCCCATGATTGATCACGCCCATGACCTGGCATCTGTACAGGTAGCGACGCAACGGCTGCTCACCGCAGTCGCCGCACTGGACAACGCGTCCGTCGCGCGACCGTCACGGCTGCCCGGCTGGACGGTCGGTCACGTCCTGGCCCATCTCGCCCGCAACGCGGACGCGCTCACGAACGTCCTCGACGGACGCCCCATGTACGTCAGCGCGGAGGCCCGGGACGCCGACATCGACCGTGACGCACCGCGCGCGCTCGACGTCCAGCTCGCCGACCTGCGCGACAGCGACGCCCGGTTCCGGGCCCGCAGCGCCGAGCCCGCGGACTGGACGCGCACGGTGGAGCTCCGCAACGGGGTCACCGACTCGGCGGCCCGGGTGCCGTTCCGGCGCTGGGGCGAGGTGGAGCTGCACCATGTCGACCTCGGGATCGGGTACGAGCTGGAGGAACTTCCGGAGGAGTTCGCGGAGCGGGAGATCGACTTCCTCACGGACCGCTTCGGCGGACACCAGGACGTCCCGTCGACCGGGCTGCGCAGCGACAGCGGCCGCGCCTGGACGACAGGCGGTGGCGTGCCAGGAGGCCCGGTCTCGGTCGAGGGCACGACCGCCGACCTGCTCGGCTGGCTCGCCGGCCGCCGCGACGGCTCGGCTCTGAAGGTGACGGGCGGGACGCTGCCCGCCCTGCCGCCGCTGTAGCACGCGGCACCTCGCCGGCCACTCCCCGCTATAGGCTGACCGCCATGACGTACAGCGGAGAGGTGACGGTCGGCGGACCGGCGGACGTGCACGAGCTCAAGGACCTGATGATCACCAAGATCGCGGTCGGGCCGATGGACAACAACGCCTATCTGCTGCGCTGCCGCGCCACGGACGAGCAGTTGCTGATCGACGCGGCCAACGACGCGGAGACGCTGCTGGGCATGATCGGTGACGACGGCATCGCGTCCGTCGTCACCACGCACCAGCACGGCGACCACTGGCAGGCGCTGGCCGAGGTCGTCGCCGCGACCGGCGCGCGGACGTACGCGGGCCGCGAGGACACCCCCGGCATCCCGGTCACCACCGACGTCCCCGTCGACGACGGCGACGTCATCCGGGTCGGCCACGTGGAACTGACCGCCCGCCATCTCGTCGGCCACACCCCCGGCTCCATCGCCCTGGTCTACGACGACCCGCACGGCCACCCGCACGTCTTCACCGGGGACTGCCTCTTCCCCGGCGGCGTCGGCAACACGCGCAAGGACGCCAAGGCCTTCGCCAGCCTGATCCACGACGTCGAGACGAAGATCTTCGACGCGCTGCCGGACGAGACCTGGGTGTACCCGGGGCACGGCAACGACACCACGCTGGGCACCGAGCGCCCGCACCTGCCGGAGTGGCACGCGCGCGGGTGGTGAGTACAGCAGGTAGCGCGTACAGCGGGTAGCGCGTACAGGGGCAGGTGAGCCCGGGGCGTGAGCGCAGGGCGTGCGTCCACTGGCGCACGCCCGTGAACTGCTTCGCGCGCCCCGTGTGAACAGTTCGCACACGCCGGAGCCCAGCGCACGCTCCCGGCGTGCGCGGTCGCGCAGTCAACTGGTAGCAGCCCCGCACAGGATGACGGCTCCTGCGCGGTACGGGCCGCCGGTCATCATTCCCCGCCCTCGGCCGGCGGCCCCGGCGCGTTCGCCCGCGTCCAGGGCGGTGTTCACAAAACCGCAACACCCGTTCCCAGTATGCGGACAAACACCCTCTTGACCTGGACAAACGCGGCCTTCGCTGTCACTCTCCCGCCATGCACCCTGCCCCGAGCGCACTGCGTCGCGCTGTCGCCGCCGCCACCATAGCCCTGCTCGCCACCGCTGTCGGCTGCGCTCCGCAGCCGGACGACAAGGCGTCCGGGAGTTCCTCCTCGTCGACCGGAACCACCTGCGCCAAGGGCAAGTTGGCCACCCAGACCTCCGGCAAGCTGACGATCGCCACGGACGAACCGGCGTACGAGCCCTGGTTCAAGGACGACAAACCGGCCAACGGCGAGGGCTTCGAGTCGGCGGTCGCGTACGCCGTGGCAAAGCAGCTCGGCTACGACAAGAGCGCGGTCGTCTGGCAGAGCGTGCCGTTCAACAAGGCGTTCGCGCCCGGTGTGAAGACCTTCGACTTCGACATCAACCAGGTGTCCATCAGCGCCGAACGCAAGAAGGCCGTGGACTTCTCGTCCGGCTACTACGACGTGCGTCAGGCGGTCATCGCGCTCAAGGGCAGCAAGGCCGCGAAGGCGACGAGCGTCGCGGATCTGAAGGGCCTCAAGCTGGGCGCCCAGGTCGGCACGACGAGCCTCAACTACATCAGCGATGTCGTGAAGCCGTCCCAGGAGGCGGCCGCGTACTCCAAGAACGACCAGGCCATCTCGGCGCTCAAGAACGGCCAGGTGGACGCGATCGTCACCGACCTGCCGACCGCCTTCTACGTCACCGCGGCCCAGGTGACGAACGCCAAGATCGTCGGCCAGTTCGAGAACCAGGGCGGCACGCCCGAGCAGTTCGGGCTCGTCCTGGACAAGGGCAGCGCCCTCACCTCCTGCGTGAGCTCGGCCGTGGACGCCCTGCGCAAGGACGGCACCCTGGCGGCGCTGGAGAAGCAGTGGCTGTCGGACGCCGTCGACGCGCCGGTGCTCAAGTGACGGTCGCGAAGGCCGAGTCCGGGGAGGACTCCGGCGAAGACGGAATGCGCGACGCGTACGTCCCCTCGCAGCGGCGTCTGGACCGGGAGCGCCACAAGCGTGTCCGTGCCCGGCGCGCGACCGCGATCGCCGCGCTGTCGACTCTGGTCACGGCCGTCGTCCTGTACGTGGTCGTGATCAGCGCGCCGGGCTGGGAGCGCACCAAGGAGACCTTCTTCGACGGGCAGTACGCGCGCGAGGCCCTCCCCAAGGTCCTCGAAGGTCTCTGGCTCAATGTGCGGCTGCTGCTGATCTGCGGTGTGCTGGTGCTCGTCCTGGGCATGCTGATCGCCATCGCGCGCACCCTGCCGGGGCCGGTGTTCTTCCCCGTGCGGGCGCTGGCGGCGGCGTACACCGACTTCTTCCGCGGGCTGCCGCTGATCATCAACCTGATGATCGTGGTCTTCGGCGTGCCCGCGCTGCGCCTCCAGGGCGTGACCGTCGATCCCGTGCTGCTGGGCGGTACGGCGCTCACCCTGACGTACTCCGCCTACGTCGCCGAGGTGTTCCGCGCGGGCATCGAGTCCGTGCACCCCTCGCAGCGCGCCGCGGCCCGCTCTTTGGGGTTGACCAACCGGCAGGCGCTGCGCCACGTGGTGCTCCCCCAGGCCGTCCGCCGTCAGGTGCCGCCCCTGCTGAACGACCTGGTGTCGCTGCAGAAGGACACCGGGCTCGTGTCGATCGGCGGCGCGATCGACGCCGTGCGGGCGGCCGACATCATCGCCCAGCGCAGTCTCAACTACACGCCGTACATCGTCGCGGGGCTGGTCTTCGTGGCGCTGACCATCCCGATGACCCGATTCACGGACTGGGTGACCGCGCGGATGGACCGGCAGCGGGCCCAGGGAGGATCCGTATGAGCGACGCACCTGTGCTGCGCATGGAGTCCGTCCGCAAGACCTTCGGCGACTCGGTGGTGCTGCGCGATGTCGACCTGGACGTCGCCCCACACACGGTGACGGCGCTGATCGGCGCCTCCGGCTCCGGCAAGTCGACCTTGCTGCGCTGCGCCAACCTCCTGGAGGAGATCGACGACGGCGCGATCTGGCTGGACGGCGAGGAGATCACCGACCCGCGCGCGGACCAGGACGCGGTACGACGCCGGATCGGCGTGGTCTTCCAGGCGTACAACCTGTTCCCGCACATGACCGTGCTGGACAACATCACTTTGGCACCGCGCCGGGTGCACGGCGTCTCCCGCGCGGAGGCCGAGGAGCGGGCCGGGGAACTCCTCAAGCGCCTCGGACTCGGCGACAAGGCGAAGGCCTACCCGGACCGGCTCAGCGGAGGTCAGCAGCAGCGTGTGGCGATCGTGCGTGCCCTGGCGGTACGGCCTCGACTGCTGCTGCTCGACGAGATCACCGCCGCCCTCGACCCGGAGCTGGTGGGCGAGGTGCTCACCATGGTCCGCGACCTGAAGGACGAGGGCATGACGATGGTGCTGGCGACGCACGAGATGGGCTTCGCCCGGGACGTCGCCGACCAGGTCTGCTTCCTGGACGGCGGTGTCGTCCTCGAACGCGGCACGGCCGAGCAGGTGTTCGGCGACCCGCAGCAGGAGCGCACCCGGCGCTTCCTGCGGCGGATCGTGGAGGCCGGTCGGCTATGAAGGCCGAAGGGAAACCCTGAAGGCCTCTGAAGGCCTCTGACGGCCTCTGAAGGCCCTCTGAGAGCTACGCGTCGGCGGTCGCGGCGCCCACCAGCGCCGCCACCCGCTCCACGCCGAACACATAGCCCTGCACGCCGCATCCGGCGATCACACCGTCGGCGCGCAGGGAGACGTAGGAGTGGTGCCGGAACGACTCGCGCTTGTGGATGTTGGAGATGTGCACCTCCAGCACCGGCATCCCGTCACAGGTGTTGAGGGCGTCCAGGATCGCGACCGAGGTGTGCGAGTACGCGCCCGGGTTGATGACGATCCCGCAGTGGTTGAGCCGGGCCTCGTGGATCCAGTCGACCAGTTCGCCCTCGTGGTTGGACTGCCGGAAGTCCACGGTCCCGCCGTGCGCGGCCGCCGCCTTGACGCACAGCGCCTCGATGTCGGCGAGCGTGTCGGAGCCGTAGATCTCGGGCTGGCGCTGGCCCAGCAGGTTCAGGTTGGGCCCGTTGAGGATCATGATCGGGGCGTTGGCCAGGGTGCGGGGCACGATTCCTCCGGTCCGTTCGGATGACGAGCGGCCCTCGGAGGACCGCAGCTCAGACCGGTTTATCACGGTGCGCCGGGGCGCCTCCGAAGGAGGCCGTGCGCCCCCGTAACTCGCGATCACCGTGGGTAGTTGACGCGACATGAGCGATGTACGCACCGTGAGGTCCCCTTCGATGCTGCGGCTGGCGGCCGCCTCGCTCGCCGGGACGGCGATCGAGTTCTACGACTTCTTCGTCTACGGCACGGCCGCGGCGCTCGTCCTGGGGCCGCTGTTCTTCCCTACGTTCTCGCCGGTGGCGGGGACGCTGGCGGCGTTCGGCACGTTCGGAGTGGGGTTCGTGGCCCGGCCGCTGGGCTCGATGCTGTTCGGGCACATCGGGGACCGGCGCGGCCGGCGTCCGGTCCTGGTCATGTCCCTGCTGCTGACCGGCGCCTCGACGGTCGCGCTCGGGTTCGTGCCGACGTACGACCGGATCGGCGTCGCCGCTCCCCTGCTGCTGCTCCTGCTGCGCTTTCTGCAGGGGCTGGGGCTCGGCGGGGAGTGGGGCGGGGCGGTGCTGCTGACGGCGGAGCACGCGCCTGCCGGACGGCGCGCCCTGTGGTCGAGCTTTCCGCAGATCGGTCCGGCCGTCGGCTTTCTGCTCGCCAACGGCGTGATGCTGGCCCTGTCGGCGGCCCTGACCGACGCGCAGTTCGCGCAGTGGGGGTGGCGGGTGCCGTTCTGGGCGGCGGGCGCGCTGGCGCTGGGCGGGCTGTGGCTGCGCTCCTCGCTCGCCGAGAGTCCCCGGTTCCTGGAGATCGACGACCACGCGCGCGTGCCGCTCGTCGAGGTCGCACGGCACCACTGGCGTCTGGTGCTGCTGACGGCGGGGGCGCTCGCGATCGGGTACGCGGTGTTCTACGCGGTGACGACCTGGTCGCTGGCGTACGGGACCGAACAGCTCGGGGTGAGCCGTACCGTCATGCTGACCTGCATCATGGCGGCGGTGGTGGTGAAGGGCTCGCTCACCCCGGTGATGGCCCTGCTCGGCGACCGCTACGGCCGGAAGCCGCTGTGTCTGGCGGGGTGCACGGCCTCGGCGCTGTGGATGTTCCCGATGGTCGCGCTGCTGGCGACCGGCCAGCCGCTGCTGATGTTCCTGGGGTTCACGGGTGCGCTGGTCTCCTTCATCACGATGTTCGCGGTGATCGCCGCCTATCTCCCAGAGCTGTACGAGCCGCGGGTGCGCTGCACCGGTGCCGCCGTCGGCTACAACCTCGGCGGGGTCCTCGGGGGCGCGCTCACCCCGATCGTGGCGACGGCGCTGGCCGAGCACGGCGGGCGCGTGCCGTGGGGTGTCGGGGCGTATCTGACGGCGATCGCGCTGCTGAGCCTCGGCTGCTTCGCGCTGCTTCCGGAGACGCGTCCGGTGCCGGTGGTGGCGGCCGAGCCGGTCACCGGGTGAGGGCCTCCGGGCCCGCTACGGGTTGATCGCCAGTTCCAGGTACGCGGCGAAGAGCACCAGGTGGACGCCGCCCTGGAGCGGTGTGGCCCGGCCCGGCACCACCGTCAGGGAGCTGACCACCACGGTCAGCGCGAGCAGCAGCATGTGGGTGGCGCTCAGGCCGAGGACCAGGGGTCCGGACAGCCAGATGGAGGCGAGGGCGACGGCGGGGATGGTCAGGCCGATGCTGGCCATGGCCGAGCCGAGAGCCAGGTTGAGGCTGGTCTGCACGCGGTCCCGGCGGGCCGAGCGAAGTGCGGCGATGGTCTCGGGGAGCAGCACCAGCAGGGCGATGATCACACCGACGACGGCCTGGTGCAGGCCGGCCGCCGCCACGCCGGACTCGATCGTCGGCGACACGCCTTTGGCCAGTCCGACGACACCGACGAGGGCGAGGCCCAGCAGGCCGAGGCTGATCCGGGCGGTGCGCGCGGACGGGGCCGCGGCGTGGTCGTCGATGGTGATCACTTCGCCCTGTCGGGTGACGGGCAGGAAGTAGTCGCGGTGCCGGACGGTCTGGGTGGTCACGAACAGGCCGTACAGGATCAGTGAGGACAGGGCCGCGAAGGTGAGTTGAACGCCGGAGAACTCCGGTCCGGGCTTGCTGGTGGTGAAGGTCGGCAGCACCAGGCTGAGCGTGGCCAGGGTGGCCACGGTCGCCAGGGCGGCGCCGGTGCCCTCGGGGTTGAAGACCGCGGTGCCGTGGCGCAGTGAGGCGACCAGGAGACTGAGGCCGACGATGCCGTTGCAGGTGATCATCACCGCGGCGAAGACGGTGTCCCGGGCCAGGGTGGAACTCTTGTCGCCGCCGTCGGCCATGAGCGTGACGATCAGGGCCACTTCGATGATCGTGACGGCGATGGCGAGGACCAGGGAGCCGAAGGGTTCGCCGACCCGGTGGGCCACGACCTCGGCGTGGTGGACCGCGGCGAGGACGGATGCGGCGAGGACGACGGTCACCAGGGCGACGACCGCGCCGGGCAGATGGCGGCCCCAGGTGAACACGAGCAGGACGACCGCGAGCACCGGCACGAGGAGCGTCCACTGGGTGGTGAGCGGCCTGAGCCGAATGATCATGCAGCGATGGTGGCAGAGGGGTACAGGGTTCGCATTCCGGTCCTTTCGGTCTCCGGAGGCCGACCGCCGGTACGGCACGGCCCCCGGGTCGTACAGGTGCGGTCGGTCGAGCGGTTACGTGAAGTCGGTCAGGTCCACGACGTCACAGTCGGTGAGGGACGGCGGTCGGGTACACAGGGCGGCCAACTGCTCGGCGAACTTGCTCGTCTCGGGGTCGCTGCTGTTCCGCATGGCCTCCTCGTAGGAGTTGAACTCGATCACGCCGAGGTAGTGGCCGGGCCGGCTCCGGTCCCTGAGGATCAGGCGGCGTGTGGGGCCGTCCTCGCTGCCGGCGAGCTGGTTGCCCATCTCGTCGGCCAGGGCCTTCATCTCGTCGATGCGGTCGGTCTCGAAGTCGATGATCTGGACGAACGTCACGGTTGCCTCCACCGGGTGGCGGCGTCCCCGGACAGGGGGACGCTCGCCACTCAAGGAAGCATCGGGAGCGGTGGCTCGGTAATGCGCTTCGCACCGCTCCACGGGTGGCTGTTCCTACGTCCGACGTGGTCAGACGTCGATGCTGTCCTTCGGAGCGCCTTCGCTCCGGACCTGCGCCGCCTCGGCCGCCGCCTGCTTCCTGGAGGCCCTCAGGCTGGTGATCGTGGTGACGATCAGGACCGCGCAGATGACGCCGAGCGAGACCGGGATGCTGATCTCCGGGACATGGACGCCGGACTCGTGCAGGGCGTGCAGCACCAGCTTGACGCCGATGAAGCCGAGGATGATCGACAGGCCGTAGGAGAGGTGGACCAGCTTCCTCAGCAGTCCGCCGATGAGGAAGTACAGCTGGCGCAGCCCCATCAGCGCGAAGGCGTTGGCCGTGAAGACGATGTACGGGTCCTGCGTCAGGCCGAAGATCGCGGGGATGGAGTCCAGCGCGAACAGGACGTCGGTCGTACCGATGGCGAGCATCACGACCAGCATCGGGGTCATGACCCGCTTGCCGTTCTGCTGGATCCACAGCTTGGTGCCGTGGTAGCGGTCGGCCACGCCGAACCTGCGCTCGGCGGCCTTGAGCAGCCTGTTCTCCTCGAACTCCTCTTCCTCCTCGTCGGCCCGGGCCTCCTGGATCAGCTTCCAGGCGGTCCAGATCAGGAAGGCGCCGAAGAGGTAGAACACCCACGAGAAGCTGGCGAGGATCGCGGCGCCGGCCGCGATGAAGACGGCCCGCAGGACCAGGGCTATCAGGACGCCGACGAGCAGCACCCGCTGCTGGTACTGCGAGGGCACGGCGAACTTCGCCATGATCAGGACGAAGACGAAGAGGTTGTCGACGCTCAGCGACTTCTCGGTGATGAAGCCCGCGAAGAACTCTCCCGCGGGCTGACCGCCGGAGAAGACGAGCAGGCCGAGGCCGAAGAGTCCGGCCAGGGCGATCCAGACGACGGTCCAGATTCCGGCTTCCTTGATGGATACGTCGTGCGGCTTGCGGCCGATGAAGAAGTCGACCGCGATGAGGGCGGCCAGCCCCATGATGGTGAGGACCCACAGGGTCACGGATACATCCACTACTGCCTCCGGTTAGTGAACGGCAAAGTTTCGGCGTTGCGCTACCGGAGGTCTCTTCCACCCGAGATGGGCCGACGCCCCGGGATCCGATCGGATCCGTATTGACGGGGTCGCCGCAGCAGACAGGGAGTACTCCCCTCCGTGAGGAAAACAGTACCCCAACCACCAAGGAAAGGTAAAGCGATTGGCAAAGAAAAGACCAAAATACCTGGTCAGAGGACTTTACATATACTTGGCACGGGCGGTCGCGACCTGGGTGAGCACCTGCTGGAGCACCTGGCTGCCGGCCGGTACGAGGCAGGGCTCGTACGTCCAGGCATGCCCCACCCACGGATCGGCCAGATGATCGTCCGGCACCGGCGTGAGTCGCATCAGTGAACGCCAGAGCGGATCGAGCAAGGGGCCGTAGGCGGCGGCGTCCTCCAGGTCGGCGACCAGCAGGAGATGGACGCCGACGCCCGGGCCCTCGTCCGCGAGGTAGCGCAGCTGGGTGACGGCACGGTCGTCGAAGCCGTGCGGGAAGTCGTTGACGATCAGCAGCTGCCGCGAGGTGTCCAGACCGGGCGGCAGGGCGTCGGGCGCGCCGCCCCGCACCGCCATCTGCACCAGGTCGACGCGCTCGGTCAGCCGCCCCAGCACATCCGCCACACCGGCCGCGCCCGTCGCGGGCGGCCCGGCCAGCACACCGGTGCCCGTCAGCGGGGCCAGCGCGGAGGCGGCGGCACCGGCGGGGTCGATGACCTGTACGCCGAACTCACCCACGGGATGAGCGGCGAGCAGCCGAGCCGCGAGCTCCACCGCCGTCCGCAGGGCGAGGTGCCGCAGCTCGCCCGAGTCGGCGAAGTCGCCGTCGGAGGTCGCGGTGCGGCCGCTGTCGATCCACAGACCCCGCTCCAGGGGCAACCGGACCAGCATCGGGATGCGCAGCGGGACGCTCTCCGGGAGGTGGAGGTCGCCCAGTCGCACGGCCATCGGCGGTTCGGTCGGCACCTGGTAGCCGTGCCAGACGGGGTTGTCCCAGCGGGCGTACGCCGGTGGCAGCGCGGGCTCGACCACCTCGGACTCCGCGGTGAGCTGGGTGAGGTCACGGTCGAGGACCGCGCGGGCCTGGTCGACCAGTTGGGCCTGCCGGGCCTGGGCCGCCTCGCGTGCGGTGTCTCCCACGGAGCCCAGACGGCTGCGTGGGTCGGAGAGGACCTGGTCGAGTTCCTTCTCCATGCGCGACTCGGCGAAGTCGACGGCACTGCGGTAGGCGGCGGTGGTGCGGGCCAGGTCCTCGAACATGCCCCAGACCTGGTTGTACAGCCGCTCGTCCATGGACCAGCCGACCGCGTCACCCGCGACGGGCGGGGCGGGCCCGTCGGCCGGAGCGGAGGCCGCCGGAGCCGCCGGAGCCGTGGGTGACGGTGCCTGGCGGCGCTTCGGGTGCGTGTAGTCGACGGGACCGCCGGTGGGTGTGGCGGCCCCGGTGGCGCCGGGTGCGTCGGGGGCCGGGGGCCGGACACCGCCGGGTGCCGGCGCCGCTTCGCCGAGTCCGTCGGAGGGGCCCGGCCGCACCCTGCCGGTGTCGGGTGCCTGCAGGTCGTACGGGGACCCGGCGGCCGTGCCGGGGTGGTCGCCGGCGACGGATGCGGCAGCGCGGCGGGAGCGTTCGGTGTCCGTCGTACGCGCCGGGACCGAGCGGGCCGTTCCGCGGGCCACCGCGTCCTCGATCGCGCGGGCGAGTTCGGCGGCCTGGGGCAGCCCCTGGTCGATCAGGAGCGCGGTGAGGCCTGCCGCGTAGCCCTGGCCCACCGCGCGGATCTTCCAGGCGCCCTGGCGCCGGTAGAGCTCCAGGGCGACGACCGCCGACTCGGCGTCCAGGCCGGCGAGGGTGTAGCCGGCGACCTCGGTGCCGTCGAGGCCGGTGACCGCGGCGCGAGGGGCGGCGACGGCGCCGAAGCGGGACGGGCCGCCGGGCGCGTCGGGCAGGGCGATCAGAACGCTGACCCGGTGCACGGCGTCGGGCAGGGCGTCGAGGTCGACGGCGAGGCGGTGTTCGGCGGCCGCCTGCCGGGAGACCTCGATCCCGGGCAGGGTGGGCGCACCGGGATGGGCCACGCGGTCGGCACCGCCCACCCGGCCGCTCTCGTCGGCGAGGGTGGCCCCGGCGACGACCGGCGCTTCGGCCGAGATCCGGATCTCGATCCGGTTCCGCGGGAGCGGATGGTTCTGCCCGCGCACCAACTCGGCCGTCATGGCCCATGTCCCCCTGTGTGTCGTGTCGTCGTACGCCGCGAGGCCCTCTGAAGGGCCGTCAGGCTAGAGGACCGGCAGGATGGTGGGCACCAGGTCCTGGAAAGTGCGGCCCCTGGCGGGAACGCCCAGGGCCGTCAGCGTCCAGCCCGGGCCCGAGCGGTGCACCTTCGCCATGATCTGGGCGGTGTACTCGCCGCCGCCGTCGAGCGTGTAGCGGGCCAGTTCCTGGCCGTTGGTCTCGTCGACCAGCCGGCAGAAGGCGTTCTGCACTTCCTGGAAGGTCTGGCCGGTGAAGGAGTTGACCGTGAAGACGATCTGGTCGATGTGGACCGGGACGCGCGCGAGGTCGACAAGGATGGCCTCGTCGTCACCGCCCTGGCCCGCGCCGCCGACGAGGTTGTCGCCCGTGTGGCGGACGGAGCCGTCGTCGCTCACCAGGTGGCGGAAGAACACGACGTCGACGGGCTGCTTGTCGGCGAAGAGCACCGCCGAGGCGTCCAGGTCGATCTCACGGGTGCGCGAGCCGAACAGCCCGCGCCGGGGCGCCGCCTTCCAACCAAGACCCATCCGGACGGCGCTGAGGGAGCCTCCGTCCTTCTTCTCCAGGCTGATGGCCTGACCCTTGGTCATGTTGACGGTCACGGCTGCTTCCCCTCGTCGGATGTCCCCGATTGCCGCGCAGTGCGCGGTTGACCGAAACCCTATGCAGCGCCACTGACAGTGCCGAACCCCGGCCCGCGCTTTGTGTCGGTCTTGCAACACTTCGTGCCCTTGCCGGGGTCCGGCCGCGGCCCAGGGGTCAGGCCAGGCCCGCTTCCCTCATCTGGCGCAGTTCCTTCTTCATCTCGGAGACCTCGTCCCGCAGCCGGGCCGCGATCTCGAACTGCAGATCTGCGGCGGCGGCACGCATCCGCTCCGTCATCTCCTCGATCTGCTCGGCGAGTTCGGCCGCGGGACGGTCGGTGGGCACCGTTTCCCTGGCCTTGCCCTTGGCCGTCTTGCCGGCCTTCGCGCCCTTGGCCGCCTTGTCGCCCAGGGACGGAACGGGTGCCTTGGCGCCCTTGCCGTCCTTGAGATTGCGGTAGCCCGAGCCGAGCAGTTGTTCGGTGTCGACCTCTTCGCGGGCGATCTGCGCGACGATGTCGTTGATCTTCTTGCGCAGCGGCTGCGGGTCGATGCCCTTGGCCTTGTTGTAGGCGACCTGCTTCTCCCGGCGCCGGTTGGTCTCGTCGATGGCCTTCTCCATCGCCGGGGTGATCTTGTCGGCGTACATGTGGACCTGGCCGGAGACATTGCGCGCCGCGCGGCCGATGGTCTGGATCAGCGAGGTTCCGGAGCGCAGAAAGCCCTCCTTGTCGGCGTCGAGGATCGCCACGAGGGACACCTCGGGCAGGTCGAGGCCCTCGCGGAGGAGGTTGATGCCGACCAGGACGTCGTACTCGCCGGAGCGCAGCTCGCGCAGCAACTCGACACGGCGCAGGGTGTCGACGTCGCTGTGCAGATAGCGCACCTGGATGCCGAGTTCCAGGAAGTAGTCGGTGAGGTCCTCGGCCATCTTCTTGGTGAGCGTGGTGACCAGGACCCGCTCGTCCTTCTCGGTGCGCTTGCGGATCTCGTGCACCAGGTCGTCGATCTGGCCCTCGGTGGGCTTGACGACGACCTCGGGATCGATGAGGCCGGTGGGACGGATGATCTGCTCGACGACGCCGTCTCCGCGGGACAGCTCGTACTTGCCCGGGGTCGCCGACAGGTAGACGGTCTGGCCGATCCGCTCCTGGAACTCCTCCCACTTCAGGGGCCGGTTGTCCAGGGCGGAGGGCAGCCGGAAGCCGTGGTCCACAAGGGTGCGCTTGCGGGAGGCGTCGCCCTCGTACATCGCGCCGATCTGCGGGACGGTGTTGTGCGACTCGTCGATGACGAGGAGGAAGTCGTCCGGGAAGTAGTCGAGCAGGGTGTTGGGCGGGGAGCCGGGCAGGCGGCCGTCGAAGTGCATCGAGTAGTTCTCCACGCCGGAGCAGGTGCCGATCTGGCGGAGCATCTCGAGGTCGTACGTGGTGCGCATGCGCAGGCGCTGGGCCTCCAGCAGCTTGCCCTGCTTCTCCAACTCGGCCAGGCGCTCCCCCAGCTCCTTTTCGATGTCGTTGGCGGCCCGCTCCAGGCGCTCGGGGCCGGCTACGTAGTGGGAGGCCGGGAAGACGTACAGCTGCTGGTCGTCGCTGATGATCTCGCCGGTGAGCGGGTGCAGCGTGGACAGCGCCTCGATCTCGTCGCCGAACATCTCGATGCGGACCGCGAGCTCCTCGTAGACCGGGAAGATCTCGATGGTGTCGCCGCGGACGCGGAAGGTGCCGCGGGTGAAGGCCAGGTCGTTGCGCGTGTACTGGATGTCGACGAAGCGGCGCAGCAGGTCGTCGCGGTCGATCTCGTCGCCGACCCGCAGCGGGACCATCCGGTCGACGTACTCCTGCGGCGTGCCGAGGCCGTAGATGCACGAGACCGAGGCGACCACGATGACGTCGCGGCGGGTGAGGAGGGAGTTGGTGGCGGAGTGGCGCAGCCGCTCGACCTCCTCGTTGATCGAGGAGTCCTTCTCGATGTAGGTGTCCGACTGCGGGACGTACGCCTCGGGCTGGTAGTAGTCGTAGTACGAGACGAAGTACTCGACCGCGTTGTTCGGGAGGAGCTCGCGGAACTCGTTGGCCAGCTGGGCGGCCAGCGTCTTGTTCGGCGCCATCACCAGGGTGGGGCGCTGGAGCTTCTCGATCATCCACGCGGTGGTGGCGGACTTGCCGGTGCCGGTCGCGCCGAGGAGGACGACGTCCTTTTCGCCGCCTTCGATGCGCTTGGCCAGGTCGGCGATGGCCGTCGGCTGGTCGCCGCTGGGCTGGTACGGGCTGACGACCTCGAAGGGCGCCACCGTGCGTTCGATGTGGGAAACGGGCCGCATGGACTCCACCGTACGACCCCGCACTGACAACCGGTTCTGATCAGCGGTTCTGCGGGGTGGGCGAGCTGTGGTGGCTCTGCTGGCGGCCGACGCGCAGCGACGGGCGGCGGCTCGGGTGGTGGGTGACATCGGCGGCCGGGACGCCGGCCTTGTGCTCCACGCGGAGCCGGTCGGGCTTGCCCGTGACCATCAGCGGATCGAAGATCACGACGACGGCGGCGAGGCAGAGGAAGGCCAGCGGGCCGATCAGCATGGGGGCGAGCAGGGAGGCGGGCGAGTCGCCGGGGCCCGTCACACCGGAGCCGTGGAGGTGGACGCTGAGGGCGGCCATCCCGGTGTAGTGCATACCGCTGACGGCGAGGCCCATGACGAGGCTCGCGCCGACGCTCCACAGGAAGCCGCGGATCTGCCCGGCCGCCCACAGGGCCGAGGTGGCGGCCACGACCCCTATCAGGACCGACGCGGCCACGGTGAGCGTGTTGTACTCCAGCGTCCCGTTGAGGCGCAGGCCGGCCATGCCGAGGTAGTGCATCGAGGCGATGCCGAGGCCGGTGATCGTGCCGCCGGTGAAGAGTGCGGTTCCGGTCGCGCCCCGGTAGCCGACTATGAAGATCCCGACGCCCACCATGACGATGGCGAGGCCGAGACTCGCGTACGTGAGCAGCTTGTCGTAGTGGATCGGCGTCTCCTTGACGCTGAACCCCATCATGGCGACGAAGTGCATGGTCCAGATGCCGGAGCCGATCGCCGCCGAGCCGAGGGCCAGCCAGGCGGGCCGCCAGGAGTGCGCCACCAGCATCGCTCTGGTCGTGCAGCGCAGCCCGAGAGCACCGCCGAGGCAGGCCATCAGATAGGCCACCAGCGGGGTGACCACCCCATAGCTGAATCCGTCGACCGTGCCCTGCATACGTGGCTGCCCTTCACCCTTTGCGTCCCGGAATATTGGAATTGCACCCCCGTCCCAGGACCGCCCGAGCGGTCAGGGTCGACGCAGAGAGTATGACCCGCACCGGAATGGTCGAACGATTTTCCGGCAAAGAAACACGGCCTTGCCGCAGTTGTGCGGCACCAGTGAGTGGACTTGGGCAACTCCATTCAATCTGTGGCCATCCCGTACCCAGCCGCTGTTGACTCCCTGCTGTCACTCTTGTGCTGTCCGTATTCGCTCGACGTGAGGAGGACGCATGCACGCGCGCGCCGTTGCCGCCGCGACCACCGCGCTCCTGGGCACGGCCGCCCTGCTGAGCCCCGTTCCCGCTGCCCGGGCCGGCGATGCCGCCGAGCCCACCGTGCTCGCCCATCGGGGGGCCTCCGCCTACGCTCCCGAGAACACGCTGGCCGCCATCGACAAGGCGGCCGCGCTCGGCTTCACCTGGGTCGAGAACGACGTCCAGCGCACCAAGGACGGCCGGCTGGTGGTGATCCATGACGACAGCCTCCAGCGCACCACCGACGCCGAACAGGTCTTCCCCGGCCGGGCCCCCTGGAAGGTGAAGGACTTCACCGCAGCCGAGATCGCCCGGCTGGACGCGGGCAGCTGGTTCTCCCCCTCGTGTGCGGGCACGCGCGTGCCGACGCTGGCGCAGTACATGCGCCGGGTCGAGCACAACCACGAGAAGCTGCTCCTGGAGATCAAGAACCCGGAGCTGTACCCGGGGATCGAGCGGCAGATCCTCAAGCAGCTGGGCGACGAGCGCTGGCTGGACCGCGGGCACCTCGACCGGATCATCGTGCAGAGCTTCAGCGTGGACAGCCTGCGCGTCGTGCACGATCTCCAGCCGGCCGTGACGACCGGCTACCTCGGCACACCGTCCGTGTCGTCCCTGCGCCGGTATGCGGGCTTCACCGATCTGATCAACCCCTCGGTGGACTCGATCTCCGCCAATTATGTGAATATCGCGCATTCGTTCGACGGCCCGCACGGCAAGCCGCTGCGGGTCTTCACCTGGACGGTGAACGACGCGCTCACCACGTGGAAGGCCGTGGGCTACGGCGTGGACGGGATCATCACCAACAAGCCGGACGTGGTGCGGGCCGCGCTGCGCGCGAGCTGAGCCCGGCCGGACGGCGGGCGTTGTCAGTGACGAGCCGTACGGTGGGGCGCATGGACAGCGAAGGGCAGTACGAGCAGCGGGTGGTGTGGGCCGTCGTCGGCACCGACATCGGCCCGCTGCTGCTGGCGGCGACCCGCGACGGCCTGGTCAACGTGGTGTTCCACGCCACCGACGCGGTGCGGGAGCGGGCTCTGGAGCGGCTGGGGGCCCGGCTGGGCACCGAGCCCGTCGAAGATCCCGCGGCCCCGGTCCTGGCCGAGGCGATACGTCAGCTGCGGGCGTACTTCGCGGGCGAGCGGCAGGACTTCGACCTCCCGCTGGACTGGTCGCTGATCTCCGGCTTCAACCGCCAGGTCCTGCGTGAGCTGGCCGCCGGTGTTCCGTACGGCGCGGTGGTCGGGTACGGCGATCTGGCCGGGCGGGTCGGGCAGCCCGGCGGGGCGCAGGCCGTTGGTGCGGCGATGGGTGCCAATCCGCTGCCGGTCGTCGTGCCCTGTCATCGGGTGGTGGAGAGCGACGGCGGCCTCGGCGGGTTCGGGGGCGGTCTGGAGACCAAGCGGAAGCTGCTCGCCCTGGAGGGCGTCCTGCCCGAGCCGCTGTTCTGAGCCGCCCCGGCGACGGGAGCGGCGGTCAGCCGTAGTGCCGGGCCTCGACGATGTTGCCGTCGGGGTCCCGGAAGTAGAAGTTGCGCGGCGCCTTCCCGCGGGCGCCGAAGGAGTCGTGGCCGATGTCGGTCATGGGGACCGTGTGCTCGGCGAGACGGGCGCGCAGGGCGTCGAAGGCGTCGGACGGCAGGGCCAGACAGATGTGGTTGACGGGGTGGCCCGCGCTGCCCGTGGCGCCGGGAAGCGCGGGCATGCGCTCGGCGAGGGTGAGCGGCGCCAGATCGATGATGGTCCCCTCGTCGACCCGTACGGAGGGGAAGGGCGCCTCCCCTGCC
The DNA here is from genome assembly GCF_042959465.1 of Streptomyces sp. NPDC007901. NCBI lineage: Bacteria > Bacillati > Actinomycetota > Actinomycetes > Kitasatosporales > Streptomycetaceae > Streptomyces > Streptomyces sp. NPDC007901. Next base: position 741,490 of record NZ_JBIBKW010000002.1, on the reverse strand, counting down.
ACGAACTCGGCGACCCGCAGCGGCTCCAGGCCGAGCATCCGCCCGTAGAAGCCGGCCGCCGCGACCGGGTCGGTGACCCAGAGGACGACATGGTCCAGACGTACCGTGGGATTCGTCATGCGGCCCAGGCTGGTGGCGTCCCCCACAGGCCGCAAGCGTTTGGGCGGGTGTGCCACCCGCCAGAGATGAGGGAAGACCGACAGACAGGAGGCGGGCGCGTGGTGCTGGTGGTGTCGGAAGAGGTACGGGAAGCGTTCGACGCGGGTCGCGCGGTGGTCGCCCTGGAGTCCACGATCATCGCGCACGGGCTGCCGCGCCCGCGCAACCTCCAGGTGGCACTGGAGCTGGAGGACGCGGTACGGCGGGAGGGCGCCGTGCCCGCGACCATCGCGGTGCTGGACGGCCTTCCCCATGTCGGCCTGGACAAGGACCAGTTGGAGCGGGTCGCCAACGAGGACGGGATCCGCAAGCTGGGCCACCGCGACCTGCCGCTCGCCGTGGCGGCGGGGGCGAGCGGGGCCACCACCGTGTCGGCGACGGCACAGCTGGCCGCGCTGGCCGGTATCCGGGTGTTCGCGACGGGCGGTCTCGGCGGGGTGCACCGGGAGTGGACGGTGGTCCAGGACGAGTCCGCCGACCTGGGTCTGCTGGCGCGCACCCGGATCACGGTGGTGTGCGCGGGCGTGAAGTCGATCCTGGACGTGCCGGCGACCCTCCAGCGCCTGGAGACCCTGGGCGTGGCGGTGGCCGGATTCGGCACGGACCGCTTCCCCGGCTTCTATCTGTCCGACTCGGGGCATCCGGTCGACTGGACGCTGGAGACCCCCGAGCAGGTCGCGGACGTCATGCGGGCGCAGGACGCGCTCGACGCGGCGGACACGGCGCTGATCGTCGCCAACCCCGTCCCGGAGGCGAAGCAGCTCGATCCCGAGCTGCACGCGCGTGTGCTCGCCGACGCGCTGCACGCGTGCGACGCGGAAGGGATCACCGGTCAGGCGGTCACCCCGTTCCTGCTCTCCTATCTGGTGCGGCACACGGACGGCGCCTCGCTGGAGGCCAACCTGGCGGCCGTGCGGGGCAACGTCCGGCTCGCGGCGCGGATCGCGTCGGCGTGGGCGAGGGGGTGACGGCGGGCCGCGCGACGGCGCCGGGCGGGAAGGCGGCGGGCGAGGAGGGGGCGCCGGGCCCGGGCGGGGCGTTGCTGGTCGTCGGTGACGTCGTCACCGACGTCGTCGCACGGCATCGGGAGCCGCTCGCGGCCGGTACCGACACCGCCGCCGTCATCCGGACCCTGCCCGGCGGGGCGGGCGCCAACGTGGCCTGCTGGGCCGCCCGCACGGGCTGCGCGGACGTCCGGCTGCTGGGGCGGGTCGGCGCGGACGCGGCCCAGTGGCACGAGCGGGAGCTGACCGCCGCCGGGGTGCGGCCACGGCTCGTGGTGGATCCAGAGGCCGCGACGGGGACGGTGATCTGCCTGGTCGACAACGGCGCCGGGGCCGAGCGCACCTTCCTCACGGACAGCGGGGCGGCCCTGCGGCTGGAACCCGCCGACTGGTCGGACACGCTGCTCGACGGGGTGGCCCGGCTGCACCTCTCGGGCTATCTGCTGTTCTCCGAGCCGAGCCGGGCGCTGGCGGCGGTGGCAGTGGCGTCGGCCCGCGCGCGTGGCGTTCCGGTGAGCCTGGATCCGGCGTCGGCCGGGTTCCTGGCGGCGCTGGGCGTGGACCGCTTCCTCGGGCTCGTCGAGGGCGTGGACGTCCTGCTGCCGAGCCGGGACGAGGCCTGTCTGCTGACGGGACTGCCAGACCTGGCGGACGCGGCGGCCAAGCTGAGCCTCCATGTGCCGCTGGTGGTGGCCAAGGCGGGGGCGGACGGTGCGCTGATCGCCAGGGCGGGCGAGGTCCTCGCGCGGATCCCGGCCGTGCCGGCAACGCCACGGGACACCACGGGTGCGGGTGACGCCTTCACCGGGGCGTTCCTCGCCGCGTCGGTCGCCGGCGCGACTCCCCAGGAGGCGGCGGCGCGGGGCTGCCGGGCGGGCGCACGGGCGGTGGAACACGTGGGCGCAAGACCGCCCGCGCGCGCCTGACACGACGCCGTGACCTGAGGCGGCGGGCCGACGTCCGCCCCGGCGGGTCCACGTCGGGCCCGGCGGGTCCACGTCAGGCCCGGCAGTGCTACGTCTGGCCCGGCGGGGCTACGCCTTGTGTCCCCATGCCGAGATCATCGGGGCCGTGGCCAGGTCCATGCTGCCTGCCGCCACGTTGGCCAGGTGCTGGTCGATGTCCTCGTCGGTGGCCAGGCCGGCCGTGACGAGCCGGTCGCGGATCTGCCGGACCGTGGCCGACTCCAGGGCGGTGCAGGCGGGCGAGGCGACGGGGAAGTAGGCGTCGGCCTCCACGTTCTGCAGCCCGGCCTCGCGCAGCAGCCGCGGAAGCTTCCGGCCGTACGACAGGTCGGCGCCGCGTTCGGCGAGAAGCTTGCGGAAGCCCTGGCGCAGGCGGTTGGCGAGCTGCTGCTCGGGGCCGTACTCGTAGGGGCAGGTGAGCGGCTGGAGGGCGGGGTCGGCGTCCTCGATCAGCAGCCGTCCGCCCGGGCGCAGGGCCTTGATCATGGAGCGCAACGCCCGCTCCCGGTCCGGTACATGGACCAGCACGAGCCGGGCGTGCACCAGGTCGAAGTCCTCCCCCGGCGGTTCCTCGGCGCCGACGTCGTGGGTACGCACCTCGACGGGTGCGTGGGCGACCGCGGCGAGCAGCGAGGTGTCGATGTCGGTGGCGACGACCTGTCCGGTCGGCCCCACCTTCTCGGCCAGCCAGGACACCACGGAGGTGCCGCCCGCGCCGACCTCCCAGCAGCGCCCGCCCGGACCGAGACCGAGTGCCTCCAGGTGCCGGAAGGTGGTGGGGTCGAACAGGGTGGCGAAGGCGTCGAAGCGCTGCCCGGCCTCGCTCTGCCGGTTGTCGAGGAGGTAGCCGTCGGCTTGTGTCATGAAGCGATGATCCCAGTTGCCCTGCTTGTCCGGGACGGCCGACGCTCCGGTTGTCCACAGGGCGGAACCAACCGGAACGTCCCGCTCCCACAGGCTTACCCGCGTCTCACGCCGGGCTGGCAGACTGGCCCGGCAGGGCGCGGAAGCGTTGCGCGAGGGGATGCACGCAAGGAGATCCGGATGACGATGGCAGGGAATCTGCGGAAGGTCACGGGGCTGGGCAGGGCCGGCGGCCTGCGCAAGGTGGCGCGGCTGGCCCGGCGGCGGCCCCGCGTCGACCTGAACCATCACGCGCGGTCCCCGCTGGGCTCCTCGGTGGTCAACTGCGTGACGTACGAGGACGGGGTGCGCGTCCCGGAGTGCGCCGACCTGTTCTCCGCCGTGGAGCGGGTACGCAAGAAGGGCGAGGGGTTCGTCTGGCTGGGGCTGCACGAGCCGACGGACAGCGAGTTCGCGGGCATCGCCGAGTTGTTCGACCTGCACCCGCTGGCCGTGGAGGACGCGGTCGAGGCCCATCAGCGCCCGAAGGTGGAGCGGTACGGCGAGACGCTGTTCGCGGTGTTCAAGACGGTCTGCTACGTCGAGCACGAGAAGCTGACGGCGACCAGCGAGGTGGTGAACACCGGCGAGATCATGGTGTTCGTCGGCGAGGAGTTCGTGATCACGGTACGGCACGGCCGGCACGGTTCGCTGGGGCCGCTGCGCGAGGAGTTGGAGGCCACGCCGAGCCAGCTCGCCAAGGGACCGGCGGCGGTGCTGCACGCGATCGCGGACCATGTGGTGGACGACTATCTGAACGTCACGGACTCGGTGCAGGCCGACATCGACCAGGTCGAGGCGGACGTGTTCGCGGAGAACGGCGCACGGGCCGACCCGGGGCGGATCTACCAGATGAAGCGGGAACTCCTGGAGCTGAAGCGGGCGGTGGTCCCGCTCGGCAGGCCGATGGAGGAGCTGACCGCCCGTCCAATACGGGTGATCCCCCCGGAGATACAGACGTACTTCCGGGACGTGCTCGACCATCTGATGCGGGCCAAGGAGCAGATCGCGGCCTTCGACGAACTGCTCAACTCCATCCTCCAGGCCCATCTGGCCCAGGTGACGGTCGCGCAGAACGAGGACATGCGGAAGATCACGGCCTGGGCCGCGGTGATCGCCGTGCCGACGATGGTGTGCGGGGTCTACGGCATGAACTTCGATCACATGCCGGAGCTGCACTGGCGGTTCGGCTATCCGCTGGTCATCGGCGTCATATCCGTGGCGTGTCTGACGCTGTACCGGGGATTCCGGCGCAACGGCTGGCTCTGAGCCCCACGTCGGGTCCCCGGGTCGCCTCAGGCCGAGAAGGTGACGACCCTCCGCGGGACGATCCTGATGATCACGCGGGTCTCGTCGTCCTTCTCCGCGGGCGGGTCGATGCCGAGGTACTTGTGGGAGAGCTCGTACGGGAGCCGCTTGGAGCCGTCCGGGAGGATCTCGGCGGTGCCGCGGATCTCGGCCGAGTGGTAGGGGTTGGCCAGGTCGAAGACCGTGAGGCTGACGCGGGGGTCACGGCGGAGGTTGCGCACCTTCTGACGGCCGTCGGTGGAGGAGAACAGCACGGTGTCGCCCTCGCGCCGGAACCAGACCACCGAGTTCTGCGGGGAGCCGTCGGGGCCGAGGGTGGCGACGCTGGCGAAGTTCTTGCCGTCGAGGAGGGCCAGGACGGAGTCGTCGAAAGTGACGGGAGCGTTCGAGGAGGTCGTCATACGAGCAGCCTAGTTACATGCACACGCATATAAAAGGGGTGGGAGGGATCAACCTCCGAAGGCGGTCTCACCGGCCGGTCGCGGACACTCAGCCGCTCCACGCCGGATGTCGCGGGTCGTCGGCGCGGACCAGGACGTCGGCCGTGCCGGCGGGGTCGGTCTCGGCCGCGTAGCGCTCGAAGGCCGGCAGGGTCCAGTGGTCGTCCTCGGGGGTACGGCGGCGCAGGGCTCCGGGAGACAGCAGGAGGTGGACGGTCAGGTCGAACGGGAACCAGTGCCGCAGCAGAAGCGGTCCGTGCAGCAACAGCAGCCCGCCGGGCGGGAGTTGGACGTAGAGGCTGCGGGTGGCGCGGTCGGTGGCCGGGTCCCACAGGTCGGGCAGGACACGGCCGGTCCCGCCGGGGTCGAGGGGGCCGAAGACCTCACGCCGCAGAGCGTTGGTGTCGAACCAGCCGCCGTAGTACGACTCCGCGTCCCGGCGGCCGTGCTCCAGGCGCAGCGAGGCAGGGCGCAGGAAGCCCTCGGTGCCCACGACGAGCGAGGGCCGGCCCCGTACGCGCAGCGCCTCCGCGACGCGCTCCGCGAGGTCCCCGGGCCGGGCGGCCGGGGCACCGTCGAAGGCGACGCGTGGCCAGGCGCCCCCGTCGGCGGGCTTCAGTTCCGCCAGCCGCTCGGCGAGACGCTCGGCGAGCCGGTCCCAGGTGATCGCTTCGAGTCGCACGGGATCATGATGCCGGGTCGACCGCCCGGACACGTCCGGGTGATTCCGGTGCCGGGCCAGGGCGACGGCCGGCGTGACGGGCCGCGAGCAGAGCGGGGAGATGGGTCTCGCTCCAGCTGCGGGCCGCATCGAGAAGGGGGATCAGGGTCCGGCCGAGAGGGGTGAGGGCGTATTCGACGCGAGGCGGGTTCTCGTCGTACACGGTGCGGGTCAGCAGGCCGTCGCGTTCCATCGCGCGCAGGGTCTCACTGAGGACTTTGGGGGTGACCGATCGGAGCGGGACGCGGAGTTCACCAAACCGGCGCGGGCCGCCCTCCAGACAGCGGATCACCATGCCCGACCACTTGTCACCCACCCGGAAGGGCATCGCCAAGGACGGGCAGACCGGGTCGAACATCTCCGGGTCGAGAGGTGCGGGCGAGCCGCCGTTCGTCGTGTCGGTCATCGGTCGAGGGTAGCGCCGATACCGTTGCGGTAACCGGGTTCCCGGCCCCTAACGTCCAGGTCAGGTCGCGAACAGCCGCGGCCTCGAAGGAGGTTGGACATGGGTGGGATCGTGGTTTTCGGCGCGGGCGGCCGGGCCGGGCGGGCGGTGACGGCGGAGGCGCGCGGGCGCGGCCACGAGGTGACGGCCGTGGTGCGGGATCCGGCGCGGTATCCGGGTCTCGCGACGGCGGGTGTGACCGTCGTACGGGGTGATGTCACGGATGCGGAGTCGGTGGCGCGCGTGGCCGGCGGGCGGTGCGCGGCCGTGCACACGGTGTCTCCGTTCAGCGGCCCGGAGCAGGGGTTCGACTCGCTCGATCCGACGTTCTTCGTGAAGGCCGCGGACGCGCTGCTCGACGGACTCGCCGTCGCCGGGGCGAAGCGGCTCGTCGCCGTCGGACTGGGCGCGAATCTGCTCGGGGCCGACGGGCGGCCCGTGATGGACGATCCGGCGGTGTTTCCGGCGGAGATCCGGCCGTTCGCGCTGGCGCACACGGCGGGACTGGCCCGCCTCAGGGAGCGGGGCGACGGGCCCGTCGACTGGGTGATGCTCACGCCCGCGGGATTCCTGGAGCACGGCGGGGAGCGGACCGGGCGGTACCGGGTGGGCGGGGAGCGGGTGCCCGGGGGTGAGCCCTGGCTGTCGTACGCGGATCTCGCCGTGGCCGTGATCGACGAGATCGACAGGCCGGTGCGGCACCGTGAGCGGGTGTCGGTGTTCAGCTTCCGGGAGGGGGCGGGGACGACGTGGGATCAGTGCGGGGAAAGGGGAAAGAACCACATATGACGCGTCTCGCAACTCCCCGTCACCACAGTGGACTTCTGGTTGTGCAGCCCGTTCGGCGCGACAAGCGGTGTGCGGCGTGCCGGCGGGGGCCGTTGTCGTTGCTGGTGCTGGAGGACGGGGCGCCGCGGTGTCTGGAGTGCGCCGATCTCGCGCATCTGGTGTTCCTGCCGCGTGGGGACACGGCGCTGACCAGGCGGTCGCGGGAGGAGAGCGCGCTGTCGGCGGTGGTGGTGCGGTTCAACCGGCGCAAGGCCCGGTACGAGCGGCAGGGCGTGCTGGTCGAGGAGGCCGCGCTGGCCCGGGCCGAGGCGCGGTGTCTGGCGGACACCGAGGCGCGGCGGCGGCGCCGGGCGCGGGACGCGAAGCGGCGGGCGGCCGAGGACGTGCGGTTCACGGAGGCGTTCGCGGCGGAGATCCTGCGGCTGTTTCCGGGGTGTCCGGCGGAGCGGGCGCGGGCGACAGCGGCCCATGCGTCGGTGCGGGGCAGCAGGCGGGTGGGGCGGACCGCGGCCGGGCGGGCGCTGACGGAGGGGGCGGTGATCTCGGCGGTGGTGGCGGGGGTACGGCATGTGGACACGCCGTACGACCAGCTGCTGATGAGCGGGGTGCCACGGTACGAGGCGCGGCGGCGGATCGCGGGGACGGTGGAGGCGGTGCTGCGGGAGTGGGAGGCCGGGGCGGCGGTCCGCTTGACCGGGTGACGCCGGGCAGGCGGCAGGGGTGGGGCGGCCAGGGCGTCGATGGCGTGGGGGGTGTTTTTGGACGGATGCGTATGTGGACGCGCTTCACAGCCATGGGATGGGGGCGCGTATGGGCATTGACTTGAGTGGCGGAGGTGTCCAGGGCGGGAGTGGGTGTGGTGGTCGTGATCGACGGGCCGTATGACGTGCTGGTACTGGTAGGGGTGGTGGGGACCGGGCTGGTGGCGGGGGTCTTCTGCGGGTTCTCGACCTTCGTGATGCGCGGTCTGGCCTCCTTGCCGCCGGCGCAGGGGGTCGCGGCGATGAACGCGATCAACCGGGCCGCCCTGACGCCGGCGTTCATGCTGGTGTTCGCCGGGTCGGCGGTGGTGTGCGCGATGATCGCGGTGGTGACGTTCGTGGTGTGGCCGGACGAGGGGAAGGCGGAGCTGCTGCTGGGCAGTGCGCTGTATCTGTTCGGCTCGTTCGGGCTCACTCTGGTGGCGAACGTGCCCAGGAACGAGGCACTGGCCAGGCTGGAGCCGGGCACCGCGGAGGCCGCGACCTACTGGCCGGTGTATGTGCGGGAGTGGACCCAGTGGAACCACGTGCGCACCCTCGTGTCGGCGGTGGCGGCCGTCATGTACCTACTCGCCCTGTCCTGAGGGAGACGTGGGAGAAAACTGGCTCCCTACTGGCCGGCCACTGGCCGCCGCCTGGCCTGTGACTGGCTCCCGGCTGAGGAAGCCCCGGCAGAAAGCGCGGTCAGCAACACTGCGGGCGTCACCGAGGCGACGTATCGTGGCCGAAAGAGTGCCGCCCGATGGCGCACGGCCTGTGGTAATCGCACGCGAGGAAGACGACCATGGCCGATCCCAAGGGTTTCATGACCACGCCGCGCCAGGAGTGGCCGCGGCGGCCGGTCGAGGAGCGGGTGCGGGACTGGGACGAGGTGTACGTCCCCGGGGCGCTGCTGCCCATCATCAGCAAGCAGGCCGACCGCTGCATGGACTGCGGGGTGCCGTTCTGCCATGACGCGTGTCCGCTGGGCAACCTGATCCCCGAGTGGAACGACCTGGTGTCCCGGGAGGACTGGCGGGCGGCGAGCGACCGGCTGCACGCGACGAACAACTTCCCCGAGTTCACGGGACGGTTGTGTCCGGCGCCGTGCGAGGCGGGGTGTGTGCTCGCGATCAACCAGCCGGCCGTCACGATCAAGAACGTGGAGTGCGCCATCGCCGACCGGGCCTGGGCGGAGGGGTTCGCTCCGCCGATGCCGCCGGAGCGGCTGTCCGGGCGGACCGTGGCGGTGATCGGTTCGGGGCCGACCGGGCTCGCGGCGGCACAGCAGCTGACCCGGGCCGGTCACACGGTCGCCGTGTACGAGCGGGACGACCGGCTCGGCGGGCTGATGCGGTACGGCATCCCCGAGTTCAAGATGGAGAAGGCGCATCTGGAGCGGCGGCTGCGGCAGATGCGGGCCGAGGGGACGAAGTTCCGTACGTCGGTGGTGGTCGGGCGGGACGTCCGGGCGGCGGAGCTGCGGGCGCGGTACGACGCGGTGGTGATCGCGACCGGGGCGACGGCGTGGCGGGAACTTCCGGTGACGGGCCGGGAGTTGGACGGGATACACCAGGCGATGGAGTATCTGCCGCTGGCCAACCGGGTGTGCGAGGGCGATCTGGCCCAGTCACCGATGTCGGCGGCGGGGAAGCACGTGGTGATCGTGGGCGGGGGTGACACGGGGGCGGACTGTCTGGGGACGGCACTGCGGGAGCGGGCCGCGTCGGTGACCCAGCTGGACATCTACGCGCAGCCGGGGGCGGAGCGGGACGAGGACCTCGAGCCGTGGCCGACGTATCCGAAGCTCTACCGGCTGTCCGCGGCGCACGAGGAGGCGCGGGACCTGGAGGCGGCACCCGCGGCGGACGCGGACGCCCGGCTGTTCGCGGCGTCGACGCTCCGCTTCGAGGGCGACGGCAGCGGGCATGTGCGGTCGCTGCACCTGGTGGCGGTGGACGCGGCACGGCAGCCGATGCCGGGCACCGGGCGGACACTGCCCGCCGACATGGTGCTGCTCGCGCTCGGCTTCTCCGGGCCCGACCGGGAGGACGGGCTCATCGACCAGCTGGGGGTCGCGATGGAGCCGCGCGGGACGATCAGCAGGGATCCCGGCTTCGCGACCAACGTGCCCGGGGTGTTCGCCGCCGGGGACGCCGCACGCGGGCAGTCGCTGATCGTGTGGGCGATCGCGGAGGGGCGGGCGGTGGCGGCGGCCGTCGACCGCTATCTGACGGGGAGTTCGCAGCTGCCGTCGCCGATAGAGCCGCACGACCGGCCGATGACCGTGTAACTGGGGCCGGGCGCGGTGCATGAAGGCGCGGTTGCCCCGGGCCGTCACCGGCACCCGGGGGTCGAGGGCCGGCATCTGCCGGCCCATCTCCTCGTCGGCCGCGCCGGGTGCGGCTTGCCGGTGTCGATCACGGGGCACGCCGTAAGCGTCGGACCGGGTCGATGATCAATTCAGCACCATTATCAAGAAGTTGAATAAGAAGAAAGAAAAGGGGACATAGCAGGTTCAGGAGAGCAGGAAGTCGGCCTCCCCCGCCTTGGCGCCCTCGATGAAGGCGGTCATCTCGTCCGTGGTGTAGATCAGCGCCGGCCCGTCGGGGTCGGTCGACTGGCGGACGGCGATCCGGCCGTCGGCCAGCTTCATGGCCTCCAGGCAGTTGCCCCCGTTGCCGCCGCTCCACGGCTTGTGCCAGCCCTCGCTGCCCAGCTCCCTGGCGGGCATGCCGTTGTAGATCCGCTCGGTGCGGTTGCGCGGCCCGGACTGGGGCTTGATGCGATCCATTCACAGCTCCTTGAGGAGATCCCGGAGGATCTCCTTCGTGCGTTGTGCCGTAGCGGCCTGCGCCGCCATGCGGTCCATGACCTCGAGGTGGGTCGCCACCTCGGTGCGCGCGTCCAGGTAGACGGCGCCGGTCAGGTACTCGCTGTAGACCATGTCCGGCAGTTCGGGCATGGCGAATCGGAACAGCACGAAGGGCCCGTACGTCCCCGGGTGCGGCCCGCTGGAGAACGGGGCGACCTGGAGCGTCACATTGGGCAGCTTCGTGACCTCTAGCAGCCGGTCGATCTGCGCGCGCATCACCTCCGGGCCCCCGACCGGGCGGCGCAGGGCGGTCTCGTCCATCACCGCCCAGAACCGGGGGGCGTCGGTACGGGTGAGCAGTTGCTGGCGTTCCATGCGCAGGGCGACATGGCGCTCGATCTCCTCCGGCTCGGTCTGGCCGATGGCGCCCGACTTCAGCACCCCGCGCGCGTAGTCCTCGGTCTGCAGCAGCCCGGGTACGAAGTGCGGCTCGTAGGAGCGGATCAGGGCCGCCGCGCCCTCCAGGCTGACGTACATGGAGAACCAGCTCGGCAGGATGTCGTGGAACCGCTGCCACCAGCCGGGCTTGTTGGCCTCCTCGGCGAGCCGGACGAAGAGGTCGGCCTCGTCCTCGGTCACCCCGTAGGCCTTCAGCAGCAGTTGGAGGTAGGGGATCTTGAGGGCGACCTCGGCCATCTCCATACGGCGGACGGTTGCGGGTGCCACGCGGAGCACCCGGGCGGCCTCCTCGCGCTTGAGGCCGGCGCGTTCCCGCAGGTCAAGGAGGCGCCGACCGAGGACCACCTGGCCCACCGTCGGCGCGGACCGCGGCTCGCTCACGCTCCACCTCCACGAAAGTTCCCCGGCCGGGCCGTCACTTGGGCCCGCCGGCCTCACGGCCGTCCGCACATACAGGTGTCACCCGGCATGCTGACAGCCCAGCGGCGCCATTCGAAGACTCATTCGAAGATCTGACGAAACGACCGGGCCGGCCAAGGCAATCGGGTGCGCCCGGTACGACCGTCCATCGGACGGTTCGGCCACTTCGATCACTTTGGTCGGATCGGCCCGTCGGATCCTCACTGATCCCAACTGGCGCCGCTCGACATGCTGTTGCGAGCAGTGTGCCACGGCCCTTCACCGCGTCACACAGCACTCTGCATTTTTCAGAGTGACACTTGCCAAGTGTTCACGGCGGGGCGATAGTGGCAAACGTGATTCCGTCCGCGCCCTTAGGAACAGACGCCGCCGCAGACCGTCTCGGTCTCGGTGCCGCCACGGGAGTTGCCCCAGGTGAGGGCAGCACCGAGCGCCGGTTCCGGTTCGAGCTGGCCGCTCATCCGGGTTCCCCCGCCCAGGCGAGACGCCTGGTGCGTGCCCGGTTGACCGGCTGGTCGGTCTGCGCGGACACCTGTGACACCGCCGTGCTCGTCATATCCGAGCTGGTCACCAACGCGATCGTGCACACCGCGAGTAGTCGCGTCGTGTGCGAGCTGCACGACCACGACGACACGGTGCGCATAGCCGTGCACGACGAGGGCTGCACGCCCGACGAGCCCCACCCGTCCCCGCAGCGGCCGGAGGAGGAGCACGGGAGGGGATTGCTCCTCGTCGACGCGCTGTGCCAGGCCTGGGGGGCCCAGGAGCACGGGCCGGGGCTGCTGGTCTGGGCGGAGCTGCCGCGTCAGACCGACGCCGCCCGGGACACCGCGGAACCCCGCAACGACCTGGGCTGGGGCGCTCGCCCCGAACCGGGACCGTCGCACGGGCCCGCGCACGGTCCGTCACGCGGTTCCTCGCACGGGCCCGCGCACCGCCCGGTACACCGTCCCTCCCCCGGTTCCGGGGAGGAGGGGCAGTCGGAGGCGGTGCTGCGCCAGGTGCCCCGGCGGAGGCAGGCGTGAACGGCGTCCGCGGTCCCGGCCGGGCGCTGGGGCTCGAAACCCTGGTCCGGCTGAAGCGCGGACAGCGGTCCGTGGCAGGCGAGGGCGGCACGGCCGCCCGCGGGCTGTCGATGCCCGAGGGCATGACGGCACCGCTGGGCTGCGACGCCGTGGCCGTACCGGCGCGCCTGGGGCCGCTGGTCGTGCCCCGGCTGCCGCGGGTGGGATGCGTGTACGCCGATGGCACGCACTGGTGGTGGATCGTTCCGTCGGACTCCGACTACGCCCTGCCCTGGCCCGCGCCGGCCCACTACAGCCCGGGCGCCCCGCTCCCCGCCACCGCCCGCCTGATCCACCGCCCCGACGGGACGGTGCCGTACACCCCGCCGATACCGCTGTACCTCGCACTGTGCCGGGTGACGGGGACGACGCCGGAGTGGAGCCGTCCGCTGTCCGCGTGATCGCCGCGCGGCCGGGCGGACGCCCGGCGGACAGAGCCACCTCTCCCCCCTCCTCGGCCCGCACCCCCGGCGCACTCCGCCGCGCTCCGCGAGCCCCGTCACGCGCCCTGCCCGGGGACCGTCGTACCCCGCGATAGTGGCCGTTCGTCGACGGCCCCGGGGAGGAACGCGGTGACGAAGAGGCGGGATGCGGCAGCGCCCGAGGTGTCGGAGTCGGAGCGACTGCTGTTCGGGGGGCCGCTCCGCTACGACATGGGGTGGAACCAGCACCGGAACGCCTTCCTGGAGCTCGACTTCCGCGCCATGATGACCCGCCTGCCCGGCATGCTCGCGTCCAGCCTGCGGCTGGCCCGGCAGGCGGACGCCCGGGCCGCGCGGACCGTGCTGGCCGCCCAGGCGGGCGTCGGCGTGGCCCAGGCCGTGAGCCTGCTGGCCGTGAACAGCGTGCTGGGCCGGCTGATCGGCACCGGCACCATCGAGGAGCGGCTGCGCAGCGCCGCTCCCGCCCTGGTGACCATGGCTGCCGTGATGTTCGTGGCCGCACTGCTGCGGGCCGCGTCGACGTATGCCACGGGCCGCCTGGAACCGAAGGTCGAGCGGGTGGCGACCGAGCAGTACCTGGAGCGGGCGGCGGCCGTCGAGCTGTCCGCGATCGAGGACCACGCCTTCCACAAGCTGCTGGACACCGCGCAGTACGGCGCCTCCTCCGCCCGCCGCATGATCAGCTACGGCACCCGCGTGGTGAACGCGCTGATCTCGCTGGTCGCGGCGGCCGGTGTGCTGACCGTGCTGCACCCGGCCCTGCTCCCGCTGCTGATCACGATGACGATCCCGAGCGCGTGGGGCGCGTTGACCAACGCCCGGCGCCACTACGAGTCGTTCCACGTCTGGGTGCAGCACGCCCGCGCGGGCCGGCTGATCGGCAACCTGCTCACCGAGCCGGAGGCGGCGCCCGAGATCCGGGTGCACGGCGTCGGCCCGTTCCTGCTGCGGCACTTCCGTTCGATGGCGGAGACGGCGGAGGAGGAGCAGGCCCGGCTGGCCCGGCTCGCCGCCCGCACCGGCCTGATCGCGGCGGCCTGGACCGGCCTCGCGACGGTCGCCACGTACGCGACCCTCGGCGCGCTGCTGCTGAGCGGGGCGATGGCCCTCTCGGTGGCGGGTACGGCGGTGATCGCGATCCGCACCGGTTCGTCGAGCCTGAACACGCTCGTGCTGGAGATCAACTCGTTGCACGAGGAGGCGCTGTTCGTGGGCGATCTGGAGCGGCTGTACGTCGAGGCCGCCGACCGGGAGATCCCGCTGGGCGGCGACCCGCTCCCGGACGACCCCCGGGAGATCCGCTTCGAGAACGTCACGTTCAGCTATCCGGGTGACAGCACCCGCCCCGCCCTCGACGACGTGACCCTCACCCTCCCCCTCGGCCGGATCGTCGCCCTGGTCGGTGAGAACGGCTCCGGCAAGACCACCCTGGTCAAACTGCTGGCCGGGCTGTACCAGCCGGACCGGGGCCACATCCTGTGGGACGGCGTCGACGCGGCGAAGGCCGACCGGCACCGGCTCGCCGAGCGCATCGCGATGGTCGCCCAGGACTTCAAGCGCTGGCCGTTCACCGCCAAGGTCAATGTGGCCGTCGGCCGCTCGTCGGCGCCGCTCACCGAGGAGCGGCTGGAGAAGTCGGTCGCGGAGGCGGGCGCGCAGGAGGTGGTCGAGGATCTGCCGCGCGGCCTGGACACCCTGCTGGCCCGCAACTTCAGCGGCGGGCACGAGCTGTCCGGCGGCCAGTGGCAGCGCCTCGGCATCGCGCGGGCCGCCTACCGGCGCGGGCACATCCTGATCGTGGACGAGCCGACGGCCGCCCTGGACGCCCGGGCCGAGCTGGAGGTCTTCGAGAAGATCCGCGCACTCGCGGGCAGCGGCCAGACCGTCGTACTGATCACCCACCGGCTGGCGTCGGTCCGCCACGCCGATCTGGTGCATGTGCTCGACCAGGGCCGGGTCGTGGAGTCGGGAACCCCCGACGAACTCCTGGCCAGCGGCGGCGTCTACGCCGAGCTGTACGCACTCCAGGCGGACCAGTTCACGGCCAAGGTACCCACCCCGAAGGTCGCCCGGCAGGTGGGCTAGCTGTCGGCCGGATCGCGCACGATCACCAGGAACGTGTCCGTGGACAGGTCCATCACGACCTCCGCGGGCAGGCCCTCGAGTCGCCGCGCGTGCGCGAACTCCTCCGCCGGCCATGATCCTCGCGGTCCGCCTGCGGAAAAGCGTTCGAGCACGGTTCGCCCGTTCACCATCCTGCACCTCCAGAAAGCGTCGTACTTGTAGGAGTTAACGCTCTGGAGAACACGGATGGCTCGCTCGGTGACGGTACTGAGACATAGCCGACACGCCACCGGCGCGGAGGGTGAGGATCCGTTGACTTTCGGCCACTTCCGTGACCGTCCGTGTCAGTCCTCGTACTCGTCGTGATAGCGGACCCGGTCGCTGCCCTCGGGTACCCGGCCCAGTGCCGTCAGGTCGAGCAGGGAGGTGGTCGAACCGAGTCCGTCGAGGCCGCGGTCGTAGGCGGAGTAGGTGTGGAAGACCCGGTCGTGCTCCCGCAGGAAGCAGCTGATGCCCGGCCGTTCGACCGGTTCGTCGTCCACGACCAGGGTCGCCTCGAAGTCCCGGTTGAAGTCGCTGTGGTACGACGAGTACCAGGGCACGGTCCAGCCCATCCGCGCCTTGAACGGCAGGATCCTGGTGAAGGGCGCCCGGGAGACCGCCGCGAACGAGGTGCCGCGCGCCCGCAGATGGGCGAGGTGGCCGATCTGGTCCAGGAAGGCGGAGCAGTTGGGGCAGCCTCTCTCCCACTCCGGCGCGAACATGAAGTGGTAGAGGATCAGTTGGGGCCGTCCGTCGAAGAGGTCCCCCAGCGTCGCCTTGCCGTCCCCGCCCTCGAAGACGTACTCGGCGTCCACCTCGACCATGGGCAGCCGGCGCCGCTCGCCGCCCAGCGCGTTCCGCGCGCGTGTGAGCGCCTCCTCCTTGAGCAGTAACTCCGCGCGCGCGGCTCGCCACCGCTCACGCGAGACGATCTCCGGAAGCGACATGGGCCCTCCTGTCCGACGGTCGGTTCCGGGTGGTGACCGCCGGAGGAAGGAGAACTCATCGGCACGGCCGAAGATTTTTTTCCGCGTCTTCCTGCCTCTTCGTCAGGTGTCGTACTCCTGGATGCGCCGTCCGTGCCCCCGGTCGACGAGACCGGGCAGACGCTCCCCCAGCTCCCGCACGACGGCGGGCACATCGAGGGTGAGCAGCTCGCGGTCGCGCATGAGGACGCGGCCGTCGACGATCGTGGTGCGGACGTCGGCGGAGCGGGCGCTGTGCACGAGCGTGGCGGCGAGGTCGTGGACGGGCTGGGTGTGCGGCCCGGTGAGGTCGACGAGGACGATGTCGGCGCGGCGGCCCGGGGCGAGGCTGCCGACGCTCGCGCCGAGGCCGACGGCCCGCGCGCTCTGGAGCGTGGCGTGGTGCAGGGCCTGCCGGGCGGTCAGCCAGCGCGGGTCGCCCTCGCTGGACTTCTGGACGAGCGCGGTGAGCGCCATCGACTCCCAGACGTCGAGGGAGTTGTTGGAGGCGGCGCCGTCGGTGGCGAGGCCGACCGGGACACCGGCCGCGCGCAGGGCCCGTACCGGGGTGGTGGTGGGCCAGCCGAACTTGAGGTAGCCGCGGGGCGCGGTCGCCACGGCAATACGGCCGCCGGTCCGCTCCAGCAAGGGCAGGTCGCGGTCGAGGATGCCCGTGCCGTGGGCGATGAGCAGATCGGTGTCGAGCAGCCCGGCGCGGTCCAGGATCTCGATGGGGGTGGCGCCGTGGCGGGCGAGGCTGGTGTCGGTCTGGTCGCGGTTCTCGGCGGCGTGGAGGTGCACGGGCAGGCCGTGGGCGCGGGCCAGTTCGGCGGTGGCGGCGAGGTCCGCGTCGGTGACGGTGTAGGGGGCGTGCGGGGCGAGGGCGGTGGTGATACGGCCGTCCGCGCCGCCCCGGTGCCGTAGCGCGAACTCCAGTGACCGCTCCCGGCCTTCGAGCCCCTGCGAGGAGAAGTAGGCCTCCCCCAGATGGGCCCGCAGTCCGCACTCGGCGACGACGGCGGCGACCGTGTCCATGTGGAAGTAGTGGTCGGCGAAGCAGGTGACGCCGCCCCGGATCAGCTCGGCGCAGGCGAGCCGCGCCCCCAGCTCCACGTCCTTCTCGGTGAGGTTGGACTCGACGGGCCAGACGACGTCGTTGAACCACGCCTCGGTCGGCAGGTCCTCGGCGAGGCCACGCAGCGCGACCATGGGCGCGTGCGTGTGGCAGTTGATCAGCCCGGGCATCGCGACCTGCCCCCGCCCGTCGATCCGCTCGACGGCGTCGGCGTCTCCCCGTACCTCGACGGCCTCGATCCTCCCGTCCCGTACGACGATCGAGGCGTCCTCCAGGAAGCCGATGTGTTCCCGGTCGTCGTGGGTGAGCACGGTACAGCCCGTGATGACCAGGTCGGCGGGGGCGGAGCCACGGCCGGCAGGAGCGGAGCTCATCGCCCCAACGTAGGGCACGGTCCTCGGCCCGCGTGAGCCGAACCGCGCATCCGGCCCTGGGCCCTGTCGCCCCGTGCCCGGGGCGAGCACGCTGGCCGCACCACCTCCTGGAAGGAGCCGGGCATGCTCCTCGGCACCTGGAACCTCGAAAACCTCTATCGCCCCGGCAGCCCCTACGGCCCCAAGGACAAGTCCGCGTACGAGGCGAAGCTCGCCGCCCTCTCGACCGTGATCACCGGACTCGACCCGACCCTGCTCGGCGTCCAGGAGGTCGGCGACCCCGACGCCCTGGCGGACCTGGCCGAACTGCTGGGCGCGAACTGGCGGTTCGCGCTCTCCGGGCACCCCGACGGCCGGGGCGTCCGGGTCGGCTTCCTGGCCCGCGCCGAGCTGACGACGGTGTCCGACACGGCGGCCCTGCCGGCCAGGCTGCGCCCGGTGCAGACCGACGACGCCGGAGAGACCACCGTCGAGGCCGGCCGCGGCTTCCTGGCGGTGACGGTCCTGACCCCGGGCGGGCCGCTCACGGCGGCGGTGGCCCACCTCAAGTCCAAGCTGCTCAGCTACCCCGGCGGCCGCTTCTACCCGCACGACGAGGGGGAACGGGCGCGCTACGGGGCGTACGCCCTGTACCGGCGGGCCGCCGAGGCGACGGCCCTGCGGGCGCTGGCCGACCTACTGCTCGCCGGACAGGGCACGTCCAAGGACGTGGTGGTCCTCGGCGACCTCAACGACGAGGTGCAGGCGGCCACCACCCAGATCCTCCTCGGCCCGCCCGGCTCCGAACTCGGCACCACCGGCTACGACCACGACGACAAGGGCGACGCCGTACGGCTGTGGGACATCGCCCCGCGCATCCCGGCCGACCAGCGCTACTCCCGCATCAACTCAGGTCGCCGTGAACTGATCGACCACCTCCTTCTCAGCCACCACCTGGTCCACCGCCTGACGGAGGCGGGCACCGGCCTGCCCGGCACGACCACGCCACCGAGGCTGCCGTCGGTGGGCGCGGATCCGGCGGCGCGGCGCGGGGCCGCGGGCTCGGACCACGCGCCGGTCTGGGCGCGCTTCACGGACTGAGAAGCCCAACAGAGGCCACCGCCCCCAGCCCCCGGCTCCAGCCCCGTGATAATCATCTCGCCGACGTCCCCGACCGGCTGGAGCCCACCTTGCCCGGACAGCCTCCTCAACCCCCTCAACCCCCGCAACCCCCGCAGCCCTCCCTGCACGACTTCGCCACCTGGGCACCGGTGTTGCGGCTGCTGCGGGCCGCCCCCGCGGAGCGGCCCGCGGCACCGGGCGGCCAAGTGTCCGGCCGTATCGGCCTGTTCGGCTGGAGCCTGCGGCTGAGCCGGCCCGGTCCGCGGCCTGGGCAGGCGGCTCAACTGGAGGACACGCAGGACGAGTTCGACGCGGTGCGGCGCGTACAGGAGGCGCTCACCGACGCCGGTACCGACGACATGGCCTTCGTCGCGGAGATCGGGCCGGAGGGGCGGACCGTGCTCCATCTCATCGGCCGCAGCCCCGCCGTGACGCCGGGCCTCGGAGGTCCGCACCCGGGCGCGCTCGTCCTGGTCGAGGACGCCGTGCCGGAGCCGTGGCGGCGGCTGCCCGACCCGGTGCCGGACGCCCGGCCGCACCCCTCCGCGGACCCCGCCCTGCTGGAGCGGACGCTGCGCGAACGGCTCCCCGGCGCCGTCGGCGCGACCGAGGCGGAGCTCGCCGGGGCCGAGGCCCGGCTCGGTGTCCCGCTGCCCGGGGAGCTCAGGGCGCTGTACCGGGTGACGCGGGCGCGTTGGGAGGACTGGGTCGACCCGGAGGACGGCTACGCGGCGGCCGGCTGCGAGCTGTTCCCGCTGGACGAGCTGTACGTGGCCGAGGCGGCGACCCGGCGGGCCGACTGGCGGTTCGCGGCGAAGGACGCGGTCGTCACCCCGCCCGACGCAGCCGTGCAGGGCCTGGTCGGCTCGCCGGGCTGGATCGTCTTCGGCGACAACGGCGGCGGTGACCGGATCGCGGTGGACCTCACGCCGGGCCCGTGCGGCCACCTCGGCCAGATCATCATGATCGGCCACGCGGACCACACCGGGGCCGATCTGCTCGCCGACTCCCTCACCGACCTGGTGGTGAACCTGCCGGAGGACGTCCGGCGGAGCGGTGCGACCGGCCATCTGCCGCCGGCCGTGGCGTACGTCAACCACCGGGGTGTCGCCGGCGTCGAGGAGGCCGCGCACCCCGATCTGGAGGTGCTGAGCATCGGTGTGGTGGAGGAGGGCCGGCGGTTCGGGCTCGCCGCGGTCACCGGGCTGTCCCGGCTGCGCACCCTCAGCGCCTATCCGGACACGCTCGCCGACCCGCTGGAGATCGCGAAGCTGACCGGCCTCGAGTTCCTGGAACTGGGCCCGGAGGACTGGCGGGTGCTGCTCGACGCCTCGGCGGTACCGCGCGGCCTGGCGGCGGCCGCCGTCGAGGTGCACGGCAGCCGGCCGCCGCTGCCGGTCGTGGCGCTGGCCAACGAGATCCTCGCCCTCTGGAACCGCCCGCTCATCCCGGTCACCGTGCTGGAGGGCGAGCTGGGGCAGTGAGCTACGCGGCGACCGGCATCCGCGGCACCGCGAGCCCGAGCCGCTGTCCGCCCCGCTCCAGTTCGGCGGCCAGGTCTTCGAGTTGCCCGGTGTGCCGGGCGGTGAGCCGCCCGGTCTCGTCGAGGTGCACGGCACACGCCGTGGTCGTGTCCACGAGCCGTTCGAGTACGGCGGCCACCGCGTCCGTGCCCTCGGTGTGCCGGGCGAGGGCGGGCAGTTCGGCGGCGGCGAGGGCGATGGCGGTGCGGGCCTCGGCGAGGGTGCGGTAGGCCTCCCGGCGCAGGGCCCAGCGTTCGCCCCGGTCACCGGACTCGCTCAGCACATGGTCGAGATAGACGTGCGCGGCCCGCCCGGCGGCGGCGAGCCGGGCCCGCACTCCGCCACCCCGCTTCCCCGCCATCGGCAGATGCCCGACGAGCAGGACGATCGCGCAGGCCAGCAGGGTCTCGCCGATCCGGCTGACGGAGGCCTGCGGTTCGCCGCCGACCATGACCAGGGCCAGCACCAGGACGGTGACGACGGCGGTCTGGGCGCCGAAGTGCCGGGTGGACACCGGGATGACCGCCCCGCAGACGGCCACCAGCACGATGAGCCCCTCGGGCCGGGGCAGTACGGCCGCGAAGCCCGCGAAGACGAGGGCGCCGAGCACCGTGCCCGCGGCCCGGCACAGCACCCGGGAGGCGAGCGGCCCGAGGTCGGGCTTGACGAGGAAGACGGCGGTGGCGGGCAGCCAGTACCAGTGCTGGTGCTCGCCGTACCAGCGGGCGTGGTGCAGGGCCTGCGCGATGCCGGCGCTCGCGCCGAAGCAGAGGGCGACCCGCAGCCCGTACTCCCGTCCGCCGCTGCCGAGCGCGGCCCGCAGCACCTCCTTCGGGCTGCGCCGCCGGGCGGGCGGCCGCTGCTCCCGGCCCTCGCCGCGGTCGAAGGCCTCGGCGGCGCGCAGCAGCGCGTCGTCGAGTGCGCGCAGCGCGGGCGCCGACCGGGACGGTGCGGGCAGCGGCCCGGTGCCGTCGTTGCCCCGGACCGCGACGGCGAGCCGCCGGGGCCCCTCGGCCGCCCTCGCGGAGATCGGTTCCCCGGCCCAGGCCAGGGCGGTGGCCGCCTCGGCGAGGGGCAGGGCGGCGGCGTACTGCGTGTGCAGCCGGCGTTCGGCGGCGGAGCTGGCGTACCGCCGCAGCCGGGGCCCGGTGAGCGCGTCCTGGGCGTGGTCGAGGGCGGCGGTCAGGGCGGCCCGCCTGCCGCCGGCGGCCTCGGTCCCGACGGCGTCCAGCAGGCCGGCGACCGCGTCGTACACGGCGGCGACGGCGTCCCGCTCCCCGTCGAAGCGGTAGTCGCCGGCGAGGGCGCCCGGGGTGGGCAGGGCGAGCCGCAGCACGACCAGCCACCCGGCCCCGGCCAGGAACGCGAGGGCCCGCTGCCAGCCCGCCTCGGCGACCGGCATCCCGGCGCCGATGGCGGCGGCGACCAGCAGCTGCGTCCCGGCGCCGGACGCCACGGGCCCGACGGCGCTCATGCCGCCGGCGACCAGGCCGAGCGCGGTGAGCAGCAGGGTGAGGGGTACGGCGGTGAGGTGCTCCCCGCCGTACGTCCCGACGAGCAGCCCGACCGCACCGGCCGCCGCGGGCACCCCGAGCCGTCGCACGGCGGACCGCCTGCTGCCCGGCCGGTCGTTGATCCCGGCGAGCATGGCGGCGATGGCGGCGACGACCCCGAGGGAGGTGTGCCGCGCCAGGACCGCGGCGAGCAGCAGCGGCCCGGCGGCCAGCGCCCCTCGCGTCACCGCGCTCCAGGACACGGGTCCGCGCTGGGCGCGCAGGGCGTGGGCGAACCAGGGCGGCAGGGCGATACGACGGGACACGGGGCTCCTGTCCGGACGAGGGCGGGGTGTGCCTTCGGGCGACGGTGGCCGGGCTGTTGGCTTCGTTGTTCCACGGTAGATCGGGTTCCCGTACGGAAAGGTCCGTTCACATTTCGCGGATGTGACAAGTGCCCCGAAAGACCGAGTTCTTTATGAACGCAATTCTTCGCAACCCCTGTTAGGGGCCGGAAACGGGAGCGGGCCCGAGGGCGTAGCCTGCCCCCGGGCCCTGGAAAGCCGCCCATCGTCACACGCCGGCACACTTGAGAACCCGGGTCAGTCGTGAGGTCGCCGCGTCCTTCCTTTGGACCACCACGCATCGAGCTGCGCGGGCAGGACTTGAACCTGCATTTCGACGTGCTGGGGCCCGGGCCCGTTCGATCCGGCGATCGGCGGCGAATGCTGAGTCTGGAGCGAGAGTCTGAGATTCAACGCGGCCCGCCCCGTGTTCTGTGGGGTACGGCCGCTCGTCACGACAAGCCTCAGCTTCAGCTTGCGCTCCTCGCGCACCCCGGCCTCAAGGGACCGGGGGTCCTTGGAGGCTACCCGAACAGGTAGCCGAACACGGCGTCCCCGACCCGCTGGTCGACGACGTCGGCACCGTTCGCCTCCTCACGGGCGAACTTGACGGCCTGCTGCAACTTCTCGACCCGGTCGAGGAGTTCGTTGACCCGCCGGGCCGGCAGCGCCCCCGAGAACTTCACGGTGGTCCAGTACCCCACCGGAACGTCCTCGTAGTACACCTCGACCTGCGCCGGATGCTTCTCCGTCGCCTCGGCCTTCACATGGTTGCGGGGCACCTTCCTGGTCCGCAGCGTCCGTACCGGCTCGGTCTTCCAGGCGTCGGTGGACGGGTCCTGCACCCACGACTCGGAGGCGTCGAGCACGGGCAGCTTCCGCACGAAAGTATTGAGGTCGACGAGCTGCTTCTCCAGGAACAGCAGATAGGCCACGGGCACACCGGCGACCAGCACCCGCCCGTCCACCTTCACATCGGCCCTGGCCTCGCAGTTCGCCCAGTCCTTGGTGGCGGTCACGTCGAAGAGCCGCGTCAGCGTCGCCGAGGTCTCCCGCAGCACGTCCTCGGCCTTGACCTGAACCCGCGTGGACTCGGGCGGCAACTGCTCACCCTCCTCGTCCTTCGGCTGATACGTCCGCGAGATACCGGCCAGCAGCGCGGGCTTCTGCAACCCGTGATGCGCCGACGTCAGGTCCTGATGCGCCTTGGACTTGATGCCCTTCTCGACCGCGATGATCTGATTGAGTTTCGCCACGTGAAGGACGGTAGCAGCGCCAACTGACCCATTCCCAAGCATTTTTCGCGCAGGACGAGGAGCAGGGGAACCGGAAAATTCAGATGCGGACCGGCGGTGCGAGGGCGGACGATCGGTCGGTTGTCCGTCGTTGAATTCAGGAGCCCTTGTGATCCAGCGTTTCACCGCCCCGGCTCTCTTTCCACCGCCCGGTTACTCCCACGTCTCCGTCGTCGAGGCCGGCACGAGGCTCGCGTTTCTGGCGGGTGCCGTT
Source organism: Streptomyces sp. NPDC007901 (assembly GCF_042959465.1). Taxonomy (NCBI): domain Bacteria; kingdom Bacillati; phylum Actinomycetota; class Actinomycetes; order Kitasatosporales; family Streptomycetaceae; genus Streptomyces; species Streptomyces sp. NPDC007901. Next base: position 718,325 of record NZ_JBIBKW010000002.1, on the reverse strand, counting down.
CCGTTGGACGGGGAGGGGAAGCTCGTCGGTGAGGGGGATCCGCCGCGGCAGGCCGAGCAGGTGATCGCCAATCTGCGGGAGCAGCTGCGGGCGGTCGGGAGCGACCTGCAGCATGTACTGGCGACCGATGTGTACGTCGTGAGCAGTGAGCCCGCGGTGCTGTCCGGGGTGTGGGAGGTCGTCGAGGCCTCGGGGCTCAGTGCCGGGCCGCACTCGTCGACGCTGGTCGGGGTCGCCTGTCTCGGATACACCGGGCAGCTGGTGGAGATCACGGCCACGGCCGTCGTACCCGACGAGGGGGCGGGGGCATGAGCGCCGAGGTCGTACTGCGCCGGGCCGGCGGGCCGGACGCCGACGCCGTCGCCGATGTCTGGCTGCGGTCGTACTCCGCGGCCCTGCCGACCGTCGTGCGGGCGCACTCGGACGACGAGGTGCGCGCCTACTTCCGGGATGTCGTGGTGCCGTCACGGGAGACCTGGGTCGCGGAGGCGGGCGGGCGCGTGGTGGGGATGATGGTGCTCGCGGACCGGCTGGTGTCCCAGTTGTACCTGGATCCCGGGTGGCGGGGACGGGGTGTCGGTGATCTGTTCGTCGCGCTGGCCAAGGAGCGCTTCCCGCAAGGGCTCACGCTCTGGACGTTCCAGGTGAACACGCCCGCCCACCGGTTCTACGAACGGCACGGGTTCGTCGCCGTCGAGTACACGGACGGCAGTGCGAACGAGGAGCGGGAGCCCGATGTGCGCTATGTGTGGCAGCTGTTGCCGTAGGTCACGCGTGGACCCCGGCGACCGGGCCGCCGCGGTGGCCGTGGTGCGGCCGCAGGTGCTCGCCGATGTTCGGGAAGACCGGCAGGCGGCACGGTGGTAGGTGGCGTTGGCGACGCCGGCGAACGACGCGCACCAGGCGCGCACGGCCGTGACCAGGCCGAGCCGGCCACCGGCCCTGACGGTGCCGGGCGACTGCGCGAACTCACCGACAGGGTGTGAAGATCGCGAAGGTCAGCAGGAACAGGCCGGTCGCCTGGTGCGCGGTGGCTGCAGGCTGCCCGCGACGAACCTCGCGTAGGCGGCGTACGCCAGCCAGAAGGCGCCGTACGACCCGAAGGCCGTGGCGCCGAAGGTGTTGCCCTTCCGGAACTCCCACATGGCCGCGAGCAGTTGGGCCAGACCGCCGTAGAAGAGGGCGACGGACGAAGGCCGTCGCGGCGAAGGCGGCGAGGCCTAGCGGGCCGGGGTCCGCGATGGTTCCGGCTCCGGCTCCGGCTCCGGCTCCGGCTCCGGCTCCGGCTCCGGCTCCGGCTCCGGCTCCGGTGGTGGGGGTGCAAGGGGTGGGGGTGCTCATGAACGCCTCCTCCTGTGGTGTGGATCACAAGGGCGTGAGTCCATTTCAGGCACTCCCGGCACGGCTCCCTACCCCTGGCCCGGCCCCCACACCCGCCGCTTCGCCCGCGGCTTGCCGTAGCTCCCCGCCCGACTGGTCGTGAGTCCCAGTGTCACCAGCGACTCCGCCAGCTTCACCGCCGCGCCGACCCCGTCGACCACCGGAACCCCGAGCTTCTCCCCCACCGCCCGCTGCAGTCCCGTCATCCCGGCGCAGCCGAGGACCAGGACCTCGGCGCCGGCGTCCCGGACCCGTTCGGCCGCCGCGAGGAACGCCGCCTCCGTGCGCCCCGGGTCACCGGTGAGGTCGAGAACGCCCAGTCCCGTGCCCGCCACCGCCACACAGTTGCGGGCCACCCCCGCCGTCTCCAGGCTGTCCTCGATCTGCCCGCGCGAGCGGTCCAGTGTGGTGACGACGCCGTAGCGGCGGCCCAGCAGACAGGCGAGATGGGCGGCGGCCTCGGTGATGTCGACGACGGGTACGTCCACCAACTCCCGTACGCCTTCGCGCCCGTGCTCGCCGAAACCGGCCATGACCACGGCGTCGTACGGCGGACCGTCGTACGTCCGCAGCGCGTCGAGGACCGCCGCCGCCGAGAGGTAGCTGTCCAGCCAGCCCTCCGCCGACTCGGGCCCCCAGGCCGGGGTCAGTCCGGTCACGGCGGTGCCCGGGCCTGCGGCGGCCCGGGCACCTCGTACGATCTCCTCGGTCATCTCCTGCGTGGTGTTGCAGTTGGTGACGACGATCCGCACGTCCGTCAGACCTCCTCGGTCACAGGGGTTCGGTCCCGGCGGCACAGCGCCAGGTACAGGCCCGCGGCCAGCGCCGTGCCGATGAACCAGGAGTACGGCGCCACGTCGCTGAACGTCTTCACCAGCGCGAGCACGGCCGCGACCGCCGCCGAGGGCAGGAACGCCCACAGGGCCTTGGGGTTGACGCCCTTGCGGTAGTGGTACGGGGAGCCGGGCGCCGCGTTGAAGAGCTGTTGCACGTCCACCCGGCCGCGTTTGATCGCGTAGTAGTCGACCATGATCACACCGAACAGCGGTCCCAGGAAGGCGCCGAGGCCGCCGAGGAAGTAGTTGACGACGGTGGGGTTGGAGAAGAGGTTCCAGGGCGTGACGACCAGGGCCGCGACCGTGCTGATCATCCCGCCGACCTTGAAACTGATCTTCTGCGGCCAGACGTTGGCCAGGTCGTACGCCGGCGAGACGAAGTTGGCGACGATGTTGACGCCCATGGTGGCGACCGCGAAGGTCAGCGCGGCCACCACCAGGACCCAGGTGTTGCCGACCTTGGCGACCAGTTCGGCCGGGTCGGTGATGGCCTCGCCGAAGACCTCCAGGGAGCCGGCCGTGACGATCACCGAGACGACCACGAACGCCGTGGAGTTGATGGGCAGACCCCAGAAGTTGCCGCGGCGCACGGTGCGGTAGTCCGGCGCGAAGCGGGAGAAGTCGCAGAAGTTGAGCATCAGCGTGCCATAGGTGGCGAGGATCAGGCCGATCGCGCCGAACCACTGCCGCCACTGCTCGCCGGTGGAGACCGGGTGCGGGGTGGAGGTGAGCGAGATGGTCCAGTGGGCCTTGGCGAGGATCCAGACGGCGAGGGCGATCATCACCAGCCAGATCGCCGGGCCGCAGAAGTCCTGGAACTTGCGGATCGTCTCCATGCCGCGGCTGATGATCGCCGCCTGGACCAGCCAGAGCGAGACGAAGGAGATCCAGCCCAGCGTGTCCAGGCCCAGGAAGGAGCTCTCGGTGAGGGACTTCAGGTCCGGCCAGGCCGCCAGCAGCATCACGTTGACGGCGACGGAGGCCAGATAGGTCTGGATGCCGTACCACATGATGGCGATCACGGCCCTGATCAGCGCCGGGATGTTGGCACCCCAGACGCCGAAGCTGATCCGGCTGACCACCGGGAACGGCACGCCGTGGCGCTGGCCGATCCTCCCCATCCAGTTCATGCCGACGTAGATGAGCACGAAGCCGACGAGGAGGGAGGTGAAGACCTGCCAGACGTTCATGCCGAGGACCAGCAGGCCGGCGGCGAAGGTGTAGTTGCCGAGGTTGTGGACGTCGGACATCCACATGGCGAAGAGGTCGAAGACCTTCCAGTTCCGCTTCTCGGCGGGGGCGAGGTCTTCGTTGGTGAGCCGTGGGTCGGGGACGAAGGCGGGTGCGCCGGTGACGTCGGCGCGGTCGGCCAGGGACACGGGGCCTCCAGGGAACCAACCGGTGTACCAACTTTTGGTATACCAAACTCCCGTCATGGTGCTCCCGTCAAGCGTTCCGACCGATGTCCGTCCCGTTACGGCTCCGTAAAAGGCCCCCGGGTTCGGCGAAAATGACCTCATGGGCTCTCCCACGACGAAGATCGAACCTCTGGGCGCGGTGCGCGAGCGCGTCCTGGCGACACTGCGGCAGGACATCATCGAGGGCCGCCTGGGCCCGGGCGACCGGCTGGTCGAGCGCGAGCTGGCCGAGCGGTTCGGAGTCTCCCGGGTGCCGGTCCGGGAGGCGATCCGGGCCTTGGTCGCCGAGGGCTTCGTCCTCTTCGAGTCGGCCCGCCGCACGGTCGTGCGCCGGCTGACCCCGACCGACGTCAAGGAACTCTTCGAGTTGCGCGAGGCGTTGGAGGTGTACGCGGCCGGCCTTGCGGCGGCCCGGGCGACCCCCGAGGCACTGGCGGAGCTGCGGGAGCTGCTCGACCGGGCGGCCACGGCCACCGAGGCGGACGACGCCGAGACGATCACCGACATCAACACCCGCTTCCACGACCGGATCCTGGCCCTGGCCGGCAACAGCCTGCTCATCTCGGTGATGGAACCGGTCGACGGCCGACTGCGCTGGCTCACCCGGCGCAACGAGGAGTGGCCCCAACTCCTCACCGAACACCGCGAGCTGTACGACGCGATCGCCTCCGGCGACCCGGACCGGGCCCGCGCCCGCGCACTGGGCCACGTACAGGCCAACTACCGGTCGACGGTGCGACACCTCTTCGGCGACGGCGGGGACTTCGAGGACTTCGAGGACGGGGGGACCGACCGCTAGCCGAGGGCCCGGCCACCCACGGGAACACCCGTTCCCACAGGAATCTCCTAGAGTTCTCCTCGCCGGTGAAGATCACATCACCGCGAGGATCGAAACGGGGAGGGCATCACCATGGTGAGCAGACGGGGGCTGTTGAGCGGAGCCGCACTCGTGGGGGTGGGCGCGATGGCAGGGATGGCGACCGGCACCGGGACCGCCGCGGCCGACACCCCGCTGGACACGCCGTTCACCCCGGTCACCGCGCCGCATCTGGCCGAGGCCGAGCGGCTGGTGCAGTACCAGCGGATGCTGGCCGCCGGCTACCTGCCGACCGGGCTCGCCGGACACTGGCCGCTGGACGGCTCCGGCACCGACCGCTCCGGCCTGGACCACCCCGTCACCCCGGGCTCCGGGGCGAGCTGGACCGGTCTGCGGGCAGGCGGCGAACTGAGCCTCGACGGCACCTCCGGGGCGTACGCCGCCACCGCCTCCGTCCTGGACACCACGGCCCCCTTCACGGTCTCGGCCTGGGTCCGGCTGGCCGACGACGCCGTCCTGACGAACATGTACACGGCCGTCAGCCAGGACGGCGGCAGCGCCAGCCGCTTCCTGCTCCAGTACGACGACACCGCCGGGACCTGGGCCTTCAAGGTACGCAGCGAGGACCAGGCCGCCAAGGCCTCGGCGCTCGCGGCCACGCCGGTGACCAAGGTGGGCGTCTGGACCCATCTGGTGGGCGTCTGGGACGGCACGAGCATCAAGCTGTATGTGAACGGGGTGCAGGAGGGCAGCGCCGACACCACCCTCTCCTGGGCCGCCACCCAGGGCTTCAACATCGGCCGGGCCCGCTGGGACGGCGGTTACGTGAACCGCTTCAAGGGCGCGGTCGACGACGTCCGCGCCTACGGCCGCGCCCTCACCGCCGATGAGATCGCCCTGGTCAGCGGGCGTACGGCACGCGCCAACAACGTCTACCTGATGAACACCACGGCGACTGTGACCTGGGGCCTGCCGGACGACCTCGCGAGCTGGGTGGCCCGGGCCCGCTGCTCGTCCTTCGTCACGGCCGTGCTCAAGCACACCTACGGCTGGGCCACCGACGACTACTTCCTCCAGTACTTCCAGGAGAAGGGCCCGGAGGCCGCCGACTACTGCTCGGCCTTCATCGGCGGCACGGCGGGCCCGCGCTTCCGCCGCATCCGCAAGGTCACCGACCTGCGCCCCGGCGATCTCGTCGCCGTCGACTACAGCGGACAGGACGCGAACAACACCGGGCACATCGTGATGGTCCGCGAGGTCAAGGGCGTCTTCAGCGGGGTCGCCGACTTCGCCGGCGAGACCCAGTACGCCGTCGAGATCGTCGACTGCACCTCCGACCCGCACGGCGTCTACGGCCTCTCCAACTACCCGCAGTACCCCGACACCCGCATGATCGGCACCGTGGACGGCGAGAACCTCCAGGGCGTCGGCATCGGCCACATGATGTTCTACGCCTCCAACACCACCGGCGAGTTCTCCCGCTACCGCTGGAGCGTCAACTCGTCCGCGTCCACCGGCACCCACACGGTCGCCGACCGCCCGGTGGCGGCGGCCCGACTCGCCTGACCCCGCCCCCTCAGGGCAACCCGGCCGCCTCCGCCGCCGTCCGCAGCACCTCGCGGAGCATCTCGGGGGTGAGGCGGCCGGTGAAGGTGTTGCGCTGGCTGACGTGGAAACAGCCGAAGACGTCCAGGCCGCCGAGGTCGACGCGGGCGCCGTGGGCGAAGGCCGGGCGGGGCCGGGGCACAATCCAGCCCGCCTGCGCGAACGCCGGCAGCGCGGCCTGCCAGCCGAAGGCGCCGAGCACGACGGCGGCACGCACCGTCGGCCGCAGCAGCGTCAGCTCCTCGACCAGCCAGGAGCGGCAGGTGTCGCGCTCCTCGGGGGTCGGCTTGTTGGCGGGCGGGGCACAGTGCACGGGCGCGGTGACCCGCACGCCGTACAGCTCCAGACCGTCGTCGGCGCTCACCGACGTCGGCTGCGAGGCGAGCCCGACGTCGTACAGCGCCTGGTACAGGACGTCACCGGAGCGGTCGCCGGTGAACATCCGGCCGGTGCGGTTGCCGCCGTGCGCGGCCGGGGCGAGGCCGATGATCAGCAACCGGGCGTCGGCCGGCCCGAAGCCGGGGACGGGCCGGCCCCAGTACGTCCAGTCGGCGAACGCGGCCCGCTTGGTGCGGGCCACGTCCTCCCGCCAGGCGACCAGCCGGGGGCAGGCCCGGCAGACGCTGACGCGCTGGTCGAGGCGGGCGAGGGGGCTGCTGGTCATGGCTCCACGGTAGGCCCCGGAAATCGGCTCCGTTTCTCTCGGCCCTGGGGGCTAAGGTCAGGGCATGGCTTCTGAGGACGCGGACGAGAGCAGCGAGCGGGCGAACGGTGGGACCGGAACCCCCACCGCGGCCGAGTCCGCCGAAGGCACCGAGGCCGCTGCCGCCCAGGCACCCGATCCCGCCACCCAGACTCTGGACCCCGCCGCCCTGGCCGCGGCCGTCGCCGCCGCCGAGGCCGCCGGGCCCGCCCCCGGTGAGAACGTGCGGATCGACAGCTGGATCTGGGCCGTGCGCCTCATCAAGACCCGCTCCATGGGAGCCACCGCCTGCCGGGGCGGGCATGTCCAGGTGAACGGCGAGCGGGTCAAGCCCGCCCACTCCGTGCGCGTCGGTGACGAGGTGCGGCTGCGTCACGAGGGGCGGGAGCGGATCGTCATCGTGAAGCGGCTGATCCGCAAGCGGGTCGGCGCACCCGTGGCCGCCCAGTGCTTCATCGACAACTCCCCGCCGCCCCCGCCCCGCGAGGCCGTCGCCCCCATCGGCATCCGCGACCGCGGCGCGGGCCGCCCCACCAAGCGCGACCGCCGCGAGCTGGAACGGCTGCGCGGTCTCGGCGGGATGGGCGGAGCGGGAGGCTTCGGCGGAGCCGGAGGCAAGGGGGGCGGAGGCATCGGCGGCGGAGGCAAGGGGGGCGGCACAGGTCGGCCGAGCGGTGGGCGCCCCGGCGGTCGGTGACCCGCCCCCGGACGACTCCCTCCGGACAACCGCCTGCGGACGACCGCCTCCGGAGGAACGGCCCCGGCTAAGCCGTCGGCACCGCCCTCACCCAGGTCCCGTCCTCGGTCAGATACTCGGCCACCTCCAGTCCCCCTTCCGCGAGTGCCTCCTCGAACTGTTCCCGGGTGAGCGGTCGCGCCAGGAACGTCTGGGTCCAGGCCGCGTCCGGGAACTCGTACTCCGCGCGCACCGAGTTCACCCCGTCCCCGACCGGCTCGACCGACGCGATCCGCACGGTGTAACCGCTGGGATCGGCCCGTTCTCGTGGCACGTTCGTGTGGTAGTCCGCGCCCTCCCGCTGGATGAGCACAGAGCCGCCGTCCGCCACGTGCGCCGCGCAGGTGCGCAGCATGCCCCGGCGCACCTCCGTGTCCCCGGTGTTCACCAGGAACGACGCGAGCATCACCACGTCGAACTTCTCGCCCAGGTCGAGCCCTTCGATGGTGCTGCGTATCGTGCGTGCCCCGCGCACCCGCGCCAGCATCTCCGCCGACTCGTCCACCGCCGTGACCCGGAACCCGCGCTCCAGCAGCGGGTGCGTCATCCGCCCCACCCCGCTGCCCAGCTCCAGGATCTGGGCGCCGGCCGGGACCGCCGCCTCGATGATGTCCGGTTCGCCACCCGCGGCCAGGCGGGTGTAGAGCTCCACCGCGCAGCCGTCCGGGGTGATCGCACCGGGCCCTGTTCCCTCGTACCCCTCACGCATTTCAACCGTCATGCCCGAACAACGGCCCGCCGCCGCACGGGCGTTCCCGCCCGCCGATGGTTCACTCGTTCGAGTAGTTCGAGGGCCGACGGGAACTTCGATCACCTCACCGCGGCCACGGGAACCAGCCGTGGCCGACGTACCAGTGGCCGCCCGCCCGCAGATGGTCGCCGACCGTCCGTTCCAGCGAGGTACGCCGGGGCAGGTCCGCTACCGGCAGGTCCGGGACGCCGAAGACGAAGCCGACCGGTGTGGTGTCGGCCGGTTCCGGGTCCTCCCACCCGGGCCGGAACCTCTCCTGGAAACGGACGATGTTGGAGTGCGCCGGGAGGAGGCGGCGCAGCTGCGGATCGAGCAGCCAGGAGTGGCAGGTCGCGACGGCCGGGGACTCCTCGGGGAAGTACCGGGTGAAGAAGTCCCGGGCCCGCGCCAGGGAGTGGTCGAAGGCGGCAGAGGTGAGCGGTCCGAGGAAGTCGGGGATGTGCAGGTTCAGGCAGGGCTCGCCCGCGGTCACGCCGGTTCCGGCCGCGGTGACGGCCCGTGCCGTGCGTTCGCCGAGCCCCGTCCGCTCGTACTGCAGCCGTCCCAGTTGGTAGAGGCGGCCGCCGAAATGGCGGGTGAGCCAGTGCGCCTGGCGGGTGCCCAGCCCTCCGCCGCCGTACCGCCTGCGGTGCAGTGCCATGCCGCGGCCGAGGTCGGCGAGCGTGTGCCGGGAGATGTCGTCGGGGATGCCGAGTGCCCGGTGCCGGGCGCGGATGTCCGGCACCGCGGCGAGGAAGACGTACACGAGGAAGTACGCGCCCAGCGCGGCCGGGGCCCGGGCGGCCCGGGCGCCGAGGCCGTCGGGGTCGTCGACCTCCCGTACGGCACCGGTCGCGTCCTCGGCGCACTCCTCCAGCAGCCGTCGCAGGCCGGGATCGGCGGTCACGGCGCGCCGCAGCGCCACCACCTCGTTGATGTCCTCGTGCGGCACGGCCAGGTCGAGAAGGAGGTCGGGCAGGTCGTCGGCGTCCGGCAGCACGGTGGGTCCCCCCTCGGTGGACGTCCTGCTTGGTGAACGTGCTGGTCGAAGAGTACGTTGCAAGGAGGAGCGGTGATCCGGGATGCGTACGGGCAGTGAACCGGCGACCGCCCGCAGTGCGCTGCGGGCGCGGCTGTGGCTGAGCCTGTGGGGTCTGTTCTGGGCGATCTTCGGCACGGCGGCGTTCGCGCTGGTGGGGCGTCCCGGCTGGGCGGCCGCCTGCGGCGTGCTGTGGCTGGTGGCCACCGTCGACCTGACGATGATCCTCCGGCACATCAGGCAGGGCCCGCACTACCAGCCGGGCCGCGATGTGCCGCCGTACCCGCCGGCCGACGGCAGCCCGCCGCCGTTCAGACGGCCGCCGCGGCACGGGCACCCGTGAGCGAGCGGTCGCTCACGCACCGCTCTCGAAGCGGGCCGCCTTCAGGTACTCCGGGTTCGGGTCCAGGGCGGCCGCCAGCCGGAAGTGGCGTATCGCGAGCTCGGCACGGCCCTGGCGCTGATAGGTGCGGGCGAGCGCGAAGTGGGCGAACGCGTTGTCCGGTTCGCGCTCCAGGACGATGGTGAACTCCAGCTCGGCGGGCCGCAGTTGCGCGGCGGCGAAGAAGGCACGCGCGCGCAGGAGCCGGGCGGCGGTGTTCTCGGGGTGCGCGGCGATCACTCCGTCGAGCAGTTTCACCGCGCCTCGCGGGTCCCGTGCGTTGAGCAGTTGCTCGGCGGCACGGAAATCGATCACATGCGTCTCCGGAGTACGTCCGGTCGAACCGCTGGTCTCGGGCACGGCAAAGTCCTTCCCTCACTGAAGCGGTTCAACGCCCGGACGGCTGCCCGCTATTTCGAAGACGGCTTCCCGCTAGTTGGAGCCCGGCTCCCGCGCCCGCCGCACAAGGTCGGCCCACACCTCCGCGACCCGCTGTTCGAGCACGTCGAGGGGCACGTCGTTGTCGATGACGATGTCGGCGATCTCCCGACGCTTCTCGCGCGTCGCCTGCGCGGCCATGCGCGCGCGTGCGTCCTCCTCCGTCATCCCGCGCAACCGGGTCAGCCGGTCGAGCTGGGTCTCGGGGGCGGCGTCCACGACGACCACGACGTCGTAGAGCCCGGCGAGGCCGTTCTCAGCGAGCAGCGGGACGTCGTTGACCACCACGGCGTCGGCGGCTGCCGCGCTCTCCAGTTCACGGGAGCGGGCGCCGACCAGGGGGTGCACGATCGAGTTCAGTACGGCCAGTTTCGCGGGGTCGGCGAAGACGATCGAACCCAGCTTCGGCCGGTCCAGGCCGCCGTCGGCGGTGAGCACCTCCGGGCCGAAGGCCTCGACGACCGCCGCGAGGCCCGGGGTTCCGGGCGCGACGACCTCCCGCGCGATCCGGTCCGCGTCGATCAGCACGGCGCCGTGCCCGACGAGCAGTCGCGACACCGCGCTCTTGCCGGCGCCGATCCCGCCGGTGAGGCCCACTTTCAGCATGCCCCGAAGCTTAGGGCCTGGCACGGACACCGGCCCGGAGGGGGCTCGTTCTCCCCGTCCGGGCCGGTGCTCGTCGCTCGCGCGGGCCTTCGCTGCAGCCCGCGCGGACCTTCGTTGTCGCCCGCGCGGGCTTCAGTTGTCGCCCTCGCGCTCCGCGAGGAAGCGTTCGAACTCGAGGCCGATCTCGTCCGCCGACGGGATCTCCACCGGCTCGGCGAGCATGTTGCCGCGGGTCTCGGCGCCCGCGGCCGCGTCGTACTGGTGCTCAAGACCCTGGACGAGGGCGGTGAGCTCCTCGTCGCCCTCCTGGATCTGGCTGTCGATCTCCGTCTGCGTGCGGTGGGCGTCCGTGCGCAGGGCGTGCGCGATCCCGGGGAGCACCAGGCCGGTGGCGCCCGTGATGGCCTCCAGGACGGTCAGGGCGGCGTCCGGGTAGGGCGAGCGGGCGATGTAGTGCGGGACGTGCGCGGCGACGCCCAGGACGTCGTGGCCGGCCTCCATGAGGCGGTATTCCAGCAGCGACTCGGCGCTGCCGGGCACCTGGGCCTCGTCGAAGGGGCTGCGGTGGCCCGGGACGAGGTCGGTGCGGTTGCCGTGCGGGGTGAGGCCGACGGGCCGGGTGTGCGGGACGCCCATGGGGATGCCGTGGAAGTTCACGGACAGGCGCACACCGAGCCGCTCCACGACCTGCTGTACGGCCGCGGCGAAGCGCTCCCACTCGACGTCCGGCTCGGGGCCGGACAGCAGCAGGAAGGGCGCGCCCGTGGCGTCCTGGACCAGCCGGACCTCGATGCTGGGCTCCTCGTACTCGGTCCAGCGGTCCCGCTTGAAGGTGAGCAGCGGGCGGCGGGCCCGGTAGTCCACGAGCCGGTCGTGGTCGAAGCGGGCCACGACCTGGTGGGGCAGCGAGTCGAGGAGCCGGTCGACGATCTGGTCGCCGGTCTCACCCGCGTCGATGTATCCGTCGAAGTGGTAGAGCATGACAAGACCGGCCGACTCCTGGGCGAGCGCCATGTCGACCACGGCGAGGCCCTTCGGCTCCCATGCGTACAAACCCTGCGGATCAAGCACTGTGACCGCTCCTCCTCGTGTTCGTACGGCTCAACGCGGCACAGTCCACAGGCATTCCCGTCGGCGCCCCTGAACAGGCGGGCTCTCACCGCCTTCTCATGCCGGGAGGGCGACACGCGCGCGTGTCCTGCCGGGAGGGCGGGCACGCGCGCGTGCGGGACTCAGGGGCTCAGGCCGACAGCACGCGGGGACTCAGGCCGACAGCACGCGCGCGTGCAGCGCCGTGACCGCCTTGCGCGCGGAGCTGAACGCGCCGTGCTGCCAGGCGTCCGTGTAGCTGAGCCAGTCGCCGGCGAAGTAGACCCGCCCGGTGGGCTCGTTCAGGGGCTTGTAGCGCACGTCGTCCGGACCGCCGGGGGTGTCGTGCCAGGCGGCCTCCAGGTGGGGTGTCTGGCGCCAGTGGTGGGAGAAGGAGGAGACCAGCTCGGTGCGGTACTTGGCGCCGTAGATCTTCACGCCGGCGGCCACCGCGCGCTTCTCCCGCGCGGCGGGGCTCAGCTTGGCGTAGGAGTCGGCGTCGTCGCCGTAGTTGTAGTAGCCGATGAGGACGCCCCGTTCGCCGTGGAAGCCGTACGAGGGATGCCAGATGTGGGTGACGTCCTGGTCGGTCTCGGTGATGCCGCCGTAGATGTGGTGGTCCAGCTCCCACCAGCGGGAGCGGTACTCGAGGCCGATCTTGGCCGCGGACGACGGTGTGATGGCCTCCAGGGCGCTCTGTACGCCGGAGCCGAGGTTGTGCGGCACCTTGGCGAGGATGTTGGGCGGCATGGCTGCCACGCAGTAGTCGGCGTCGACGGTCCTGGTACGGCCGCCCTGGGTGTACGTCACGGTGACGCCGTTCCCGGTGTCGGTGATCTTGGAGACGGCGGCTCCGGTGCGGATGCGGTGGGCGCCGATCGCCCGGGTGAGGGCTCGCGGTATCTGGTCCATGCCGCCGACCGGCTGGAACATCAGCATGGCCTGGTCGAAGCCGAACTCGAAGGAGAAATAGCGCCCGACACCACTTGCGAACACCTGGGAGGCGGTCGGAACGTCGCCGAGCAGCACCCCGGGGGTGCCGGCGGCGGCCGGTACGGTCGTGTATCCGCGCCGCTCGCCTCCCTCGTACGTCAGTTTGTCGCCGAGTTCGCCCCAGTCCTTGAGGAACTCGACGAGCCGCTCCTGGTCGGTGGCCGTCAGCGCCTCGTCCAGCGCGCCCTTGTCGCTCGCCTTGGCGAGCAGCTCCGAGACATAGCCGTACACGTCGGCCTTGGCGGTGCGGTAGCGCTCGGGCTTCGTCATGCCGGCCGACTCGTTGTAGAGGTACGCGTCGGCGTTGACGTTCGTGAACACCTGGATGGGAACACCGAGTTCACGACAGTAGTCGAGGGTGATCATCCACTGCGGTATCCGGGCGGGCCCGGCGTTCATGTAGTGGCCGTCGGCGAACCGCGCGGTCTGCGTGTTGCCGTAGAGGTCGGTGGTCGAGTCGCCGCCGCGCACGGTGAAGTTGCGTCCGCCGGTACGGTCCCTGGCCTCCAGGATCGTACAGTCGTAGCCGGCCTTGCCCAGTTCGTAGGCGGTCGCCAGGCCGGCGATGCCACCGCCGAGGACGACCACCCGGGCCGCGGCGCGTCCGGTGAGGGTGAAGTCGCCGGTGCGGGGAGCCTGGAAGGCCTCCGCCCGGGCGGTGGGAGCGAGGCCGAGGGCCCCCATGGTGGCGAACATGGCGCCGGCGCCGCCGGTGACACCGACGTTCCGCAGGAACGCCCGCCGACTCGTCCCTGACCTGTCCTGAGGCTGTGCCATGACGGGACTCCCCTTCCGATCTTGAACGAAGACCGGGGAAGCGTCCCAGCGCCGCGTTACGGCCCCACGATGACTCGTGTATCCCACACATTTCCGCGAACGCGAAGGGGAGCAACTCCCCACAAGGCGCTCGGAACCCTCGGGCAGACGGCGACGACGACCCCCCGAGGGGCGCGAGGAACTACGCGCTCAGCCCCCACCAACCGTGGACCGAGAGAAAGCCCAGGGCGAGCAGACAGCACTGAGGGCCCGCACCTCGAAAGGTGCGGGCCCTCAGTCATCGGCTAGGCCGAGCGGCGAGCGATCAGCTCTGGCCGCCCGCGAGCTTCTCGCGAAGCGCGGCCAGCGCCTCGTCCGAGGCCAGCGCACCGGAGGTGTCGGCGCCCTCGGAGGAGTACGAACCGCCACCGGCGGCCGGAGCGGCACCCGCGGCGTCGCCACCCTCCTCGGCAGCGGCAGCGTCGGCCTCGCGGCTCTTGATGACCTGCTGCTGGTGCTGCTCGAAGCGCTGCTGCGCCTCGGCGTACTGGTGCTCCCACGCCTCGCGCTGGGTCTCGTAGCCCTCGAGCCAGTCGTTGGTCTCGGGGTCGAAGCCCTCGGGGTAGATGTAGTTGCCCTGGTCGTCGTAGGACGCGGCCATGCCGTACAGGGTCGGGTCGAACTCGACCGTGGCCGGGTCGGCACCGAAGGCCTCGTTGGCCTGCTTCAGCGAGAGGCTGATGCGGCGGCGCTCGAGGTCGATGTCGATGACCTTGACGAAGATCTCGTCGTTGACCTGGACGACCTGCTCCGGGATCTCCACGTGGCGCTCGGCCAGCTCGGAGATGTGGACCAGACCCTCGATGCCCTCGTCCACGCGGACGAACGCACCGAACGGAACGAGCTTGGTGACCTTACCCGGGACGACCTGACCGATCTGGTGCGTACGGGCGAACTGCTGCCACGGGTCTTCCTGGGTCGCCTTCAGCGACAGGGAGACGCGCTCGCGGTCCATGTCGACGTCGAGGACCTCGACGGTGACTTCCTGGCCGACCTCGACAACCTCGGACGGGTGGTCGATGTGCTTCCAGGACAGCTCGGAGACGTGGACCAGACCGTCGACGCCACCCAGGTCCACGAAGGCACCGAAGTTGACGATCGAGGAGACCACACCGGAGCGGACCTGACCCTTCTGGAGGGTCGTGAGGAACGTCTGGCGGACCTCGGACTGGGTCTGCTCCAGCCAGGCACGGCGGGACAGGACCACGTTGTTGCGGTTCTTGTCCAGCTCGATGATCTTCGCCTCGAGCTCCTTGCCCACGTAGGGCTGGAGGTCGCGGACGCGACGCATCTCGACCAGGGAGGCCGGGAGGAAGCCGCGGAGGCCGATGTCGAGGATGAGACCACCCTTGACGACCTCGATGACGGTACCGGTGACGATGCCGTCCTCTTCCTTGATCTTCTCGATGGTGCCCCAGGCACGCTCGTACTGGGCGCGCTTCTTCGAGAGGATCAGGCGGCCTTCCTTGTCCTCCTTCTGGAGAACAAGGGCTTCGATCTCGTCACCGACGGCGACGACCTCGTTGGGGTCGACGTCGTGCTTGATCGAGAGCTCGCGGCTCGGGATGACACCTTCGGTCTTGTAACCGATGTCGAGCAGGACCTCGTCCCGGTCGACCTTCACGATGACGCCGTCGACGATGTCGCCGTCGTTGAAGTACTTGATCGTCTCGTCGATCGCGGCGAGGAAGGCTTCCTCGTTACCGATGTCGTTGACCGCTACCTGCGGGGTGGTGGCGGTGGTCTCGGTGCTGCTCGTCATGTGAGAAAGGGCTCCGGTACGGACATTGAAGTCGTAGGTACTGCTTACGCCGGGAGCCTGTTTCGCTCTGCAGAAGCCGGACAGCCTGGGAAGCGTCACCCGAACCACTGGTGACGCCTCGACAACCGAGGGGACATACATACAGATGCGAGCGCAGCCTGCTACGTCTGAGGTGCGCAGGCCCGCAGCGCAACTTGTAGCATACGGGGGCAGCCAGGCAGGGTCAATGCGCGAAGCCGCACACCCGGGGCGGATCGCCGCATACCCGGCACAAGAACCGTCCCAGGAAGCCACGCAGGCCTGCGGGACCTCTTCCGTGACGCCCTCCGAACGGGTTGCACGGAAGAGTACGACGAGGGAGCCGATCATCCAAGAGCCCGATTCGTTCGACCTCGCAGAGGCCGGGACAGACACCGGAACCGAGGCCGAACCGGAAGCCACCCGGCGCGACGCCGGTACCACGGAGAGCAGCCGGGCCAACCGGGGCTGGTGGGACCGCAACGCGGACGAGTACCAGATCGAACACGGCACCTTCCTCGGCGACGACCGTTTCGTGTGGGGCCCCGAGGGGCTCGACGAGGTGGAGGCGGAGCTGCTGGGCCCGCCGGAGGAGCTGAAGGGCAAGGACGTCCTGGAGATCGGCGCCGGCGCGGCCCAGTGCTCGCGCTGGCTGGCCGCCCAGGGGGCCCGTCCGGTCGCCCTGGACCTCTCGCACCGCCAGCTCCAGCACGCGCTGCGCATCGGCGGATCGTTTCCCCTGGTCTGCGCGGACGCCGGCGCGCTGCCCTTCTCCGACGCCTCCTTCGACCTGGTGTGCTCGGCGTACGGCGCGCTCCCCTTCGTCGCCGACCCCCGCCTGGTGCTGCGCGAGGCGCGCCGCGTCCTGCGCCCCGGCGGGCGTTTCGTCTTCTCCGTCACGCATCCCGTCCGCTGGGCCTTCCCCGACGAGCCCGGCCCCGAGGGCCTCACGGTCTCGGCCTCCTACTTCGACCGCACCCCGTACGTCGAGCAGGACGAGGACGGCCGCGCGGTGTACGTGGAGCACCACCGCACGATCGGCGACCGGATACGCGACATCGTGTCGTCGGGCTTCCGGCTGGTCGACCTGGTGGAGCCGGAGTGGCCGGCCTGGAACACCTCCGAGTGGGGCGGCTGGTCCCCGCTGCGGGGCAACCTCCTCCCGGGCACGGCGATCTTCGTGTGCGAGCGAAGCGAGATGGGGGTCCCCCGGCCGAAGGCTGGGGGAGGGACTGAGCCGGCACACCCGGCGTAGCCGGAAGCGGGCCCGTACGACACTAAGAGCGTGATCCGCCACGACGCCCTGGACGCGCTCCCCGTACGGCAGGCCCTGCCCGGTCTGGACGACGCCCTGGAGGGGCACGGCACCGCCGTCCTGGTGGCACCGCCCGGCACCGGCAAGACGACGCTGGTGCCGCTGGTGCTGGCCGGGCTGGTGGGCGAGGGTCCCGCGCGGCGGGTGGTGGTGGCGGAGCCGCGCCGGATCGCCGCCCGCGCGGCGGCCCGCCGGATGGCCTGGCTGCTGGGCGAGCAGGTCGGGCGGAGCGTCGGCTACACGGTGCGCGGCGAGCGGGTCGTCGGGCGCCACGCGCGCGTGGAGGTCGTCACGACCGGTGTGCTGCTGCAGCGCCTGCAACGCGACCAGGAGCTGTCCGGGGTCGACGTCGTCGTCCTCGACGAGTGCCACGAACGCCATCTCGACGCCGACACGGTGGCGGCCTTCCTCTGGGACGTGCGCGAGACCCTGCGGCCGGAGCTGCGGCTGGTGGCCGCGTCGGCGACCACGGACGCGCAGGGCTGGGCTCGGCTGCTGGGCGGGGCTCCGGTGGTCGAGGCGGACGGCGTCTCGTACCCCGTCGAGGTGGTGTGGGCGCCGCCCGCGCGGCCGGCGCGGCCACCGCACGGGATGCGCGTCGATCCGGCGCTGCTGACGCACGTGGCGTCGCTGGTGCGGCGGGCCCTGACCGAGCGGCCGGGGGACGTGCTGTGCTTCCTGCCGGGCGTGGGCGAGATCGCGCGCGTGGCGGGGCAGCTGGGCGGCCTGGGGGAGGTGGAGGTGCTCCAGGTGCACGGCAGGGCGCCGGCGGCGGTCCAGGACGCGGTGCTGGCGCCCGGGGCGCGGCGCCGGGTGGTGCTGGCGACGGCGGTCGCCGAGTCGTCGCTCACCGTTCCCGGGGTGCGGGTGGTCGTCGACTCGGGGCTGGCCCGGGAGCCGCGGGTCGACCACGCGCGCGGGCTGAGCGCGCTGACGACGGTACGGGCGTCCCGCGCGGCCGGGCGGCAGCGGGCGGGGCGGGCCGGGCGGGAGGCGCCGGGGGCGGTGTACCGGTGCTGGTCCGAGGCCGAGGACGCCCGTCTTACGGCGTTTCCGGCACCGGAGATCAGAGTGGCCGACCTGACCGCGTTCGCCCTCCAGGCGGCCTGCTGGGGCGATCCCGGGGCGACGGGGCTGGCGCTGCTGGATCCGCCGCCGGGCGGGGCGATGGCGGCGGCCCGGGAGGTGCTGACGGCGATCGGAGCGGTCGACTCCGCCGGGCGGGCGACGGAACGCGGGGTGCGGCTGGCCCAGCTGGGCGTGCATCCGCGGCTGGGGCGGGCGCTGCTGGACACCCCCGACGGGGGTGCCGAGGTGGTCGCGCTGCTGAGCGAGGAGGCTCCGCGGGAGTACGGCGACGATCTGGCGGCCGCCCTGCGCACGGTCCGGCGCGGCGGTGACGCCTACGCCGGGCGGTGGCTCGCGGAGGTGCGGCGGCTGCGGACGGACGACGAGGGCGCGTCGGCGCCCGGCGTGGACGACCGCGCCGTGGGGCGCGTCGCCGCCCTCGCCTTCCCCGAGCGCGTCGCCAGGGCCGACGGAGGGTCGTACCTCATGGCCTCCGGCACCCGGGCCGAGCTCCGTGAGGGCAGCCCGCTGCGTGGTGCCCCGTGGCTCGCCGTGGCCGTCGCGGACCGTCCCGTCGGCAAGGGCCACGCGCGCGTGCAGCTCGCGGCGGCGGTGGACGAGGACGTGGCCAGGTCGGCGGCGGCTTCCCTGTACGCGGAGGGCCAGGAGGTTCACTGGGCCGACGGGGACGTCGTCGCGCGGCGCGTGGAACGGCTCGGGGCGATCGAGCTGGCGGTGCGGCCGTTGCGGGACGCCGACCCGGCCCTCGTACGCGAGGCGCTGCTGGACGGGCTGCGCCGCGAGGGGCTCGGCCTGTTGCGGTGGACTCCCGACGCGGCCGGCCTGCGGCAGCGGCTCGCCTTCCTGCGGCTGCACCTCGGGGAGCCCTGGCCCGACGTCTGCGACGACGCGCTGCACGCGCGCGTGGACGACTGGCTGGAGCCGGAGCTCGGCAGGGCGCGGCGGCGGGCCGATCTCGGGCGGATCGACGCCGGGGAGGGGCTCCGGCGGCTGCTGCCGTGGGCGAGCGGGGAGGCGGGGCGGCTGGACGAGCTGGCGCCCGAGCGGATCGCCGTGCCCAGCGGGTCGCGGATCCGGGTCGACTACGGGAATCCCGAACAGCCGGTCCTCGCCGTGAAGCTGCAGGAGATGTTCGGGCTGCAGGAGTCGCCGGCGGTGGCGGGGGTGCCGGTGCTGGTGCATCTGCTGTCGCCGGCCGGGCGGCCCGCCGCGGTCACCGCCGATCTCGCCTCCTTCTGGCGGGACGGGTACAAGGGCGTGCGGGCCGAACTGCGCGGGCGGTATCCGAAGCATCCCTGGCCCGAGGACCCGGCCGGCGCCGAGCCCACCCGGCACACCAACGCACGGCTCAGGCGCTGACCGGTTCCGGGACCTCGGACGGCGCGGGTTCCGGGTCGGCGGGGCGGCGGGCGCGCGCCTCCAGCCAGAGGGAGAGGGCGAGCAGCACGATGCCGAGCGAGAGGAAGCCCCAGGGGAGATAGGAGGTCAGCAGCAGGACGATGGTGCGGTTGTGCTTGACCAGGGCGACCGTGTGCTCGATGTAGTCCTCGCGCATCTTCACGTCGCCGGCGAAGGCCGTCACCTTGGCCCGGCCGCCCAGCAGGGTGCCGCCGCGCAGCTCCTCCTTGTGGATCTCCTCGCCGTAGACGGGCGCCCCGGTGACCGGTTCGACCCAGAACCTGCGGACCGTGGTGTACCAGCGGGTGGTGCCGGTCTTGGCGACGGTCTCCGGGGTGACGCCCTGCACCGGCATCTTCTTCGGCAGGGAGACCTTGGTCCACGGGATGGTCTGCTCGAAGTAGTAGACCTCGACGCCCCGGAAGGTCTGCGTCCCCTTGTAGTGGATGGGGTTGGTGGTGCGGGTCTGCGCGTCGAAGTACTCGTAGTCGCGCTTCTCGGTCAGGAACGGCCACTTGAACTCGATGCCGTCCCGCTTCACCGGGTCGCCGTCGACCATCTCGCCGGTGGCGTGGACGGGTTCCTGGCTGTGGGCGTCGAAGATGTAGCGCTCGGGGATCTCGGAGACCATCTTGCCGTCGGGGCCCTGGACGTACGACAGGCCGTCCCAGACGACGACGTCCCGGCCCGCCGTCTTCTCGATCTTCTTCGCCGCCTCCACGTTGCCCTTGAGGGTCTGCACGATGGTGACCTGGGGGACCTTCTTGGCCTGCATGGTGCCGTAGTCGAGGAGGGTGGCGTTCCTCGCGACCAGGACCATGTCCTGGTACTGGTTGGCCGGGATCTTGGCGAGGCGCGGGAAGGCGTACCAGCGCAGCAGCGGGGACAGGGCCGCGAAGAACACGGCGC
This sequence comes from Streptomyces sp. NPDC007901, assembly GCF_042959465.1. Lineage (NCBI taxonomy): Bacteria > Bacillati > Actinomycetota > Actinomycetes > Kitasatosporales > Streptomycetaceae > Streptomyces > Streptomyces sp. NPDC007901. The sequence continues at coordinate 698,246 of NZ_JBIBKW010000002.1, read as the reverse complement.
AGGCGAGCAGGACCAGACTGGCCTTGCGGCGCATCTCGGCCTCCCGGGGCGGCGGTTACGGGTGTGAGGGCACCGTCGTGAGCAGCGGCTTCGGGGACGTCTTCCCGTTCGGCGACCCCAGGGCGCTGATGGTCACGACCAGGACGAGCGCGAGGGCGAGACCGGTCGCGGCGGCGATCAGGGCACGCATGCGGAGCCTCCCTGCGGACGGTTTCCTGATGGATCGTCAGGTCGGGGCACCGTAGCAACGGGAGGGTGAGATGAGAACAGGTCTCGCACGCGAGGGCGCCCTCCCGCTGTCGCGGAGGGGCGCCCCGGTGGCCGTACGGCTGTGGATCAGGAGGAGGCGGAGGCGGACGGGCTCTCCGAAGCCGAGGCCGACGCCGAGGCCGAAGGCGAGGCGGAAGCGGACTCGGAGGCGGTCGGTGACGGGCTCGGCGAGCTGTCCGCGGTGACCGTCAGCTCGACGGTGAGCGTGGCGCCACCGGTGGTCGTGATGCGGAGCAGGAACGTGCCGGTGGCGTCGTCCGCGTACAGCTTGGGCAGCGTGAGCAGGCCGTTCGCGTCCGTCTGGAGGTCCGTGAGGGTGCGGACGGCGTCGCCGTTCGCGTCCTTGAAGTACGGGCCCTTGTCGTTCTCGCTCGTGTCGTCCGCCGACTTGACGAGCGTGGCGGTGGCGGCGACCTTGTCGGCGACGGCGCCCTGGTAGGTGGCCTTCGCCTGCACCTGGTCGGCGAACTCGCCGCCCGCCACGCAGGTCAGCGGGGTGGTGTTGGCGAGGGCGAGGGTGTCGGCGGCTCGCGCGGTGACCGTCGCGTCGTAGTCGACGCCCTTCGCCGTACGGCCGACCACGCTGGCGTGGATCGTGAAGTCGCCAGTCTTCTCGCCCGCCTGGAGCGTGGGGGCGACGGCGACGCCCTTGCTGTCGGTGGCGACCGTGGCGACGCTCTCGCCGCCGGTGAAGGTCGTGTCCGTGTCCCCGACGATGGTGAAGCGGACGCGGACCTTGGCGACGGTCCGGCCGGCCTTGGTCTCCGCGCGCGTGCTGATCCTCTTGGCGAACGCGTCGCCGGCCGTCGCCGTGAGCTTGGCGGTGCCCGCGTCCTCGAGGTGGTCCACGGTGTCGGTGGCCGTGGGCGGCAGGGTCGGGTCCGTGCTCGGGGTGCTCGGCGTGGGCTCGGTGGGCTTCGGCGTGCTCGTGGTGGGCTTGCCCGTGGAGCCGTCGGAGCCGGAACCGGTCTTGCCGTCGCTGCGGTGCGTGGGCAGGGTGCCGGTGCCGTTCGGGATCGAGTGCGTGCCCTTGCGGTAGAACTCGTACCAGGACAGGACCAGGTTCAGGTAGTCCTGCGAGTTGTTGTAGCTGAGGATCGCGCTGTTCATGTCGGCCTGGACGGACAGGTCCCAGCCGTAGCGGCACAGGTAGTGGCCGGCCGCGAGCGCCGCGTCGTAGACGTTGTTGGGGTCCTTGACGCCGTCGCCGTTGCCGTCGCGGCCCGCCCACGCCCAGGTCGACGGGATGAACTGCATGGGGCCGACGGCCTGGTCGTACTGGCTGTTGCCGTCGTACTTGCCGCCGTCGGTGTCCTTGATGAGCGCGAAGCCGTTGCCGTCGAGCTCGGGCCCGAGGATGCGGTGCAGGGTGTTGCCCTCGGCGTCGACGTCACCGCCGCGAGCCTGGCCGGACTCCACCTTGCCAATGGCGGCGAGCAGTTGCCAGGGCAGGTTGCAGCCGGGCTTGGAGCTGCGCAGCTCCGCCTCGGCCTTCTTGTAGGCGTCGAGGACCGTGGCCGGTATGCCGGCCTCGGCCGCGCCCCGGGAGACGGCGGTGCCGATGCTCGACGAGGGGGCGGTGGGGCTGGAACTGGGGTTCGGGCTGTTGAGCGGCGGCAGGTCCGTGTAGTACGGCGAGTTGCCGGTGGCGCCGTCGGCCGCACCGCCCCCGTCGGGCACGGAGGTGCTGGCGCCGGCGTTGGCCTGCCGGCCCGCGTCGCCGGTCGTCCCGCCGGGTGCCTGGGACGCGGACAGAGCCGCTACCGCCAACGCGGCCGCGGCGGTCGTCGCCGCTCCCTTGCGCAGCCGCCTGCCGATGTGCGCCGCCATAAGGTGAACCCCTCCCCTGGGCGCCTTCCGAGCGCCCGTCTCCGTCTGTCTGCTCGCCCTGGTGTGACGGTTGACCCGGTGCTGTGGTTGCCCCCTGTTGCCTCCGTTACCTCTTTCGAGTGGTGAGGTGGTGCATCCTGCGGTGCACGCCGGGGCGGCGACCCAGGCGACCCTACGACAACTTCCCTTCCACGGACACCCGGCGGTGCCCGATTTTCACCAGTTGGCCATCCCCCGTTGAATGATGGTGGTGTCCCGGATACTTGCCGTACGCGATCACTTGTTCGGCGCTTCGGCCGACGACCGTTCCAGGGGGACCCGGGTGCCGTTCACTCTCAGCCACGCCGCCGCCGTGCTGCCCGCCGTACGCGGCGACGGGACCGGGCGCGGGCGGCTGGTGCCGGCGGTGCTCGTCGCGGGGTCCTTCGCGCCCGACCTCACCTACTACGCGGCGAGCGCGGCGCCGGACGCGATGGAGTTCGGCGCGTTCACGCACTCCTTCACCGGTGTCCTCACGGTCGATGTGCTGTTCGCCTGGGCGCTGGTGGCGTTGTGGGTGCTGGTGCGCGAACCCCTGGTGGCGCTCGCGCCGCGGGCCCGGCAGGGGCGGCTGTCCGCGCTGCTGCGCTGCGGGACGCCACGCGCGCGTGCCGGTCTCTCCCTGACGGCCCGGTGGTACGTCTCCGCCGTGCTCGGCGGGCTCACGCATGTCGTCTGGGACGCGTTCACGCACCACGACCGCTGGGGGACGCGGCTGGTCCCCGCGATCGGCCGGAACCTCGCGGGCGTGCCGCTGTACACCCTGCTCCAGTACGGCAGTTCGGCGGCGGCCGCGGCCGTGCTCGCCGGGTTCCTGGTCCGCGCGGTACGACGGGCGCCGGCCGGGGAGCCGGTGGGGGTCCCGACGCTGTCGGTACGGGACCGGTGGTGGGCCGGGGCCGGGATCGGCGGCTGCGCGCTGGCCCTGGGGGTGCGGCGGGCGACCCGGTGGTGGGAGTACTGGGGGGCTGTGGCGAAGCCGTGGGAGCTGCTGCCCACGGTGCTCTTCGGGGCGGGCGCCGGGCTGCTGCTCGGGGTGCTGGGATACGCCGTGGCGGTCAGGGTGTGGCGTCCGGCTCCGGTGGCCGACGGCGTGCGGCCGAGCCCTTCGGCCGTTCGGTGAGGCTCGCCACGAACACGGTCATGGTGCGGGGGCGGCGGGTGCCGGGGAGCGCGGTGAGGAACAGCGCGAGGTAGCTGCGGGCGAGGTCGAGCCACTGGCGCAGGCCGGACCGGGCGCGCAGTCGCCACCGGAGGCGGGTGACCGCCCGGCGCACGGCGACGGTGAGGTCGGAGGGGATGCGGGCGGAACTGGCGTCGGCCGCCACGGCCGGTCCCGACGAGTCCGTCGTGACCTGGGCGGAGGCGGAACGGGCCTTGGCCGGGGGCCTGCTCTGGGGCGTCCGGCGGTGAACCATGCGTATACCCATGGCCGCATCCTTGCCGGTGGCGATGGCGAGGGCGTTCTGGCGGGGTCCAGGTGAGTGATGCGGCCGGAAAGGGCCGAAGGGCGTCGCTCCACCGAGGTCGGGGAACGGCGCCCTCTGCCGGTCTCTCCGGCACGCGCCCTCTGTCGGCCCGCGCCGCGGGCTAGTGCGCCGCCGACTCCCAGTCCGGGCCCACGCCCACCGAGACGTCCAGCGGGGCCCGGAGGTGGACCGCGTCGGACATCTGCTCACGGAGGACAGCCTCGACCCGGTCGCGCTCGCCGGGGGCGATCTCCAGGACGATTTCGTCGTGGACCTGGAGCAGCATGCGGGACTTCAGCTCCGCCTCGCGCAGCGCGCCGTCCACCCGCAGCATCGCGATCTTCACGATGTCCGCCGCCGTGCCCTGGATGGGCGCGTTGAGCGCCATCCGCTCGGCCGCCTCGCGGCGCTGGCGGTTGTCGCTGTTGAGGTCCGGGAGGTAGCGGCGGCGGCCGAAGAGCGTCGCCGTGTAGCCCGTGGCGCGGGCCTCGTCGACGACCCGGCGCAGATAGTCGCGGACCCCGCCGAAGCGCTCGAAGTACGTGTCCATCAGGGCCCGGGCCTCGCCCGCGTCGATGTTCAGCTGCTGGGACAGGCCGAAGGCCGACAGTCCGTAGGCGAGGCCGTACGACATCGCCTTGATCTTGCGGCGCATCTCCGGCTCGACGGCCGAGCGGTCGACGTCGAACACCTGGGAGGCGACCGTGTTGTGCAGGTCCTCCCCGGAGGTGAACGCCTCGATGAGGCCCTCGTCCTCGGAGAGGTGGGCCATCACGCGCAGTTCGATCTGGCTGTAGTCGGCCGTCATCAGCGACTCGAAGCCCTCGCCGACGACGAAGCCCCGGCGGATCGCCCGGCCCTCGTCCGTGCGGACCGGGATGTTCTGCAGGTTCGGGTCGGTGGAGGAGAGCCGGCCGGTCGCGGCGACGGTCTGGTTGAACGTGGTGTGGATACGGCCGTCGGCTGCGACGGTCTTGATCAGGCCCTCGACCGTCACCCGCAGCTTGGCCTGCTCGCGGTGGCGGAGCATGATCACCGGCAGTTCGTTCTCGGTCTGGCCGGCGAGCCAGGCGAGTGCGTCGGCGTCGGTGGTGTAACCGGTCTTCGTCTTCTTGGTCTTGGGGAGGGCCAGCTCGCCGAAGAGGACCTCCTGGAGCTGCTTGGGCGAGCCCAGGTTGAACTCGTGGCCGGCGGCCGCGTGCGCCTCCTTCACGGCCTGCTGCACCGCGCCCGCGAACATCTGCTCCATCGCCTCGAGGTGGGCGTGGTCGGCCGCGATGCCGTGCCGCTCCATACGGGCGAGCAGGGCCGAGGTGGGCAGCTCCATGTCGCGGAGCAGATCGGCCGCGCCGACCTCCTCGAGACGGCTCTCGAAGGCCTGCCCGAGGTCGAGGATCACGCGGGCCTGGATCATCAGGGCCTCGGCCTCGGCGCCGTCGTCCGCGCCGAAGGCCAGCTGCCCGTCGGCCGCCGCCGCGGGGGCCAGCTCGCGGCCCAGGTACTCCAGGGACAGCGCGTCCAGGTCGAAGGAGCGGCGGCCGGGCTTGACCAGGTAGGCGGCGAGCGCGGTGTCCATGCCGACGCCCTCGATGCGCCAGCCGTGCTCGGCGAAGACCCGCATGGCGCCCTTGGCGTTGTGGAAGACCTTGGGCCGCGCGGTGTCGGCGAGCCAGGCCGACCACGCGTTCTCGTCGGCCTCGTCGAGCTCCGCGGGGTCGAACCAGGCCGCCGCTCCCTGGGCCGCGGCCAGCGCGACCTCGGCGACCGAGCCGGTGCCGAGCGCCCAGGTGTCGACGGTGGCGACGCCCAGCGGCTCCGCGCCGTGCTCGGCGAGCCAGCCGGCCAGCTCGCCGGTGCCGAGGACGGTGCCGTCGACCTCCACGCCCGCTTCGGCGACCGGGGTGGACTCGGCCTCCTCGGCGCCGGGGTCGACGGCGTAGAGACGCTCGCGCAGCGACGGGTTGCGGATCTCCAGGGTGTCCAGGATCATCGCGACGTTCTTGCGGTCGTACGGGGCGCGCTCCAGGTCGGCGACCGTCCTCGGCAGCTCCACGGCCCGCTCCAGCTCGGTGAGCCGGCGGTTGAGCTTGACGGACTCCAGGTGGTCGCGGAGGTTCTGGCCGGCCTTGCCCTTCACCTCGTCGACGCGCTCCACCAGCTCGGCGAAGGAACCGAACTGGTTGATCCACTTCGCGGCGGTCTTCTCGCCGACGCCGGGGATGCCGGGGAGGTTGTCGGACGGGTCGCCGCGCAGGGCCGCGAAGTCGGGGTACTGGGCGGGCGTCAATCCGTACTTCTCGAAAACCTTCTCCGGGGTGAACCGGGTCAGCTCGGAGACGCCCTTGGTGGGATAGAGGACCGTGGTGTGCTCGGTGACCAGCTGGAAGGAGTCGCGGTCGCCGGTGACGATCAGGACCTCGAAGCCCTCGGCCTCGGCCTGGGTGGCGAGGGTGGCAATGATGTCGTCGGCCTCGAAGCCCGGCACGGCGAAGCGCTGCGCGTGCATGGCGTCGAGCAGCTCGCCGATCAGCTCGACCTGGCCCTTGAACTCGTCCGGGGTCTTGGAGCGGTTCGCCTTGTACTCGGTGAACTCCTCCGAGCGCCAGGTCTTGCGGGAGACGTCGAACGCCACCGCGAAGTGCGTGGGCGCCTCGTCACGCAGGGTGTTGGCCAGCATCGACGCGAAGCCGTAGATCGCGTTCGTCGGCTGCCCGGTCGCGGTCGTGAAGTTCTCCGCGGGCAGCGCGAAGAACGCGCGGTACGCCAGCGAGTGCCCGTCCATGAGCATCAGCCGGGGACGGGGGCCGCCGGGGGTCTTGTCGGTCTGCTTCGCTGCTGTCTCTGCCACGCCCCCGATCCTGCCACGCCGCACTGACAGTCAGGGCCGACGGTTCGCGGACGCAGCCGTGGCAGGCATCCGTGCGGGCATTGATTCCGTTCTGTCCGGGAACCCGCCCTCGATCGGTGTCGGTGGCGCGTGCGAGGATCGGTGGCTCAGGGCAGTGGTGCCGGCGTAGAGGGAGATCGTGCGATGGCGACTAAGCCGCCCAAGGGCGACCCGGTTCAGGACGCGCCGCGGGTCGCGGAGCCCAAGCACGCGGCGGCGGGACTGCCGGCCATCGGACACACGCTGCGCATCGCCCAGCAGCAGATGGGCGTGAAGCGCACCGCGCTGACGCTGTTGCGGGTCAACCAGAAGGACGGCTTCGACTGCCCCGGCTGCGCCTGGCCGGAGCCGGACCACCGGCACGCGGCCGAGTTCTGCGAGAACGGCGCCAAGGCCGTGGCCGAGGAGGCCACCCTGCGGCGGGTGACCCCCGAGTTCTTCGCCGCGCACTCCGTCGCCGATCTGCACCACCGCAGCGGCTACTGGCTCGGCCAGCAGGGACGGCTCACCCACCCCATGTACCTCGCCGAGGGCGCCGAGCACTACGAGCCGGTCGACTGGGAGCGCGCCTTCGACATCATCGGCGAGGAGATCGACGCCCTTTCCTCCCCCGACGAGGCCGTCTTCTACACCTCCGGCCGCACCAGCAACGAGGCCGCGTTCCTGTACCAGCTGTTCGCGCGCGAGCTGGGCACCAACAACCTGCCGGACTGCTCCAACATGTGCCACGAGTCCTCGGGCTCGGCGCTGAACGAGACGATCGGCATCGGCAAGGGCAGCGTCCACCTCGAGGACCTCTACAAGGCCGACCTGATCGTCGTCGCCGGGCAGAACCCGGGGACCAACCACCCCCGGATGCTCTCCGCGCTGGAGAAGGCCAAGGCCAACGGCGCGAGGATCATCAGTGTCAACCCGCTCCCCGAGGCCGGTCTGGAGCGGTTCAAGAACCCGCAGACCCCCCAGGGCATGCTCAAGGGCGCCGCCCTCACCGACCTGTTCCTGCAGATCCGCATCGGCGGCGACCAGGCCCTGTTCCGGCTCCTCAACAAGCTGGTCCTGGAGACCGAGGGAGCCGTCGACGAGGAGTTCGTGCGCGAGTACACCCACGGGTACGAGGAGTTCGCGGCGGCCGCCCGGGCCGCCGACTGGGACGAGACGCTCGCGGCGACCGGTCTCACCCGCGCGGAGATCGAGAAAGCCCTCGCCATGGTGCTCGCCTCGGAGCGGACCATCGTCTGCTGGGCCATGGGCCTCACCCAGCACAAGCACTCGGTGCCGACCATCCGCGAGGTGGTCAACTTCCTGCTGCTGCGCGGCAACATCGGCCGCGCCGGCGCGGGCGTGTGCCCGGTCCGCGGCCACTCGAACGTGCAGGGCGACCGCACGATGGGCATCTTCGAGCGCCCGGTCCCGGCCTTCCTGGACGCCCTGGAGAAGGAGTTCGGCTTCGCTCCCCCGCGCGAGCACGGCTTCGACGTGGTCCGGGCGATCCGCGCGCTGCGCGACGGCGAGGCGAAGGTCTTCTTCGCGATGGGCGGCAACTTCGTCTCCGCCACCCCCGACACGGAGGTCACCGAGGCGGCCGTGCGGCGGGCGCGGCTGACCGTGCACGTGTCGACGAAGCTCAACCGTTCGCATGTCGTCACGGGCGCGCGGGCGCTGATCCTGCCGACGCTCGGCCGGACCGAGCGCGATCTCCAGGTCGGCCCGAACGGGAAAAGCACAGAGCAGTTCGTCACCGTCGAGGACTCCATGGGCATGGTGCACGCCTCGCGCGGCCGGCTGCGGCCCGCGAGCGCGCACCTGCTGTCGGAGCCCGCGATCGTGTGCCGGCTCGCCCGCCGGGTGCTGGGCTCCGGGTCCCGGACGCCGTGGGAGGAGTTCGAGAAGGACTACGGATCCGTCCGGGACCGGATCGCCCGCGTGATCCCGGGCTTCGAGGACTTCAACACGCGCGTGGCGCACCCGGGCGGGTTCGCGCTCCCGCACGCCCCGCGCGACGAGCGCCGCTTCCCGACCGCCACCGGCAAGGCGAACTTCACGGCGGCCCCGGTCGAGTTCCCCGAGCTGCCCGAGGGCCGGCTGCTGCTGCAGACGCTGCGCTCGCACGACCAGTACAACACCACCATCTACGGCCTGGACGACCGTTACCGGGGCATCACCAACGGCCGCCGGGTGGTCCTGGTGAACCCGGAGGACGCGCGGCGGCTGGGGGTCGGCGACGGGTCGTACGTCGACCTGGTGAGCGAGTGGAAGGACGGCGTGGAGCGCCGGGCACCCGGTTTCCGGGTGGTGCACTACCCGACGGCGCCGGGCTGCGCGGCGGCCTACTACCCGGAGACCAATGTGCTGGTCCCGCTCGACGCCACCGCCGACACCAGCAACACCCCGGCCAGCAAGTCCGTCGTGGTGCGGCTGGAGAGCGCCGTGCCGCACCCGAGGACCGCGCCCTGAGCGCCCGCTCAGCGCATCTGGAAGAATCGGCAGCCGACTGAGCGTTTGCTCAGGGGAGAGTCAGCTGTACGACGAACGGAGTCGGCCCATGGGCGAGCAGCAGCATGTGAAGTTCCCGCAGGAGGTCATCGACGAGTACGCCTCGCTCGGCGTCGATCTGCCGGCCCTGTTCTCGGCGGGCCACCTCGGCACCCGGATGGGCGTGCAGATCGTGGAGGCCTCGGCGGACCGGGTCGTCGGCACCATGCCGGTGGAGGGCAACACCCAGCCGTACGGGCTGCTGCACGGCGGGGCCAGCGCGGTGCTGGCGGAGACCCTGGGGTCGGTCGGGTCGATGCTGCACGGCGGCAGCTCGAAGATCGCGGTCGGCGTCGACCTGAACTGCACGCACCACCGCGGGGCCCGCTCCGGCCTGGTCACCGGCGTGGCCACGCCCGTGCACCGGGGGCGTTCGACCGCGACGTACGAGATCGTGATCAGCGACGAGGAGGGCCGCCGGGTGTGCACGGCCCGCCTCACCTGCCTGCTGCGGGACGTGACCAAGGCCGACGAGGCCCGCGTCCGGGGCTGACACCCGCTGTGACGCATCCATTGCCCCACGCCGTCCGCGCCCGTAGCTTCGGCGCATGGGACGGCGAGGAGGCCCCCGGCCGGGGACGACCGCACTGGGGCTGGGGCTGGGGCTCGGACTCGCCCTCGCCCTCGCCCTCGCCCTGCTGACCGCCTGCGACGGCCCGGACGGCCCCGGCCGCCCCGATCCCACCCCCGCGAGCCCCGCGCCCTCCACGTCCCCGTCGGCCTCGTCCACGGTCTCCGACGCCAAGCTGTGCGCCACGATCGTCGCGCACTGGTCGCGCGAGGTGCTCGACAGCGGCACCTACGGCGACTACCAGTCGATGGGGCTGTCCAACGGGCAGTACGAGATCCTGCGGGACGTCGTGGACGCCGCGCGGGCCGCGCGACGCGGCCAAGGGGCCGCTGCCGCCGACGAGTTGATCGACCGCCGGGCGCGGACCGCCTGCGCCGAGCGGTATCGCGACGGCACACCGACAGGAGGCCCCTGGCAGTGAGCGGCACGAGCGGCATCGGCCCCGTCGAGGCGGGCGAGGGCACCAGCGCGTGGGACGTCCCGGAGACGGTCGCCCCCGCCCCCCCGCGCTCCGCCCGCCATCGCGCCGCCGTCGCCCTCGCCGCGTCGGCCGCCCTGCTCGCGGGCGGCGGCTACCTCGTCGCGACCCGCCCGCACAGCCCGCCGCCGCCCGAAGCGCCGTACCCCGCGCAGACGGTGGCGTTCGCGTTCCTCGGCGGCCGCGCCACCTCCCCCTGGGCGGAGCCCCGCAGTTTCAGCTTCGCGGTGCGCATGACCGTCATGGACGGGCCGCCGGTCACCGTGCCCCGGATGACCCAGCCCTATGCCGGCCTCGCCCTGACCGTGTCGCCACGCGCACCGTTCCGGACAAAATCGGGCTCACCCCGTGAGATCACGATCACGATGCATGTGACCGATTGTGGGGCAGTTCCGAAGGATGCCGGACTTCCTTTCCTGGACGTAACTCTACGTAATACTCGTGCAATACAAGTACAGAGTTTCATCCTGGGATCCCGCTACGCACAGCACCTCTCTCGCGCCCTGAAAGTCGCCTGTAGCAACAGTTAGCGACCATCCCGGGTAATCACCAAAACGCCCGAGACGCCTGATCCGATTACGGCGGGTCCTGCGGGTTCTCAGCATGCGGACAGGGCGAATCGGCCGGAATTCCGCTCTTCTCCGCACCGTGTACCGCTCTGCATTACCTCGTGTCATAACAAGAGCGTCACAGCATGGGTCAGACCCTCCTCCGCGTTCCCCCCACCCGCCTAGAGTCACGGCCAGTCACGGCACCGTCGGAATCTCTCTTCGACCGGGGCGCGCGACTCGACCGTTTCCACGGGGATGCGGTTGTTCAGGGGAAAGGACTGATCGTGCGTCAACGTTCGCTCATCGCCATCACCGCCTCGCTGGCAGCGGGAGCACTCACCCTCACCGCCTGCGGTTCGCGAGACAGCGGCGACAAGGGCTCCGACTCCGGCAGCGGTGGCACCACCGTCACCATCGGCGTCGACGCCCCGCTGACCGGCGACCTGTCCGCGCTCGGCCTGGGCATCAAGAACTCGGTGGACCTGGCGGTCAAGCAGGCCAACAAGAAGAAGTACGTCGACGGCGTCACCTTCAAGATCGAGGCCAAGGACGACCAGGCCCAGCCCTCCTCCGGCCAGGCCAACGCGTCCGCCTTCGTCAGCGACAACAGCGTCTACGGCGTGGTCGGCCCGCTGAACTCCTCCGTCGCGCAGTCGATGCAGAAGGTGTTCGACGACGCGAAGCTGGTCGAGGTCTCCCCGGCCAACACCAACCCGGCGCTGACCCAGGGCGACAACTGGCAGACGACGAAGGCCCGTCCATACAAGTCGTACTTCCGTACCGCGACCACGGACGCCATCCAGGGCCCGTACGCCGCGCAGTACGTGTACAACACGGCGAAGCTGACCAAGGCCTTCATCATCGACGACAAGAAGACCTACGGCGCCGGTCTCGCCGCGACCTTCACCGGGGAGTTCAAGAAGCTCGGCGGCAAGGTGGTCGGCACCGAGCACATCAACCCGGACTCCAAGGACTACTCCGCGGTCGTCACCAAGGTGAAGAACTCGGGCGCCACCGTGGTCTACTACGGCGGCGAGTACCCGCAGGCCGGTCCGCTGAGCAAGCAGCTCAAGGCTGCCGGCGCCAAGATCCCGCTGGTCGGCGGCGACGGCATCTACGCCGACGACTTCATCAAGCTGGCGGGCACCGCCGCGACCGGCGACATGGCCACCTCGGTCGGCGCCCCGGTCGAGACCCTCGACTCCGCCAAGGAGTTCGTCGCCAACTACAAGGCGGGCGGCTACACGGAGGCGTACGGCGCCTACGGCGGTTACTCGTACGACTCGGCCTGGGCGATCATCGAGGCCGTGAAGAAGGTCGTCGACGACAACGGCGGCAAGCTGCCGTCCGACGCCCGCGCGAAGATCACCGCCGCGGTGCAGAACGTCTCCTTCGACGGTGTGACCGGCAAGGTCTCCTTCGACGAGTACGGTGACGCGACCAACAAGCAGCTCACCGTCTACAAGGTCGACGGCGGTGCGTGGAAGGCGGCCACCTCGGGCACGTTCACGCCGAGCAGCTGACCCATACCCGCACGCATCACCGAGCCGCGCGGGGCGCTGTTCCACTGGCGCCCCGCGCGGACTCGCATCCGGCCTCATCCGTCGAAACTTTCCGAACGTCTCGGAGGACATGCGGTGAACGAACTGCCGCAGCAGCTGGTCAACGGCCTGCTACTGGGATCCATGTACGGGCTGGTCGCCATTGGCTACACGATGGTCTATGGCATCGTCCAGCTCATCAACTTCGCCCACGGCGAGATCTTCATGACCGGCGCCTTCGGCGCGCTCACGGTCTACGCGTACGTACTGCCCGACGGCACCTCGATCTGGATAGCGCTCCCGCTGATGCTGGTGGGCGCGATCATCGTCGCCGTCCTGGTCGCCGTAGGGGCGGAACGCTTCGCCTACCGCCCGCTGCGCACCGCGCCGCGTCTCGCCCCCCTCATCACCGCCATCGGCCTCTCGCTGGCCCTGCAGCAGGCGGTGTGGGCCTGGTACCCCGAGGCCAAGTCCGCCCGTACCTTCCCCACCATCCCGGGCGGCCCCTTCAACATCGGCAACGTCACGATCCAGACCGGTGACATCTTCCTGGTGATCGTGGCCCCGCTCAGCATGGCCTTCCTCGCCTACTTCGTGATGCGCACCCGCACCGGCCGCGGCATGCAGGCCACCGCCCAGGATCCGGACACCGCGAAGCTGATGGGCGTCAACACCGACCGCATCATCGTGATCGCGTTCGCCCTCGGTGCCGCCTTCGCCGCCGTCGGCGGTGTCGCCTACGGCCTCAAGTACGGCCAGATCGACTTCAAGATGGGCTTCCTGCTCGGTCTGAAGGCCTTCACCGCGGCCGTCCTCGGCGGCATCGGCAACATCTACGGCGCCATGCTCGGCGGCCTCGTCCTCGGCGTCGCCGAGGCCCTGTCGACCGCTTACATCTCGGACATCCCCGGCATGAGCCAGTTCGGCAGCCAGTCCTGGGCCGACGTCTGGGCGTTCGTACTCCTCATCCTCGTACTGCTGTTCAGGCCCCAGGGTCTGCTCGGCGAACGCGTCGCGGACAGGGCGTGACACCGATGACCACACAGACCACCGCATCCGAGACCCCCGAGTCCCCGGAGACCCCGGCCGCCCCCGCGGCCCCGCAGAGCGGCCTGATCGGCCTGCCGGCCCCGCTCGGCCGCGCCCTCGCCACCGGCGGCGGCGTCCTCGCCGTCATCTCCACGTTCATGTCGTGGACCTGGACCTCCGAGTTCCCCGGTGACCTCACCGTCTACGGCTACCCGGGCGGCCTGCAGGTCCTGGTGCTGATCGGCGGCGTCATCACCACCCTGTTCGGTCTGGCCTCCTACGGCGTCAAGGGGCTGTCCTGGCTGACCCCGGGCAGCGCCGACAGCGCACTGAAGATGGCCGCGCTCGGCACCTTCGCCACCGCCTGGTACACGGTGATCGCCATCAGCGTGAAACTCGGCGGCGTGGTGAACCTGGACCCCGGCGGCTTCGTCGTCGCGATCGCCACCCTGCTCGCCGTGGTCGGCGCGCTGGCCCTGCCGTTCGAGCGGCCGGAGCCCGACCCGATCGACCCGGACGACACCGGCTGGGAGCTGTTCCGGCACAACACCCGCCAGAGGTGGAACGTGTTCAGGGCGGCCTTCGCCGCCAAGGCGCCGGCCCCGGCGGCCCCGCTGCTCCCCTGGGTCGAGATCCTCGTCATCGTCGCGTCCATGGCCGTGGGCCTGATCGTCTTCAGCTACGGCATCGGCACCTCGTACGACCAGCTGTTCATCGGCTTCCTGATCACCGCCGGCTTCGGTTTCGCCTCGCTCTCCAAGGCCGGGATCGTGGCCCGCGTCTCGGCGATCAACGCGAAGCACCGGATCATCACCATGACCGGCGCCTTCCTGGCCGCCGCGGCGTTCCCGTTCACGCAGTCCAACGACCAGTACGCGACGATCGGCGTCTACATCCTGATCTTCGCGACCGTCGCCCTCGGCCTGAACATCGTCGTCGGCCTCGCCGGCCTCCTCGACCTCGGTTACGTCGCCTTCCTCGGTGTCGGCGCCTACACCGCGGCCCTGGTCTCCGGCTCGCCGTCCTCGCCGCTGCACGTGGAGTGGCCGTTCTGGGCGTCGGCGCTGCTCGGCGCGGTCGTCGCGATGATCTTCGGTGTCGTCATCGGCGCCCCGACCCTGCGGCTGCGCGGCGACTACCTGGCCATCGTCACCCTCGGCTTCGGTGAGATCTTCCGGATCACCGTCCTCAACCTGGACGGCACCTCGGGCCCGGACGTCACCAACGGCTCCAACGGCATCTCCTCGATCCCGAACCTGAACATCCTCGGCTTCGACTTCGGCGCCGAGCACCAGATCCTCGGCGCCACCATCGGACGGTTCGCCAACTACCTGCTGCTGATGCTGATCATCACGTTCATCGTGGTCATCGTCTTCCGGCGCAGCAGCGACTCCCGTATCGGCCGTGCCTGGGTCGCCATCCGCGAGGACGAGACCGCCGCGCTCGCCATGGGCATCAACGGCTTCCGGGTCAAGCTGATCGCGTTCGCCCTGGGTGCCTGCCTGGCCGGTCTGTCGGGCTCGGTCCAGGCGCACGTCACCTACACGGTGACCCCGGAGCAGTACCAGTTCGCCTACGTGGTGCCGCCCAACTCGGCGTTCCTGCTGGCCGCGGTGGTCCTCGGCGGCATGGGCACCATCTCCGGCCCGCTGGTCGGCGCGTCCCTGCTGTACCTGATCCCGGCCAAGCTGCAGTTCCTCGGCGACTACCAGCTCTTCGCCTTCGGTGTCACGCTCATCCTGCTGATGCGCTTCCGCCCGGAGGGCCTCATCCCCAACCGGCGCCGCCAGCTCGAGTTCCACGAAGAGGCCGAAGCGCCCGCCGTCCTCACCAAGGCAGGGGCCTGACCACGATGACCACGGAAACCCCCATCAAGGACGCCGCTGCCGGCGAAGTCGTGCTCGACGCGCGCGGTGTGACCATGCGCTTCGGCGGCCTCACCGCCGTCCGCAACGTCGACTTCACCGTCAAGAGCGGCGAGATCGTCGGTCTGATCGGCCCCAACGGCGCCGGCAAGACCACCTTCTTCAACTGCCTCACCGGCCTCTACATCCCCACCGAGGGCGAGGTCCGGTACAAGGGCGAGGTCCTGCCGCCGAAGTCCTTCAAGGTGACGGCGGCCGGCATCGCCCGGACCTTCCAGAACATCCGGCTGTTCGCCAACATGACGGTCCTGGAGAACGTGCTGGTCGGCCGCCACACCCGCACCAAGGAGGGCCTCTGGTCCGCCCTGCTGCGCGGCCCCGGCTTCCACCGCGCCGAGTCGGCCTCCCGGGCCCGGGCCATGGAACTCCTGGAGTTCGTGGGCCTGGAGAAGAAAGCCGAGCACCTCGCCCGGAACCTGCCCTACGGCGAGCAGCGCAAGCTGGAGATCGCGCGGGCGCTGGCCAGCGAGCCGGGCCTGCTGCTGCTCGACGAGCCGACGGCCGGCATGAACCCGCAGGAGACCCGGGCCACCGAGGAACTGGTCTTCGCGATCCGGGACAAGGGCATCGCCGTGCTCGTCATCGAGCACGACATGCGCTTCATCTTCAACCTCTGCGACCGCGTCGCCGTCCTGGTGCAGGGCGAGAAACTGATCGAGGGCGACAGCGCGACCGTGCAGGGCGACGAGCGGGTCATCGCCGCGTACCTCGGCGAGCCGTTCGAGAACGCGCCCGGCGACGAGGAGGCCGCCGAGGTCGAGGCGGCGGAAGCCGCAGCCGAGGCCGACACCCCGACCGACGCCGCGCCCGGCAAGGAGAACGACCGATGACCGCACTGCTCGAAGTGGAGGACCTGCGGGTCGCCTACGGCAAGATCGAGGCCGTCAAGGGCATCTCGTTCAAGGTCGAGGCCGGCGAGGTCGTCACCCTGATCGGCACCAACGGCGCCGGCAAGACGACGACCCTGCGCACGCTGTCCGGGCTGCTCAAGCCGGTCGGCGGGCAGATCCGGTTCAACGGCAAGTCGCTGAAGAAGGTCCCGGCCCACCAGGTGGTCTCGCTGGGCCTCGCCCACTCCCCCGAGGGGCGGCACATCTTCCCGCGCATGACCATCGAGGACAACCTGCGCCTCGGGGCGTTCCTGCGCAACGACAAGCCGGGCATCGAGAAGGACATCCAGCGGTCCTACGACCTCTTCCCGATCCTCGGTGAGCGGCGCAAGCAGGCCGCGGGCACCCTCTCGGGCGGTGAGCAGCAGATGCTGGCGATGGGGCGGGCGCTGATGTCCCAGCCGAAGCTGCTGATGCTGGACGAGCCGTCCATGGGTCTGTCGCCGATCATGATGCAGAAGATCATGGCGACGATCGCGGAGCTGAAGTCCCAGGGGACGACGATTCTGCTGGTCGAGCAGAACGCGCAGGCCGCGCTGTCGCTGGCCGACCAGGGGCATGTCATGGAGGTCGGCAACATCGTCCTGTCGGGCACGGGTCAGGATCTGCTGCACGACGAGTCGGTTCGAAAGGCCTATTTGGGCGAGGACTAGGCAGTCGGTCGTCCGCGGGACGGTGGGGGCTGGTCGCGCAGTTCCCCACGCCCCCAAAAACGTAGGCCCGCGCCCGTTTCTCCGGGGCGCGGGCCTACGTACGCACGCATCGCGTCAGCCCTTGCTGGACTTCTTCTCCTCGCTGTCCGCGATGACCGCCTCGGCGACCTGCTGCATCGACATGCGGCGGTCCATGGAGGTCTTCTGGATCCAGCGGAAGGCGGCCGGCTCGGTCAGGCCGTACTCGGTCTGGAGGACGGACTTGGCGCGGTCGACGAGCTTGCGGGTCTCCAGGCGCTGGGAGAGGTCGGCGACCTCGGCCTCCAGCTGCTTCAGCTCGCTGAAACGGGAGACGGCCATCTCGATCGCCGGGACGACGTCGCTCTTGCTGAACGGCTTGACCAGGTAGGCCATCGCGCCGGCGTCCCGGGCCCGCTCCACCAGGTCGCGCTGGGAGAAGGCGGTCAGCATCAGGACCGGGGCGATGGACTCCTCGGCGATCTTCTCGGCCGCCGAGATGCCGTCCAGCTTGGGCATCTTGACGTCGAGGATGACCAGGTCGGGGCGGTGCTCGCGGGCGAGTTCCACGGCCTGCTCGCCGTCACCGGCCTCGCCGACGACCGTGTAGCCCTCCTCCTCCAGCATCTCCTTGAGGTCGAGCCGGATCAGGGCCTCGTCCTCGGCGATGACGACCCGGGTCGTCATCGGAGGCACGTGCGACTTGTCGTCGTCGGGTGCGTCGACTGGCTGGGGCGACTCGGCGGCGGTCACAGCGGCTCCTCGTTCAGGGCATGGGTACTGCTGACAAGAGCCTACCTAGCTACGGTATGGTGGACGCGCGGAGGGTCGGGGATCACCTTGGATTCTTCGAGCCCCGGTAGCCCAATTGGCAGCAGGCAACGGATTCAAAACCCGTACAGTGTCGGTTCGAGTCCGACCCGGGGCACTTTTCCTTGGATTCCAAGGTCGCGATAAGAAGACAATAAAAAGACGTGAATGAGGGCCCCTCCGCCGGACGGAGGGGCCCTCGCTCGTCACTTGGGGCTGTCGTCCTCGCCGATGTGGTGCACGCGGACCATGTTGGTCGAGCCGGAGACACCGGGCGGGGAGCCCGCCGTGATGACCACGATGTCGCCCTTCTGGCAGCGTCCGTACTTCAGCAGCAGTTCGTCGACCTGGTCGACCATCTTGTCCGTCGAGTCGACGTGCGGGCCGAGGAGGGTCTCGACGCCCCAGGTGAGGTTGAGCTGGGAGCGGGTGGCCGGCTCCGGGGTGAAGGCCAGCAGCGGGATCGGCGAGCGGTAGCGGGAGAGCCGGCGGACGGTGTCTCCGGACTGGGTGAACGCGACCAGGAACTTCGCGCCCAGGAAGTCGCCGATCTCGGCGGCGGCCCGGGCGACCGCGCCGCCCTGGGTGCGGGGCTTGTTGCTCTCGGTCAGCTCCGGCAGGCCCTTGGCGAGGATGTCCTCCTCGGCAGCCTCGACGATCTTCGCCATCGTGCGGACGGTCTCGATCGGGTACTTGCCGACACTGGTCTCGCCGGAGAGCATCACCGCGTCGGTGCCGTCGATCACCGCGTTGGCGACGTCGGAGGCCTCGGCGCGGGTGGGGCGGGAGTTCTCGATCATCGAGTCGAGCATCTGGGTGGCGACGATGACCGGCTTGGCGTTGCGCTTGGCCAGCTTGACGGCGCGCTTCTGGACGATCGGCACCTGCTCCAGCGGCATCTCCACGCCCAGGTCGCCGCGCGCGACCATGATGCCGTCGAAGGCGGCCACGATGGAGTCGATGTTCTCGACGGCCTGCGGCTTCTCGACCTTGGCGATCACCGGGAGGCGGCGGCCCTCCTCGTCCATGATCCGGTGGACGTCCTCGATGTCCCTGCCGCTGCGCACGAAGGACAGGGCGATCACGTCGACGCCGGTGCGCAGCGCCCACAGCAGGTCCGCCTCGTCCTTCTCGGAGAGGGCCGGGACGGAGACGGCGACACCGGGGAGGTTGAGGCCCTTGTGGTCGGAGACCATGCCGCCCTCGACCACGGTGGTGTGCACCCGGGGGCCGTCCACATGGGTGACCTCCAGGCAGACCTTGCCGTCGTCGACGAGGACGCGCTCACCGGGGGTGACGTCACCGGCGAGGCCGGAGTACGTCGTTCCGCACTGCCGGCGGTCGCCCTCGGCGCCCTCCTCCACCGTGATGGTGAAGGTGTCACCGCGTTCGAGGAGTACGGGTCCCTCGGTGAAGCGGCCGAGCCGGATCTTCGGGCCTTGAAGGTCGGCGAGGATCCCGACGCTGCGACCGGACTCGTCGGAGGCCTTGCGCACCCGCTGGTAACGCTCCTCGTGCTCGGCGTAGCTGCCGTGGCTGAGGTTGAGTCGGGCGACGTCCATGCCGGCCTCGACCAGGCCCTTGATCTGGTCGTACGAGTCGGTGGCGGGCCCCAGAGTACAAACGATCTTTGCTCGGCGCATGCTTCGAGCCTAGGCCTTACCGGCGGGTAGAGAATTGGTCGTACATGACGACCCAACAACCTTTGCGTGAAGGCCTATTGACAAGTGTTGAATTGTGCGACAGGCCGCTCCGATGAGCATCTCGCATGTGCTGAATGCGGCATTGCCGATACCGGGATCACAGCTCCGGCGGCGCCATGGTGAAGTGCGCGCTGACCTGAGCGGTCACGCGCAGTTGCGGAGGTTCGAGATCCAGGGGTTCGGCGGGCTCGCGCAGGTCGGCGGCCGCCCTGCTGCGGACTCCGGCGGCGAAGGCCGGCCGGTGCGGCCTCGGGCCCTCCACACCGGTGTCGGCGAGCTCGATCAGGGCGGCGAGGGAGGTGCCGAGGGCGCTCGCGTACTCCCGGGCCCGCTGCACCGCTTCGGCGACCGCCCGCCGACGGGCCTCGCCGTGCACGGGTGAGTCGGGGCGCAGCGACCACCAGGGGCCGTCGACCCGGGTCAGCTCCAGGTCGGCGAGCCGGGTGACCAGTTCGCCGAGCACGGTGAAGTCGGCGAACTCGGCGGTGAGCTGCACCCGGCCGTGATAACTGCGCACCCGTTCGCCCCGGCCGCGCTCGGTGAACTCGGGGGCGATGGAGAAGGCACCCGTCGACAGCCGTTCCACCACGTCGCCGTACGACTTGATGAGGTCGAGGGCGGTGGTGTTGCGGCGGGTGAGGTCGTCGAGGGTCGAGCGGCGGTCGCGGCCCCGGGCGCTGACCAGCACGCCGATCCGGGCCAGCTCCGGCTCGACCTCCAGCTCGGCCTCGCCGCGCACGACGAGGAGCGGGGCGTCGGGGGTGCCGGCCGAGGGGCGCTCCTCTGAGGTCATACGCCCCACTCTGTCATGTCATCCCCGCTTGTGCGCACCGGAGTTAACAGTCCGGGTCACCAGATCGCAACCTCCCCGACCTGTTGCCGTCAGTCATGCCCAGGACAGAATCTACGCGCGTCGTTGACCGAATCCCGAGGAGATCAAGACATGCCGTTGAACCGCCGGAAGTTCCTGAAGAAGTCCGCCGCGACCGGAGCGGGAGTGGCGGTCGCCGGCGCGGCGGCGGCTCCGGCGCAGGCCGCCCAGGCTTCGGCGAAGCCCGCCAAGCAGCCCAAGCGGTACGCGCTGACCGTCATGGGCACCACCGACCTGCACGGGCACGTCTTCAACTGGGACTACTTCAAGGACGCGGAGTACTCCGACAAGGCCGGCAACGCGATGGGCCTGGCCCGCATCTCGACCCTGGTGAACCAGGTGCGCGAGGCGAAGGGCCGCTGCAACACCCTGCTCCTCGACGCCGGTGACACCATCCAGGGCACCCCGCTGACGTACTACTTCGCCAAGGTCGACCCGATCACCGCCAAGGGCGGCCCGGTGCACCCGATGGCGCAGGCCATGAACGCGATCGGGTATGACGCGGCAGCGCTCGGCAACCACGAGTTCAACTACGGCATCGAGACCCTGCGCAAGTTCGAGGACCAGCTTCACTTCCCGCTGCTCGGCGCCAACGCGGTCGACGCCACGACCCTGAAGCCCGCCTTCCCGCCGTACTTCATCAAGAAGTTCCACGTGCCGGGCGCCCCGCCGGTCAAGGTCGCCGTCCTCGGTCTGACCAACCCGGGCATCGCGATCTGGGACAAGGCCTATGTCCAGGGCAAGCTGGCCTTCCCCGGTCTTGAGGAGCAGGCCGCGAAGTGGGTGCCCAAGCTGAAGGCGATGGGCGCCGACGTGGTCGTGGTCTCGGCGCACTCCGGCTCCTCCGGCACCTCGTCCTACGGCGACCAGGTGCCGTACGTCGAGAACGCCGCCGCGAACGTCGCCAGGCAGGTGCCGGGCATCGACGCGATCCTGGTCGGCCACGCGCATGTGGAGATCCCGGAGCTGAAGGTCACCAACGAGGCGACCGGCAGGACCGTCGTCCTCTCCGAGCCGCTGTGCTACGCCGAGCGCCTCACCCTCTTCGACATCGAGCTGGTGTTCGGCAAGGGCAGGTGGGAGGTCGAGTCGGTCTCCGCCTCGCTGCTGAACTCCAACACCGTGGCCGACGACCCGAAGATCACCAAGATGCTGTCGGACGAGCACGCCAAGGTCGTCGCGTACGTCAACCAGGTCGTCGGCACCGCCACCGAGACCCTCACCACGGTCGACGCCCGCTACCAGGACGCCCCGATCATCGACCTGATCACCAAGGTCCAGGAGGACGTGGTCAAGGCGGCCCTGGCGGGCACCGGGTACGCCGCGCTGCCGGTGATCGCGCAGGCCTCGCCGTTCTCCCGCACCTCGGAGATCCCGGCCGGCAACGTGACCATCCGGGACCTGTCGAGCCTGTACGTGTACGACAACACGCTGGTCGCCAAGCTGATGACGGGCGCTCAGATCCGCGCGTACCTGGAGTACTCGGCGGAGTACTTCGTCCAGACGGCCGCTGACGCCGCCGTCGACGTGGAGAAGCTGACCAACGCGAACAGCCGTCCGGACTACAACTACGACTACGTCTCGGGCCTCCGCTACGAGATCGACATCGCCCAGGCGGCCGGGTCGCGCATCAAGAACCTGACCTACGGTGGTGCCGCTCTCGACGACACCCAGCAGTTCGTGTTGGCGGTGAACAACTACCGGGCCAACGGCGGCGGGGCGTTCCCGTACGTCGCCTCGGCCAAGGAGCTGTGGTCCGAGTCGACGGAGATCCGCACCCGGATCGCGGAGTGGGTGACCGCCAAGGGCGTGCTCGACCCGAAGGACTTCGCGTCGGTGGACTGGGCGCTGACGCGGAACGGCACTCCGGTGTTCTGAGGCGTTCGCATGTTCCAAGGCGTTCGAAGGGCGCCGGTCCGCGGGGCCGGCGCCCTTCGCTCAGTCGACCAGCGGGGTGAGCTGCCTCGGCTGCTGCTGCGCCGGGACCCGCTCCTCCGGCCGCTCCAGGCCGAAGCTGGTGAAGGCCGTACGGGCGGGCAGCGGGTAGGGGTCCTTGCCGGTCAGGGAGTTGAGGATGGTGGCGCTGCGCCAGGCGGCCAGCCCCAGGTCGGGAGCGCCGACGCCATGGGTGTGGAGTTCGGCGTTCTGGACGTACGCCGAGCCGGTCACCGACGGGTCGAGGACCAGCCGGAACCCCTCGTCCACGCGCGGGCGTTCGCTGCTGTCGCGGCGCAGATAGGGGTCGAGTCCGGCGAGCAGCCGGCCGAGGGGGCGCTCGCGGTAGCCGGTGGCCAGGACGACGGCGTCGGTGGCGAGCCGGGAGCGGGTGCCCTGCTGGACGTGTTCCAGGTGGAGTTCGACCTTGGTGGTGGCGATGCGTCCGGCCGTACGGACCTGGACGCCCGGGGTGAGGACGGCGTCGGGCCAGCCGCCGTGCAGGGTGCGGCGGTACAGCTCGTCGTGGATGGCGGCCATGGTGTCGGTGTCGATGCCCTTGTGCAGCTGCCACTGGGAGCCGACGAGCCGGTCCCGGACGGGCTCGCCGAGGGCGTGGAAGTAGCGGGTGTAGTCGGGGGTGAAGTGCTCCAGACCGAGCTTGGAGTACTCCATGGGCGCGAACGCCTCGCTGCGGCCGATCCAGTGCAGCTTCTCGCGGCCCGCGGGACGGTGGCGCAGCAGGTCGAGGAAGACCTCGGCGCCGGACTGCCCGGAGCCGACGACGGTGACGTGCTCGGCGGCGAGGAAGGCCTCGCGGTGGTCGAGGTAGTCGGCCGCGTGGACGACCGGGACGCCCGGGGACTCCACCAGGGGTCTGAGCGGATCGGGCACGTAGGGGATGGTCCCGACCCCGAGCACGACGTTCCTCGTGTAGGTACGACCGAGGGCCTCGGCCTCCCCGTCGGCGTCGAGCTGGGTGAAGTCGACCTCGAACAGGTCCCGTTCGGAGTTCCAGCGGACGGCGTCGACCTGGTGGGAGAAGCGCAGTCCGGGCAGGTTCTCGGCGACCCAGCGGCAGTAGGCGTCGTACTCGGCGCGCTGGATGTGGAAGCGCTCGGCGAAGTAGAAGGGGAAGAGCCGGTCGCGGGCCTTGAGGTAGTTGAGGAACGACCAGGGGCTGGCGGGGTCGGCGAGGGTCACCAGGTCGGCGAGGAACGGGACCTGGATGGTGGCGCCGTCGATCAGCAGTCCGGGGTGCCAGTCGAAGCCGGGGCGCTGCTCGTAGAAGACGGCGTCGAGTTCGGCGAGCGGGTGGGCGAGGGCGGCGAGGGAGAGGTTGAACGGTCCGATGCCGATGCCGACCAGGTCGCGGGGTGCTTCCGGCTCGTGGCGTGGGGGGTTGGTCATCTGAGGGTGGTTCCTTCGACGAGTTTGAGGAGGACGGCCAGTTCGTCCGGCCGGGTGTGGGGGTTGAGGAGGGTGGCCTTGAGCCAGAGCCGGCCGTCGAGCCGGGCCCGGCCGAGGACCGCCCGGCCGTCGTGCAGCAGCCT
Source organism: Streptomyces sp. NPDC007901 (assembly GCF_042959465.1). Lineage (NCBI taxonomy): Bacteria > Bacillati > Actinomycetota > Actinomycetes > Kitasatosporales > Streptomycetaceae > Streptomyces > Streptomyces sp. NPDC007901. The sequence continues at coordinate 674,691 of NZ_JBIBKW010000002.1, read as the reverse complement.
GCGGCGTACGTCGGCCACCTCGTCGTCGGTGGCTCCGGCGGGGCGGAACAGCACCGTGCTGATGTCCGGGCGGTCGTAGAGCTCGAAGCCGGGGTGCTCGTGGACGAGCGACGCGAACTCCCGGGCCCGTGCGCACACCTGGTCGACGAGGGAGCCCAGTCCGCTGCGGCCCAGGGTCTTGAGGGTGACCGCGATCTTGAGGACGTCGGGGCGGCGGGTGGTGCGCAGGGAGCGGCCGAGCAGGTCGGGGTAGCCGGCCTCGGTGTCGTCGTCGGCGTTGAGGTAGTCGGCGTGGTGGTGGAGCACGCCGAGCTCGGCCGGGCGGGAGACGGCGAGGAGGCCGGCGGCGACCGGCTGCCAGCCGAGCTTGTGCAGGTCGAGGGTGACGGTGTGGGCGCGCTCCAGGCCCGCGAGTTTCTCCCGGTGCCGGTCGCTGAAGGCGAGGCCGCCCCCGTAGGCGGCGTCGACGTGCAGCCGGGCGCCGTGGGCCGCGCACAGGCCGGCGATCTCCGGGAGCGGGTCGATGAGTCCGGCGTCGGTGGTACCGGCGGTGGCGGCGACGACCAGGGGCCGGGGCAGGCGGGTGAGGGCGTCGTGCAGGGCGGCCGGGTCGAGGGTGCCGTTCGGCGCCGGGACCACGACGGGGTCGGGCAGGCCGAGCAGCCAGGCGGCGCGCGGCAGCGAGTGGTGGGCGTTGGCGCCGCAGACCAGCCGGGCGCCGCCGCCAAGGGCCTCGCGGGCGAGCAGCAGGGCGAGTTGGTTGGATTCGGTGCCGCCGGAGGTGACCACGGCGTCGGAGAGGCCGATGGTGTGGGCGAGGGTACGGGTGACCATGGCTTCCAGGGCCGAGGCGGCCGGGGCCTGGTCCCAGGAGTCCAGCGAGGGGTTGAGGGCGCTCGCGGCGAGGTCGGCGGCGGTGGCGACGGCGAGCGGCGGGCAGTGCAGATGCGCGGCGCACAGCGGGTCGGCCGGGTCGGCGGCGCCCTCGGCGAGCGCGGCCACCAGGGTGCGCAGGGCGCCGGGTTCGCCGTCGTCCGGGAGGACGTCCCCCACCGCGTCCGCCACCCGCTCGGCCACCGCCTGCGGTCCGCCCGCGGGCAGCGGACCGCCGCGCGCCCGGCCGCCCTCGCGCAGCGCGTCGAGCACGGTGTCCAGCAAGGGGCGCAGGGCGTCGGGTCCCTGGGGTCCGGATGCGAGGGGCGGCGTGCTCATGGGCTCTCCTCGGGGCGCTGGCCGAAAGGGGGTGTCCGCAGGGTGAGTTCCAGCTTGTACGGGATTGGGTCCGCGCGCCCGTAAAGCCCAACGATCGGAACCCGAAAGTGGGTACTGCCGTGCGGGGAAAACCTGTCGGGGCGGCGCGCCCGGGGCACGCGCCGGGCGCTCGGGCGAAGTGCCGGAAGGGCGTTGAGGCGGGGGCTGACCGGGATTAACGTCGACCGGGTGATGGACGCGTGGATGATCGACGTGCCCGGTGAGCGGGTGGTGGTGCGGGAGCCGCTGCCCTCGGACGAGGTGCCGCTCCTGGAGCTGTTCGAGGCATGCGAGGACTGGTTCGTGGCGGCGACCGGGCTGCCGTCGGGACCGGGCGATGTGCAGAGCCTGTTCTACGGGCTGCCCGAGGGCGCCGACCCGGCGGACAAGGTGCTGCTGGTGCTGGAGCGGGACGGGGTCGTCTCGGGCCTGGTGGACGCCGTACGGAACCATCCGGCGCCCGGCGCGGTCGCGGTGGGGCTGTTCCTGCTGGCGCCCTGGGCGCGGGGCCGGGGTCTGGGGCGGGCGCTGGCCGAGTCGCTGCTCGCGCATGCCGAGGGGGTGTCCCTGGTGACGGCGAGCGTGCCGCCGGGGTGGCGCTCCGGGGAGTGCTTCCTGGAGCGCCTGGGCTTCACGCTGGGCACGGCGGCACCGACCGCGGCCGAGGTCGGGAACCGGCGCACGGGACCGCGGGAGGGCGGGGTGCGCCGGGCGGAACTGCGGCCGGCCCGCTGACGGTCAGGGGCGGAAGTCGGCCGCGTGGTCCTCGGCCCACCGCGCGAAGGTGCGGGCCGGGCTGCCGGTGATCTCCTCGACCGTGGTGGTGATCTCCGGCGGCACGCCGACCGTGGCCTCGAACGTCTTCAGGAGGCCACGGACCAGCTCCGGCGGAGTCTGCGGGAACAGCAGCGGTCCCGCCTCCTGCGGGCTCACCTCGACGAAGGCCAGCTCGCGGCCGACGGCCCGCGCGATCGCGGCGATCTGGTCGGTGTTGGTGGTGGCGGCGGGCCCGGTGAGGCGGTGGGCCGCGCCCTCGTGGCCGTCGTCCAGGAGGGCGCGTTCCGCCACGGCGGCGATGTCGTCCTCGTGGATGGGGGCCGTGAGCATGCCGGCGAAGACACCGCGGACGGTGTTCCCGGCGCGGATCTGGGGCGCCCACTGGAGGGCGTTGGTGGCGAACGCGTTGGGGCGCAGGAACGTCCAGGCGAGGCCGCTGTCGCGGATCTGCCGCTCGGCCGTGGCGTGCATGACGTGGATGGGGTGGGTCTCGTCGGCGCCCTCCTGGATGATTCCGGAGGAGAGCAGGACGACGTGCCGCACCCCGGCCGTGCGGGCCGCGTCCAGGAGCTCGGGCATCCGGCCGCCGGCGCCCTGGACGTACAGGAAGAGCCTGGTCGCCCCCTCGAAGAGGGCGGCCTGGTCGTCCGGCCGGAACCTCACCACCTCGGCCTTGTCGGGCAGCCCGGCCCGCTCCGGGTCACGGGTGAGCGCCCGCACGGGCTGCCCGCCGGCGACGAGCCGCTCGACGAGGGCACGGCCGACGTTGCCGGTGGCACCGGTCACTGCGATCACGGATCTCTCCCTCAACTCAGTGCTCTTGGGCACCGAGCCTAGGAGCGGCGGCCGGTCGCCGGGACCCGCCGCGCCCGAGTCGTCCGGAAACCGCCCTCCTACGCCTCGCGGACGCGCAACGCCCTTTCCAGGTCGTCGAGTTCGTCGATCAGACGGCGGCGCAGGGCCGTCACCGGCTCGGCGTCGCGCAGACAGGCCCGGCCCAGGGCGAGGTTCTCTGCGTCGACGGCGTGGGCGGGGAAGGCCTGCCGGCCGGTGACCGTGGCGATGCGGGGGCCTCGCCGGGCGGCCACGGCGACCGCGTCCTGGTAGTAGCGCGGCACGTAGTCGCGGACCAGGTTGGCCTGTTCGGGGTGCCAGAAGCCCTCGGCGGTGGCCGTGAACAGGTAGTTGGACAGCTCGTCGCCCGCGAACATGGCCTCCCAGGCCTTGCGCTTGGCCTCCGGGTCGGGCAGCGCGGCCCGGCAGCGGGCGGCGCCCTCCTGGCCGCTGGCGCTGGGGTCGCGGACCAGCTCGGCGGCGATCCGGTCCTCGTCGGCGGCGCCGAGCACGGCGAGCCGGCCCAGGATGCGCCAGCGCAGCTCGGGGTCGAGCTCGGGCCCGCCGGGCACGGTGCCCTCGGCCAGCCAGGCGGCGATGGTGTCGGGCTGGGCGGCGGCGCGGATGAAGTGCCGTACGGCGATCAGGCGCAGGCCGGGGTTGTCGCCGTCCTCGGTGCGCCGGATGAAGTCGCGGCACAGGGCGGAGACGGTGGCGAGCGCGGCCGGGCGCTCCTGCGGCCGGAGGTACCGGTCGACGACATACACCGCGGTGAAGGCCAGCACCCCCTGGACCAGAGCGAGGTCGGTCTCGTGCGGGAGGTGGGCGCGGGCGGTCTCCAGGTAGGCGGAAGGCGGGAGTTCGCCGTCGCGGACCGCGTCCCGCAGGGCGTTCCACACCACCGCGCGGGTGAGCGGGTCCGGCAGGCCGGAGAGGCCGGCCCGGATCGTCTGCGCCGACTCGGCGTCGAAGCGGACCTTGGCGTAGGTCAGGTCGCCGTCGTTGAGCAGGAGCAGCGCGGGGCGCTTGCCGAGGGGCTGCGGGGCGCTCTGCGGGATGTCGAGGTCGATGCGCTCGCGCAGGGTGAGCCGGCCCTCGTCGGCGAGGTCCTGGTCGTAGACGCCGACGCGGATGTGGTGCGGGCGGCTGCCGGCGCGCTCGACGGTGAGGGTGCGGGTGCCGTCGGGGGCGGCGGCGAGGACCGGGGTGAGGGTGTCGACCCCGGTGGTGCGCAGCCAGCTGTCGGCCCAGGCGTGCACATCGCGTTCGGTGGCGGCGGCGAGGGAGTCGATGAAGTCGGCGAGGGTGGCGTTGGAGAACCGGTGCCGCTGGAAGTGGATGTTGATGCCGGCCAGGAAGTCCTTCTCGCCCATCCAGGCGACCAGCTGGCGCAGGGCGGAGGCGCCCTTGGCATAGGAGATGCCGTCGAAGTTGAGCAGGGCGGCGGCGGTGTCGTCGACGGCCTCGGGGGCGACCGGGTGGGTGGAGGGGCGCTGGTCGGCGTCGTAGCCCCAGGCCTTGCGGGAGACCCCGAAGTCGACCCAGGTGTCGGTGAACCGGGTGGCCTCGGTGAGGGTCTGGTACCCCATGTACTCGGCGAAGGACTCGTTCAGCCAGATGTCGTCCCACCAGCGCAGGGTGACGAGGTCGCCGAACCACATGTGGGCCATCTCGTGGGCGATGACCATCGCGCGGGTCTGCCGCTCGGTGTCGGTGACGGCGGAGCGGTAGACGAACTCGTCGCGGAAGGTGACCAGGCCGGGGTTCTCCATGGCGCCGGCGTTGAACTCGGGGACGAACGCCTGGTCGTAGGAGTCGAAGGGGTAGGGCTCCTCGAACTTCTCGTGGTAGCGGTCGTAGCACGCGCGCGTGATGTCGAGGATCTCCTCGGCGTCGGCGTCGAGGTGGGGTGCGAGGGAGCGGCGGCAGTGGATGCCGAAGGGCAGTCCGCGGTGCTCGGTGCGCACGGAGTGCCAGGGGCCGGCGGCGACGGCGACCAGGTAGGTGGAGATCAGCGGGGTGGCGGCGGCCCGCCAGCGACCCTCGCCGAGGTGCTCGGTGATCCCGTTGGCGAGGACGCTCCAGCCCTCGGGAGCGGTGACGGTGAGCTCGAAGACGGCCTTCAGGTCGGGCTGGTCGAAGGCGGCGAAGATCCGCTGCACGTCGTCCATGAACAGCTGGGTGTAGACGTACGTCGCGTCGTCCGTCGGGTCGGTGAAGCGGTGCATGCCCTCGCCGGTGCGCGAGTAGCGCATGGTGGCGTCCACGCGCAGCTCGTGCTCCCCGGCGGTGAGGTTCTTCAGGGGCAGCCGGTCCTGGTCCAGCGTCTCCGGGTCGAGGGGCTGTCCGTCCAGGGTGACGGCGCGGAGCTCGACGGGCTTCATCTCGACGAAGGTGTCGCCGTCGGATCGGGCCGTGAACCTGATCACGGTACGGGAGTCGAAGGTCTCGTCCCCGGTGGTCAGGTCGAGGTCGATCGTGTAGCGGTGGACGTCGAGGAGCTCGGCGCGGCTCTGCGCTTCGTCGCGAGTCAGTACGGACATGCGGGCCATGCTGCCCGATGACACCGACAACGCACAGGGGTGGGAGCGGTACGCGGCTTATGTCCGGCCGGGATCCGCAGGCCGGGGCGAGACACTGCTGGTGGACGCCCCTCCACGGCTGGAGCACCTGTTCGAGCGCCTGGTCACCGCACGGGGGTCGCACGGCGGTGCCGGACGCTCAGCGAGGCGTGCGGCGGGTGCCCCGGATCAGTGTCCGCCGGTCTCCCGGCTGTTGACCGTGTCCTCGGCGATGGACTCGTGGTGCCTGATCACCTCGGCGATGATGAAGTTCAGGAACTTCTCGGCGAAGGCCGGGTCGAGCTTGGCGTTCTCCGCCAGGGCGCGCAGCCGGGCGATCTGCCGGGCCTCGCGGGCGGGGTCGGCCGGGGGCAGCCGGTGGACCGCCTTGAGGCGGCCGACCTGCTGGGTGGCCTTGAAGCGTTCGGCGAGCATGTGGACGACGGCCGCGTCGATGTTGTCGATGCTGTCGCGCAGCCGGCCGAGCTGTTCGCGGACGGCGGGGTCGACGTCACCGGTACCGGTGTTGCTGGTGGTCATGGGCGTCAACCCTAAGGGGGGCGGCGGTGTGATCCCTAAGGGCCGTCGGCGGGTTCGGCCACCGGCGGGCCCGGTGCGCCGTCCTCCTGGAGGCCGTCGTTCCAGTCGTCGGGGACGGCCCGGCCCTGCTGGGCGCGGAAGCGGACGGGGGCCGTGCCGACCCGGCGGGTGAACAGGCGGGAGAAGTAGGCCGGATCGTCGTAACCGACGCGTCGGGCGACGGCGGCCACGGAGAGTTCGGTGGTGGCGAGGAGTTCCTGGGCGCGGCCGAGCCGGATGCCGATCAGATAGTCCTTGGGGCTGCACCCGGCGACCCGGCGGACGGCGGTGCGCAGCTCGGCGGGGGTCATGCCGTGCCGGGCCGCGTGGTCGGCGACGGTCATGCCGGTGCAGGCGTCGCGGGCGAGGGCGTGCAGCACCGGGTCGCCGTCGGGGGCGAGGTCGGCACGCGCACGGCGCAGGGCGACGAGCAGCTCGTGCACGGCGGCCCCGGCCTCGACCTCCAGGAGGGGGTTGCCCTGCCGGGCGGCCCGGACGATCCGGGCGATGACGTCCCGGGGGCCGGTGGCGTCCGCGAGGGGCACCACGGGCCGCTCGGGCTCGATGTAGCCGAGTTCCGTGTAGGTCGCGGTGTCGGGCCCGGTGAACGTCACGAAGGCCTCGTCCCAGCCGCTGTCCGGATCGGGCCCGTAGTGGTGCGGGACGCCCGGCGTGAGCCACACCAGGGCGGGTGCGACGACGGCGGTGCCGCGCCCGTCGGGCGTGCGGTACCAGCCCCGGCCCGAACTGATCACCACGGCGACGTGGTGGTTGAGCAGACGCGGGCCGACGGCGGGCACCGCGCCGTGCTGGAGGCCGACGCCCCAGCAGACCAGGCCGAGCCGCTGATGGACGGCGCCGGGTGTGAAGAACCGCATCCAGGTGCGGAAGACCGGCGCCCCTCCCGACACTGCCCGCTCCTTCTCGTCGGCTCTTTCGTCCAAGTGCTGCCGATCTTTGTCCATGGTCTCGGCACATGCCAGCAGGCCAAAGTGAGCGTATGAGCGACTTCACGGTGGGCGAAACGGATTTCCTGCTGGACGGCCGGCCGGTGCGGCTGCTGTCCGGCGCGCTGCACTACTTCCGGGTGCACGAGGAGCAGTGGGGCCACCGGCTGGCGCTGCTGCGCGCCATGGGGCTGAACTGCGTGGAGACGTACGTCCCGTGGAACCTGCACGAGCCGCACCCCGGCGCCTTCCAGGACGTGCGGGCGCTCGGCCGATTCCTGGACGCCGCGCGGGAGGCGGGCCTGTGGGCGATCGTGCGGCCGGGGCCGTACATCTGCGCGGAGTGGGAGAACGGCGGCCTGCCGCACTGGGTGACGGGCGAGTTGGGCGCCCGCGCGCGCACGCGTGACGAGACTTTCCTGCGCTACGTGGACCGCTGGTTCCGCCGTCTGCTGCCCGAGGTCGTGCCCCGGCAGCTGGACCGCGGCGGCCCCGTGATCATGGTGCAGGTCGAGAACGAGTACGGCAGCTACGGCTCCGACGCCGACTACCTGGCCCACCTCACCGGCCTGCTGCGCGCCGAGGGCGTCACGGTGCCGCTGGTCACCTCGGACGGCCCCGAGGACCACATGCTCACCGGCGGCTCCGTCCCCGGTCTGCTCGCCACGGTGAACTTCGGCTCGCACGCGCGCGAGGCCTTCGAGACGCTCCGTCGCCACCAGCCGCACGGCCCGTTGATGTGCATGGAGTTCTGGTGCGGCTGGTTCGACCACTGGGGCGGCGAGCACGTCGTACGGGACGCCGAGGACGCGGCGGCGGCCCTGCGGGAGATCCTGGAGTGCGGGGCGTCGGTCAACGTCTACATGGCGCACGGCGGCACCAACTTCGCCGGCTGGGCGGGCGCCAACCGCCCCGGCGGCGAACTGCACGAGGGGCCGCTGGAGGCGGACGTGACGTCGTACGACTACGACGCGCCGATCGACGAGTACGGCCGCCCCACCGAGAAGTTCTGGCGCTTCCGCGAGGAGCTCGCCGAGTACCAGGACGGCCCCCTGCCCGAACTGCCGCCCGCACCGGCCGTGCTGGAGGCGGCGACGGACGTCACGGCGACCGGCTGGGCCCCCCTGACCGCCGTCATGGAGGCCCTCGGCACCCCGGAACGCGTCCACGCCGTCCCGCCCACCTTCGAGGAACTGGACATCGCCCGGGGCCTGGTCCGCTACGAGGTGGACGTCCCGGGCCCGCGCCAGCCGTACCCGCTCACCGCGCGGGGCCTGCGCGACCTCGCGGTCGTCCACGTCGACGGGGAGCGGGCCGGGATCCTCACCGAGGAGGAACCCCAGCTCAAGAAGCCGATCGCGGGCCCCGCGCGCGTGACGCTCTGGGTGGAGTCCCTGGGCCGCGTCAACTACGGCCCCCGCTCCGGCGAGCCGAAGGGCATCACCGGCGGCCTCCTCCACGAACGCCAGTTCCTGCACGGGGTACGCGCACGCGGCCTGGACCTGGACGCCTTCGACACCGGCGTCGACGCGGTGCCCTTCGGCCCCCTTCCGGAGGACGGCACCCCCGGCCTCTACCGGGGCACGGTGACGGTCCACGACGCCGGCGACGCCCGCCTGGAACTCCCCGGCTGGACCCGCGGCTTCGTCTGGATCAACGGCTTCAACCTGGGGCGTTATTGGTCGGCAGGCCCGCAGGAGTCGTTGTACGTGCCGGGCCCGATCTTGAGGGAGGGCGAGAACGAGGTGTGGCTCCTGGAACTCCAGGGGACTGATCAACGAACGGTGCGATTGGCGCCCCTTTAGGGGCGCGGGGAACTGCACGACAAGCCCCCGCCCGCCCGCAGACATCCGACAGCCTTCCGCCCCCCGATTTCCCCCGTCCCTCGCATACTGTGAAAGAAAGCTCAGCCGACGTCTGTGGGGGTAAGCGGCGTGGCGAACGGCGGCCCGGTAGAACACGGCTACCCGCACCTCGACACCGTGCGGGCAGCCATCACCGCCCTGTACCGCCGCCTCTCGTACGACACCGTCCAGACCTTCGCCACCAGCGTCGCCCCCGCCGACGTCGCCTTCTGTGACACCGACGACCTCCACCTCGGCTCCCAGCGCGTCGCCCGCGAGATCGTCCGGCACTTCCGCCTGCCCGACGCCCGCATGATCGTCGGCTTCAAGGACATGACCCACGCGGCGAACGTCGAACTCACCGCGGGCCCCGAGTACTTCGTCGAACTGAACGACCGTTTCCGCACCCACCGCAGGGACATCGGCGCGGCCCTTGCCCACGAGGTGATGCACGTCTATCTGCACCGCCTGGACCTGTCCTTCCCGAGCACCCGGGAGAACGAGATCCTCACGGACACGGCGACCACCTACCTGGGCGCCGGCTGGCTGCTCCTGGACGCCTTCCGGGAGCACGGGGAGGCCTCCCAGAAGCTCGGCTATCTCACCCCGGAGGAGTTCGGCTACGTCCTGGCCAAGCGCTCCCTCGTCTTCCACGAGGACCCCTCCGTGTGGTTCACCAGCCCGCAGGCCTACACGGCGTACGAGAAGGGCATGGCCCGGGCCCGCCAGGACGAGGAGCAGCCGCCGCTGAGCGCGGCCGGGTGGGCGGGCCGCCGCCGCTACGCCCGCGACCGCCGCCACGCGCCCGCCGCGCCGTCCCCGCAGCCCGGCTCCCCCTACGCGTTCAGCCCCGACAGCGGCGGCCGGCTGCGCGTCTCGTTCCCGTGCCCGACCTGCCACCAGCGGATCAGGGTGCCGGTGCGGGGCCGGGTCCGGGCCCGGTGCTCGCTGTGCCGGACGGTACTGGAGTGCGACACCTAGGCTCCGCCACAGGTCACGCCCCGTACACCGCCCCGGGCACCGCCGCCTCGGCCAGCAGCTTCAGCGCCGTCTCCCCCGCCTCCGACGGGGTCCACCGGGCCCCCTTGTCAGCGGTCGGTCCGGGCCGCCACCCCTCCATGACGGTGATCCGGCCGCCCTCTGTCTCGAACACCCGCCCGGTGACCCCGGCGCTCGCGGCGGAGCCCAGCCAGACCACGAGCGGGGAGACGTTGTCCGGCGCCATGGCGTCGAAGCCGGTGCCGGGAGCGGCCATGGTCTCGGCGAAGGCCCGCTCGGTCATCCGGGTGCGGGCGGCCGGGGCGATCGCGTTGACCTGGACGCCGTAGCGGGCCAGTTCGGCCGCCGCGACCAGGGTGAGGCCGACGATGCCGGCCTTGGCGGCGCTGTAGTTGCCCTGTCCGACCGAGCCCAGCAGGCCCGCCCCGCTGCTGGTGTTGACGATCCGGGCCACCGGGGTGCGGCCCGCCTTGGCCTCGGCCCGCCAGTGCGCGGCCGCGTGCCGCAGCGGCAGGAAGTGGCCCTTGAGGTGCACCCGCATGACCGCGTCCCAGTCGTCCTCACCGAGGTTGACGAGCATGCGGTCGCGCAGGAAGCCCGCGTTGTTGACGAGGGTGTCGAGGCGGCCGTACGCCTCCAGGGCCGCCGCCACCAGCGACTCGGCACCGGCGGCCGTCGCGATGTCGCCGCCGTGCGCCACCGCCTCGCCGCCCGCCGCGCGGATCTCGTCGACGACCGCCCCGGCCGGGCTGTCCGGTCCCGGTCCGCCGTCGAGGCCGACCCCGAGGTCGTTGACGACGACCCGGGCGCCCTCGGCGGCGAAGGCGAGCGCGTGGGCCCGGCCGAGCCCGCGCCCGGCGCCGGTGACGACGACGACCCGGCCCGCGCAGATTCCGCTCATCTCAGTCCTCCTGGTCGGACGGCTTGTTGGCAGTTGCGGCGTCGAGGAAGGCGGGCCGCTCCCCGCCGCCGTGCACGAGCAGGCTCGCCCCGCTGATGTAGGCGGCCGCGTCGGAGGCGAGGAAGACGGCGGCGGCGCCGATGTCGGACGGGGCGGCTAGGCGGCCGAGCGGGACGGTGCGGGAGACGGCGTCGATGCCGTCCTGGCCGCCGTAGTGGAGGTCGGCCAGTTCGGTGCGGACCATGCCGACCACGAGGGTGTTGACCCGGACGTCCGGCGCCCACTCCACCGCCATGGACCGGGCGAGGTTCTCCAGCCCCGCCTTGGCCGCGCCGTAGGCGGCGGAGCCCGGCGAGGGGCGGGCGCCGCTGACGCTGCCGATCATCAGCACCGCTCCGCGGGCCCGCCGGAGGTGTTCGTACGCGGCCAGGGAGGCGGTCAGCGGGGTGAGGAGGTTCAGCTCGATCACCCGGGCGTGCCGCTCGGCGTCCGCGTCGGCGAGCCGCCGGTAGGGGGTGCCGCCCGCGTTGTTGACGAGCACGTCGACCCGGGGCAGGGCGTCGAAGAAGGCGCGTACGGCGGGCGGGTCGCGCAGGTCGAGGGGGGTGAACTCGACGCCGTCCAGGTGCTGTCCGGGCGGCCTGCGGGCACAGGCCACGACGTGGGCTCCGGCCTCGGCGAAGGCCCGGGCGATCCCGGCGCCCACCCCCCTGGTACCGCCGGTGACGACGACCGTTCTGCCGCTCAGCGAGTTATCCACAGGGCCTCCCGCTCGTCCGCACCGGCTGCTAGCTTCGAAGCCTCACACCTAACAAATGTTTGGTGGAAAGGCAGCTGAGTGCGAAGGTAGCTGATGCGTCCATGGGTGTCTCCACCTCGTGTCCGGAAAAGGGAGTCGCGCTCGTCACCGTCGACCATCCGCCGGTGAACGCACTGCCGGTGCGCGGCTGGTTCGCGCTGGCGGAGGCGGTGCGCGCGGCGGGCCGCGACCCCGGCAACCGGTGTGTCGTGCTGGCCGCGCGGGGCCGCGGTTTCAACGCGGGTGTGGACATCAAGGAGATACAGGCGGAGGGGCGCGACGCACTGCTCGGCGCCAACCGGGGCTGCGCAGCGGCCTTCGCCGCGGTGTACGAGTGCGAGACCCCGGTGGTGGCTGCGGTGCACGGCTTCTGCCTGGGCGGCGGGATAGGCCTGGTGGGCAACGCGGACGCGATCGTGGCGAGCGAGGACGCCGTCTTCGGGCTGCCCGAGCTGGACCGGGGCGCCCTGGGCGCGGCCACGCATCTGGCCCGGCTGGTCCCGCCCCATCTGATGCGGACGCTGTACTACACCTCGCGCACGGCGACCGCGGCCGAGCTGCACACGCACGGCTCGGTGTGGCGGGTCGTACCGGGCGAGGAACTGCTGTCGGCCGCGCTGGAGCTGGCGCGGGAGATCGCCGCCAAGGACGGCCGGCTGCTGCGGCTGGCCAAGGCCGCCATCAACGGCATCGACCCCGTCGACGTACGGCGCAGCTACCGCTTCGAACAGGGCTTCACCTTCGAGGCCGCCCTCAGCGGGGTGGCCGACCGGGTCCGCGACACCTTCGGGAAGGAGGCCGCGACAGATGACTGACAAGACGATGACCGCCGACGAGGTCGTCGCCCGGCTGACCAGCGGCATGACCCTCGGCATCGGCGGCTGGGGTTCCCGGCGCAAGCCGATGTCCCTGGTCAGAGCGCTACTCCGGAGCGACATCGGCGATCTCACCCTGGTCTCGTACGGCGGCCCGGACGTCGGGATGCTGGTCGCCGCCGGCCGGGTGCGCAAGCTGGTGACGGCGTTCGTCACCCTCGACTCCGTGCCGCTGGAACCGCACTACCGGGCGGGGCGCGAACGCGGGGCGTTCGAGCTGATGGAGGTCGACGAGGGCATGTTCATGTGGGGCCTGCACGCGGCCGCGGGCCGGCTGCCCTTCCTGCCGGTGCGGGCCGGGATCGGCTCGGACGTGATGCGGGTCAACCCGGGCCTGCGGACCGTCACTTCGCCGTACGACGACGGGGAGACGTTCGTGGCGATGCCCGCCCTGCGCCTGGACGCGGCGCTGGTCCACGTCAACCGCGCCGACCGGCTGGGCAACGGGCAGTACCTGGGCCCCGACCCGTACTTCGACGACCTGTTCTGCCAGGCGGCGGACGCGGCCTATGTCTCCTGCGAACGGATCGTGGACACCGCCGAGCTGACGAAGGAGGCCCCGCCGCAGTCGTTGCTCGTCAGGCGGCTCGATGTGACCGGGGTCGTGGAGGCTCCCGGTGGCGCGCACTTCACCTCCTGCGCGCCCGACTACGGCCGGGACGAGGAGTTCCAGCGGCTGTACGCGACCACCCCGTGGGCGGAGTTCGCCGACCGGTTCCTGGCGGGGGACGAACAGGCCTACCGCTCGGCGGTGCGGAACCGGCAGGAGGAGCAGGGCTGATGGACGTACTGCGCTCCGAGTACTGCGTGGTCGCCTGCGCCGAGGCCTGGCGCGGCTCCGGTGAGATCCTGGCGAGCCCGATGGGCCTGATCCCCTCCCTGGGCGCCCGGCTGGCCCGGCTCACCTTCGCGCCGGACCTGCTGCTGACCGACGGCGAGGCGATGCTGGTCCGCCCGGACGGGACCCCGGAGGGCTGGCTTCCCTACCGGCAGCACCTCGCCCTGGTGTCCGGCGGGCGCCGGCACGTGATGATGGGCGCGAGCCAGCTCGACCGGTACGGCAACCAGAACATCTCCTGCATCGGCGACTGGGCGCAGCCCCGCCGCCAGCTGCTGGGGGTGCGCGGCGCCCCGCTCAACACCCTCAACAACCCGACGAGTTACTGGGTCCCGAAGCACTCCCGGCGGGTGTTCGTGACGAAGGTCGACATGGTGTGCGGGGTGGGATACGACCGGGTCGCGGCGCACCCGGGCACGGAACGCTTCCACCGCGTCCCGAGGGTCGTCACCGACCTGGGCGTCCTCGACTTCGAGACCCCCGACCGCTCGATGCGGCTGGCCGCGCTGCATCCGGGGGTGAGCGTCGACCAGGTGCGGGAGGCGACGGAGTTCGAGCTCACCGTCCCGGACGAGGTGCCGTACACCCGCGAACCGAGCGAGGAGGAGCTGCGGCTGATCCGCGAGGTGCTGGATCCGGCCGGGGCGCGGACGAAGGAGGTCGCGGGCTGATGGAGACCGCGCTCACCCGGCTGGCCGGGGTCCGGCATCCGATCGTGCAGACGGGGATGGGCTGGGTGGCGGGACCCCGGCTGGTCTCGGCCACGGCCAACGCGGGAGCCCTCGGCATCCTGGCCTCCGCCACGATGACCCTGGACCAGCTGCGGACCGCGATAGCCGAGGTGCGGTGCCGTACGGACGCCCCGTTCGGGGTGAACCTGCGGGCGGACGCGGCCGACGCCGGCGACCGGGTCCGGCTGATCATCGACGGGGGTGTGCGGGTGGCGTCCTTCGCCCTCGCCCCCTCCGCCGAACTGATCGCCGAGCTGAAGGAGGCGGGGGTGGTGGTGATCCCGTCCGTCGGGGCGCGGCGGCACGCCGAGAAGGTGGCGGCCTGGGGCGCGGACGCGGTGATCGTGCAGGGCTGTGAGGGCGGCGGGCACACCGGCGAGGTGGCGACGAGCGTGCTGCTGCCGCAGGTGGTGGACGCGGTGCGGATCCCGGTGGTGGCGGCGGGCGGGTTCTTCGACGGGAGGGGGCTGGTGGCGGCGCTGGCGTACGGGGCCGCGGGGGTGGCCATGGGGACGCGGTTCCTGCTCACCTCGGACTCGACGGTGCCGGACGCGGTGAAGGCGAGATATCTGGCGGCGACGGTCAAGGACGTCACGGTGACCCAGGCGGTGGACGGACTGCCGCACCGGATGCTGCGGACCCCGCTCGTCGACTCGCTGGAGAACACCGGCCGAACCCGCCGACTGCTGCGCGCCGTACGCCACGCGGCCGCCTTCCGGAGACTCTCCGGACTCACCTGGCGGCAGACGCTCCGCGAGGGACTCGCCCTCCGCCACGGCAAGGACCTGTCCTGGAGTCAGCTGCTGCTGGCGGCCAACACCCCGATGCTGCTCAGGTCGGCGATGGTGGACGGCCGAACGGATCTCGGCGTCATGGCCTCCGGGCAGGTCGCCGGAGTGATCGACGACCTGCCGTCGTGCGCGGAGCTGGTGGAACGGATCATGAAGGAGGCGGAGCAGACCACGGCACGACTCACAACCGCTCGATGACCGTCCCGTTCACAACCGCTCGATGACCGTCACGTTGGCCTGTCCGCCGCCCTCGCACATGGGCACCATCCCCCACGGCCCCCTCACACCGCTCGGCCCGAGGGGGCCTCCCAGGCTTCGGCGGCCTGCGCCGGAC